>JANMJY010000254.1:0-6677 GCA_031371615.1 Actinomycetes bacterium | reverse complement strand
GTCGCCCATCTTCAGCTCCGCGACCTGGGCCTCGAGCCGCTCGCGCAGCGCCGGCCACATGCTCTTGGGCGCGTAGACGCGCGAGGCCGCCGAGCATTTCTGGCCCTGGTACTCGAAGGAGCCGCGCACGATCGCGGTGGCGACCTCGTCGACGTCGGCGCTCGCGTGCGCGATGATGAAGTCCTTGCCGCCGGTCTCGCCGACGATGCGCGGGTAGTTCTTGTAGCCCGCGATGTTGTTGCCGACGGTCTTCCACATGCTCTGGAAGACGGGCGTCGAGCCGGTGAAGTGGATCCCGGCGAGCTCCGGGCTCGCAAGCGCGGCGTCGCCGATCGTGGCGCCCGAGCCGTAGACGATGTTGATGACGCCGTCCGGCAGGCCGGCCTCCTTCAGCAGCTGCAGCGTGTAGTGCGCGGAGAGCGCGGCCGTCGACGCGGGCTTCCAGACGACGGTGTTCCCCAGCAACGCCGGCGAGCCGCTGAGGTTGCCGCCGATCGCGGTGAAGTTGAAGGGGCTGACCGCGAAGACAAAGCCCTCGAGTGGGCGGTACTCCATCCGGTTCCAGACGCCCGGCGAGGAGACCGGCTGCTCCGCGTAGATCCGGAGCATGAACTCGACGTTGAAGCGCCAGAAGTCGATCAGCTCCGCCGCGGCGTCGATCTCCGCCTGGTGGGGCGTCTTCGACTGGTTCAGCATCGTCGCGGCCACGAGCGTCGAGCGCCACGGGCCCGCGAGCAGCTCGGCGGCGCGGAGGTAGACGGACGCGCGCTCCTCCCAGGGCAGGCGCGACCAGTCGGCGTGCGCCTCGCGGGCGGCGTCGATCGCCAGCTGGACGTGCTCGGGGCCGCCCTTGGCGACGTCGGCGAGGACGTGCTCCTTGCGGTGCGGCATCACCGCCTGGGTCGTCTCCTTCGTCTCGATCTCCTTGCCGCCGATCACCATCGGGATCGAGATCCGCTCGCGCTCCATCTGCGCGAGCCGCACGCGCAGCTCCTCGCGCTCGGGGGTGCCCGGCGCGTAGCTCTTGACGGGCTCATTGACCGGGGCGGGCGGACGGACGGTGCCGGGAGCGCTCACGGCGCGATTGTAGAGTCGGGCCGATGCGCGTGACGCGCCACCCCTACGAAGTCGACGGCTGGGGCGTGGGGGAGCTGTGGGTCGGCGAGGGCCGAGTGGTCGTCGCACACGACCCGCCGACTCCTGCGGCCGCCATGCCCCAAACGACCCCCAGGGGCACCCCGGGTGTCCCTACTGGAACGCTATCGAAGCAGTACGAACGAAAAGGCAACGAGCTCGTGCCGGATCTCTTGCAAAGGCTCCACCGCTACTTCGGCGGCGAGCCGGTCTCCTTTGCGGACGTGCCGCTCGACGAGGACTGGGGGACGCCATTCCAGGCCGCGCTCGCGGGAGCGCTGCGGAGCGTGCCCTGGGGACAGGTCGTCAGCTACGGCGAGCTCTCGGCCCTCGCCGGCCGCGCCCGCGCTGCGCGGGCTGCCGGCACCTTCTGCGCCGAGAACCGCTTCTCGCTCTTCGTTCCGTGCCACCGGGTCGTCTCCGTGGGCGGGATCGGCGGCTACGGCGAGCTCGGCGTCGAGTACAAGCGCCGGCTGCTCGCGCTGGAGGGTCATGGGTCTCTCTGACGACCTCCGCTCCGAGCTCGCCGCGATCGCTCCGAAACGAGGCTGCTGCCGGCTTGCCGAGCTCTCGGCGCTCTTCCACTCCGCCGGGACGATCCACCTGCGGGGCCGGGGAGAGGTCGCACTGCACCTCGATCTCGCCACGTCCGGAGTCGCGCGCCGCGCCTTCTCGCTGCTGCGCGAGCTCGGGATCCACTCGGAGATCCGAACCTACCCCCGCCGGGCCTTCGACCGTGCCACGCGCTACCAGCTCCACGTCACCGGGGACGCTGGCGCGCTCGGCGTGCTCGCAGAGGCGGGCGTCCTCGACTCGCGGCATGCGCCGCTGGAGCGTCCTCCGAGACGCGTGGTCGGGCGCGCGTGCTGCCGCGGGGCGTACCTGCGCGGAGCACTGCTCGGCGGCGGCTCCCTCTCGGGTCCGCGCTCGCCGCATCTGGAGCTCCGGACGACCTCGCTCGAAGGCGCAGCGTTTCTCCGCTCGGTCGGGGCGGCAAGCGACGTGACCCTGGGCGTCCTCGACCGCGGCCGCCACGCCGTCGCCTACGCCAAGGGCTTCGACGCGATCGAGGCCGTGCTGGGCGCCGCCGGCGCCGGCGACACGGTGCTCGCGTTCGAGGAGCGCTCGGTCGTCGCGGCCGCGCGGGGCGAGGCGAACCGGCTCGCGAACGCCGACCACGCAAACCTCGTCCGCACGAGCCGAGCCGCGCAGGAGCAACTCGAAGCGGTGCGCGCGCTCCAGGCCGCCGGCGTCCTCGAGCGGCTGCCCGACCGGCTCAGCGAGGTCGCGCAGCTCCGGCTCCGCCACCCGACGCTGCCGCTGCGAGAGCTCGCAGCCAAGTGCGATCCCCCCAGCACGAAGGCTTCCGTCCATCGGCGGTTCAAGAAGCTCGAGGAGATCGTTTCCAACTTGTAACACCGGTGACGAGAGACGGACTTTCCCTTACTCTTGAACTGGCGGGTCCGTGCTCGTCCGGCGTCGGATTCAGACCCCGTTCGGCGGCGGCACCGGAGCGCGGTTCTGCGGAGGGGGAGGTCGTCCTCGGAGCTCCCCCTCCGGCCCGCCTGTCCTTATTTAGGGGCGCAAGCAGAACAGGAATCTGCGGGAGCAGATTCCTGTTCGCGCCAAGATCCCTGAAGCTGCGCAGGTCGCGGCCGGGGCTCGGGCTTCATCGTCGGGCGCCTTGCTCGCGTGGCGTTTGCCACTGACTCTTCCGTTTGCACACACAGGTACGGTTCAGCGCGATGCAGGCCGCGCTGGCAGATCTGAAGGAACGCGTCGGCGAGATCCAGGATCTCGACCGGGCCTCGTCGCTGCTCGGCTGGGACCAGCAGGTGAAGATGCCGCCCGGCGGCGGAGGCGTGCGGGCGGAGCAGCTCGCCACGCTCGGGCGGATCGCGCACGAGGCGCTCACCTCGGACGAGATGGGCCGGCTGCTGGACAAGCTCGCGCCGCTCGAGGAGACGCTCGAGTACGACTCCGACGAGGCGAGCCTGATCCGCGTCGTCCGCACCGACTGGGAGAAGGCGCGCCGCGTGCCCGCCGAGCTGCGCGCCGAGATGTCGCGCGCTGCGTCGCTGGCGATGCCCGTCTGGGTCAACGCGCGTCAGGAGTCGGACTTCTCGCAGTTCCTGCCGGCGCTACGGCACAACTTCGACCTCCGCCGCCGCTACGTCGAGTGCTTCGACGACTACGACGAGCCCTACGACGTGCTCCTGGACGACTTCGAGCCCGGGATGAAGACGGCGGAGGTGCGCGCGGTCTTCGACCGGCTCAAGGAGGAGCAGGTTCCCTTCGCCGCGTCCGTTCGAGCCGAAGGGGAGCGCCCGGCCCGGGGCGCCGCCTTCCCGCTCGAGGGGCAGAAGGAGTTCGAGCTGAAGGTGATCCGGCGCTTCGGGTTCGATCCGTCGGAGTGGCGTCTCGACACTGCCGTCCATCCCTTCGCGGCCTCGATTGCGACCACCGACATCCGCCTGACGACGCGGTACTTCGACGACAACCTCGACGGGATGTTCGGGACGATGCACGAGTGCGGCCACGGCCTCTACGAGCATGGGGTCGCCCGCGAGCTCGAGCGCACGCCGCTCGCGAACGGAGCCTCGCTCGGCCTGCACGAGTCTCAGAGCCGCATGTGCGAGAACATGGTCGGCCGCAGCCTCCCGTTCTGGCGCTACTACTACCCGCAGCTGCAGGGTACGTTCCCGGACGCGCTCGCGAACGTCACGCTCGACGATTGGTACCGGTCGGTCAACTGGGTCCAGCCCTCGCTGATCCGGGTCGAGGCCGACGAGGCGACCTACAACCTCCACATCATCCTCCGCTTCGAGCTCGAGCAGGAGCTGCTCGCCGACACGATCGACCTCGAGGAGCTGCCGGAGATCTGGAACCAGCGGATGCGCGACTACCTCGGCGTCGAGCCGCCAGACCACGCGCTCGGCGTGCTTCAGGACATGCACTGGGCGGTCGGGGCGATCGGCTACTTCTCGACGTACGCCCTGGGCAACGTCATCTCGGGCCAGTTGTGGGAGAAGGCGAACGCCGAGATCCCCGACCTGCACAGCCAGTTCGAGCAGGGCGAGTTCGGCGCGCTGGCGGAGTGGCTACGCGAGAATCTCTGGCGTCACGGCCGTAAGTTCACGCCGCGCGAGCTGGTCGAGCGGATCACCGGCGGCGCGCTCGACCCGGAGCCGTACCTGCGCTACCTGCGTGGCAAGTACCCGCTCACGAACTAGGACAGGGGAAGCGAATGGCGATTCGTGTAGGGATCAACGGCTTCGGCCGGATCGGGCGGAACTTCTTCCGCGCCCAGCTCGAGCGAGGCGGCGACATCGAGATCGTGGCGGCAAACGACCTCGGCGACCAGGCGACGATGGCCTACCTGCTCAAGTACGACTCGAACCTGGGGCCGTTCCCGGGCGAGGTCGAGCTCGGCGACGGGGTCATCCGCGCCGGCGGTGAGGAGGTCAAGCTGTTGTCGGAGCGCGACCCGGGCGCGATCCCTTGGGGCGAGCTCGGCGTCGACGTGGTTCTGGAGTCGACCGGCTTCTTCACCGATCGCGAGGGCGCGCAGAAGCATCTCGACGCCGGCGTCAAGAAGGTCGTCATCTCCGCACCCGCCACCGACCCCGACGTCACCCTCGTGCTCGGCGTCAACGACGACACCTACGACAAGGACTCGCATCACATCGTCTCGAACGCGTCGTGCACGACGAACTGCGTCGCGCCGATGGCCAAGGTGCTGCACGACGCGTTCACGGTCGAGCAGGGCTTCATGACGACGATCCACGCGTACACGAACGACCAGAACATCCTCGACCTGCCGCACAAGGACCTGCGGCGCGCCCGGGCGGCGGCGATCAACCTGATTCCGACCTCGACCGGGGCCGCGCGCGCGATCGGAGTCGTGCTGCCGGAGCTGAAGGGCAAGATCGACGGGATGTCGATGCGGGCGCCGGTGCCGACGGGATCGGTCACCGATCTCGTCGTCCATGTCGGCCGCGACACAACCGTCGACGAGGTCAACGAGACCTTTCGGACGGCGGCCGCCGGCCCCCTCGAGGCCTACCTCCAGTACACCGAGGACCCGATCGTTTCGAGCGACATCCAGCGCTCGCCGTACTCGTGCATCTTCGACAGCGAGCTGACGATGGTGAACGGGAGCATGGTCAAGGTCTTCGGCTGGTACGACAACGAGTGGGGCTACAGCTGCCGCCTCGTCGACCTGATCGGCAAGCTGCTTTGAGCGATAAAGGTCTTGGCGACGGTTGGCGGGCGGAGCCGGGCTTTGCCCGAGCGCAGCCCCAGCGACCCAGTGTTCGTGGGAGTGCGGAAGGAGGGGGCTCATGGGGGGACCCTGGGTTCCCCCATGAAGAACGAGTGGGCTACAGCTGCCGCCTCGTCGACCTGATCGGCAAGCTGCTCTGAGGAAGCCGCGGTCGGTCCGCGACGCGGACGTCGCCGGCAAGACGGTGCTCGTCCGCGCCGACCTGAACGTGCCGCTCGAGGCGGGCCAGGTCGCCGACGACACGCGCATCCGGGCCGCGCTGCCGACGCTGGGGCTGCTCCTCGAGCGCGACGTAACCAGTGTCCGTGTCTGCTCGCACCTCGGCCGGCCGAAGGGAGACGATCCCGCCTTGCGCATGGAGCCGGTGAGCGAGCGGCTGCGCGCGCTGCTACCCGACGAGCGGATCGAGGTGCTCGAAAATACCCGCTTCCACCCCGGCGAGACGAAGAACGACCCGGAGGTCGCGCGCGAGCTGGCCGAGGGCTGCGACCTCTTCGTCAACGACGCGTTCGGCTCGGCGCACCGTGCGCACGCCTCGACGGTCGGGGTTGCGCAGCTGCTACCAGCCTACGCCGGTCTGCTCCTGCTCGCCGAGCTCGAGCACCTCGGGCGGCTGCTCGGCGAGGTCGAGCGGCCCTTCCTCCTCGTCACCGGCGGCTCGAAGGTCGAGGACAAGCTCGGCGTGCTGAAGAACCTGGGCGGCTGCGCGGACGACGTGCTTGTCGGGGGCAAGATGGCCGAGGAGCTCCGCGACGAGAACCCGCTCCCGTTCCCCGTCGTGCTGCCGACGGACGTGGTTGCCGCGAGCGCATTCGAGGCCGACGCCGAGACTCGGGTGGCGCCGTTCGACGCGCTGCCTGCGGGCTGGCTCGGGCTCGACATCGGCCCGGAGTCGCGCGCCGAGTTCGTGCGCCGGGTCCAGGCGGCGAAGACGGTGTTCTGGAACGGCCCGATGGGCGTCTTCGAGTGGGAGCAGTTCGCCGAGGGCACGAAGGCGGTGGCGCAGGCCGTCGCGGCGGTGGATGGTTACACCGTGGTCGGCGGCGGCGACTCGGTCCGGGCGGTCAACGAGCTCGGTCTCGACGACGAGATCTCGTGGGTCTCGACGGGCGGGGGCGCCTCGCTGGAGCTGCTCGAGGGCAAGGAGCTTCCCGGCGTCGCCGCAATCCCGGAGAATTGACGGAATGCTGATCGCAGGCAACTGGAAGATGTTCAAAGGCCCGCGCGAGACGCAGGCGTTCTTCGAGGCCTTCGAGCC
>JANMJY010000237.1:0-41388 GCA_031371615.1 Actinomycetes bacterium | reverse complement strand
TGCAGGTCTTCCAGCGCAACCAGGCGATGCTCGGCGGCACCGACGAGGCGATCGCGGTTCTGAAGCTGTGCTCGGACGAATGGGAAGCCCTCACCGTGCACGCGCTCCACGACGGCGACCGGATCGAGCCGTGGGAGACCGCGATGACGATCGAGGGCGACTACACGCTGTTCGCGCACCTCGAGACTGTCTATCTCGGCGTGCTCACGCGACGGACGCTGATCACGACGAACACGGCGCGGGTGGTCGAGGCCGCGAACGGCAAGCCGATCATCTTTATGCCCGCACGGCACGACCACCACCGCGTGCAGACCGGAGACGGCTACGCGGCGTACGTCGCCGGCGCGATGATCGGTGCGGAGATCGGGGTCACCTCGGATGCACAGGCGTCGTGGTGGGGTGGCCGTGGCGTCGGCACGGTGCCGCACGCCCTGATCGCCTCGTACGGAGGCAACACGGTGCTCGCAGCGACCAAGTTCGCCGAATGGGCCTCCCCGGACATGAACATCGTCGTCCTGGTGGACTTCGACAACGACTCCGTCCGGACGGCGCTCGACGTGGCACGCGCCCTCGGCCCGCGGCTCTGGGGCGTCCGCCTCGATACCTCCGCGCAGCTCGTCGACCGCTCGCTCTGGAGCGAGATGGGCGACTTCGACCCCCGGGGCGTCAACGAGCGACTCGTGCGCAAGGTGCGCGACGCCCTCGATGCGGACGGATTCGAGCAGGTGCGGATCGTCGCGTCGGGCGGGTTCACGGTGGACAAGATCGAGGACTTCGAGCGGAAGGGTGTTCCGGTGGACGCCTACGGCATCGGCTCCTCGCTGATCCGGGGCCAGAACGACTTCACCGCCGACATCGTGCTCACGGACGGCCGGCCCTCCGCGAAAGTCGGCCGCCGCTACCGCCCGAGCGAGCGGCTCGAGCTCGTCAGCTAGCCCGCGAGCGACTCGCCGACGACGCCCGGCCAGTCCTGCATCGCCACGTCGGAGCGAACGAGGTGGGCACCCGACTCGGCAAACCGGACGAACGCCGCGTCCGCCTCGTCCGTGTAGTCGACCGAGCCCGGAACGACGACGGCCGACGTGCAGTCCTCTAGCAGGTAGACCTTCTCTGCGAGGTGCCGTGACTGCACGGTGGCGTCGGAGAGGAGATCGTCGATCGTCCACGCGACGCAGTGGCTCTTCGCCTGGCCGGCGATCACGACGGCGTCGAAGCGAAGCAGCTCCTCGAGCAGCGGCTGGTTGCGCCGGCCGAGCGGCTCGCCCTCGCGGTCGACCTCCACCTCCGGGCCCAGCATCGAATAGTGCTCGGTCAACGGGTTGTCGCCCTTCGGCTGATAGCCCGACGGCGTCCAGCGAGCGGTCGCGAGAAAGAACAGCGCCTCCTCGACCGCCGAGACCATCGCGTAGCCGATCCCGCCCCGGATCGCGTGGAACGGCCAGACCGTGAGCCCGTACTTGCCGCCCTCCTCGAGGGCGTGGGTGTAGTAGCCGAGGTGCTCCTGCGCGTAGACCGCGTCGAGCCCGAGGCCGATCGCTGCTGCCGGGTTGATCCGCCAGCGGCCTTCATCGACGTCGGCGGCGCTCACGATTGTGAACGGCTCCGGATGGCGCCCCTGCGGGTCGATCAGCAGCGGCGGGTGGAAGATCTGGAGCGGCTGGTGGGTGTCGAGGGTCGGGAACGCCTGCGTGATCGCCCCGAGGTTGCGGTAGACGTACTCGCAGAGCCGGCGCGAGTCGTCGAGCGCACCCGTGCCGCTGCGACCGGCGACGAAGAGCTCGAAGCCGGGCGTGCAGAACGTGTTCTGGACGTCGACGACGACGAGCGCGACACGGAACCGATCCTCGGCGGCCGGCGGAATGCCGTGCTCCTCCCGCCAGCGGCCCGCGTCCGAGAACCGCTCGGCGTAATCGACGCGCCAGACCTCGCCGACGCGGTCGGGACTCCAGTGCGGCGGCAGCGGAAGCGGATCGGGCATGCCGTTAGTCTAGGAACGTGCTTCCGCCGCTCGTCGAGAGAGCGCTCGAGCTCTCCGAGCTTGCCGGATTCACGAGGTCGTGCAGCCCCGAGACGGGGCGTCTGCTCCAGGTGCTCGCGGGCCAACGCGGCCGCACGCGCGTCGCCGAGATCGGCACCGGCTGCGGCGTCGGCTCGGCGTGGATCCTCTCCGCCCTCGATCCCGCAGTTGCATTCGTCACGGTCGAGCTCGACCGGCAGCGCGCGCTCGAGGCTGCCGAGCTGGTGTCCGGGGACGAGAACGCGAAGGTAGTCGAGGGCGACTGGCGGAAGGTGCTCCCGGCCGAAGCCCCGTTCGACCTGCTCTTCGCTGACGGCGGCAGGGCGAAGCACCACGAGCAGGTCCTCGACCTGCTCGCTCCAGGCGGCTCGCTCTTCCTCGACGACCTCACGCCCGGCCACGAAGGGCGCGATCCGGTGCGAGAGCTCTGGCTCGACCACCCGCGGCTGCTGGCCGTGGAAGTCCAGATTTCCCCACGTGAAGCGATAATTGTCGGCACACTTCAGCCTCGCTAGGGAACTGCCGATAGGAGGCTGGATGCCGGACGTGGGGAGATTCTTCGATCAGCTGCCGGGCTACGCTCTGACGTGGCTGCCGCTCGTCTTTTTCGGGCTGATCATCTACCTGCTCTGGCGGACGCTGCAGTACATGCCGCGCGTCAAGCCGCCGAAGCTCGAGGCAAGCGCCAGCTCGTCGGTCAGCTGGGCTGACGTCGCCGGCGTCGACGAGGCAAAGGCCGAGCTCCGCGAGGTCGTCGACTTCCTCCGCCATCCCAAGCGCTTCCAGCGGCTGGGCGCACGCGTGCCGAAGGGGATCCTGCTCTACGGACCGCCCGGCACCGGCAAGACGCTGCTCGCCAAGGCCGTCGCGAAGGAGTCGGGGGCCAAGTTCTACTCTCAGAGCGCCTCCGCCTTCGTCGAGATGTTCGCCGGCCTCGGCGCCGCCCGAATCCGCAAGCTCTTCGACGAGGCGCGCAAGAACGCGCCCGCCATCGTCTTCATCGACGAGCTCGACGCCGTGGGCACTGCCCGCGCCGGGGGCGGCTTCAACCGCGAGCACGACCAGACTCTCAACCAGCTGCTCGTCGAGCTGGACGGCTTCGACGAGTCGGCGCAGGTGATCGTGATGGGCGCCTCGAACCGCCTTCAGGACCTCGACCCGGCGCTGCTCCGCCCCGGCCGCTTCGACCGGCAGGTGGTCGTCGCACCGCCCGACCTCGCCGGCCGCGAGGAGATCCTGCGCGTCCACACGCGTGGCAAGCCGCTGGCCCAGGGCGTCAATCTCACGACGGTGGCGCGACACACCTCCGGGCTCACCGGCGCCGATCTCGCGAACCTCTGCAACGAGGCCGCGATCTTCGCCGGCCGGCAGGAGCGGACGACGATTCTCCCCGAAGACTTCGAGGGCGCGATGGAGCGAGTCGTCGCCGGCCTGCAGCAGCGCCGCGTCGTTACCGAAAAGGAGAAGCGGATCCTCGCCTACCACGAGGGTGGGCACGCGCTCGTCGCGCATCTGATGGGCGACCTGCTGCCGATCCAGAAGGTGACGATCATCGCGCGGGGAGACGCTCTCGGCTACGCCTACTACCTGCCGCTGGAGGAGCGCTACCTGCACACGAAGGAAGAGTTCCTTGACGTGATGAAGGTCGCGCTCGCCGGCCGTGCGGCCGAGCAGGTCGTCTTCGGCCGCGTGACGAACGGGGCTGCCAACGATCTCGAGAAGGTGACCGAGATCGCCCGCTCGATGGTTTTCGAGTACGGCATGTCAGAGGCGTCGCCGTCGCGGACGATGCGCGCCGACAACTACGCGCTGTCGGAGGAGACGAAGCGTCTGCGCGACTCGGAGCAGGCGCGCCTGACCGATCACGCCTATGAGGAGGCGCAGCGCCTGCTCGTCAAGCACCGTGCCTCGCTCGACCGGCTCGCCGCGGAGCTGCTCGACCGCGAAACGCTGAACCGCGAGGAGCTGCACGAGCTCCTCGGCGACGTCGGCCCGGAGTCGCGGTCCTCCGAGACGATCGGCACCGTGCGCGCACTGCCGACCTAGCCGGCGCAGGATGAGATCCCTGAAGGGCCGCTTCGCGGCCTGGCACTTGTAGCATCGAGCCATGCGGGCACGCGGCATCCATCATCTCGGCGTGGCCGTCGAGGACCTCGACGAGGCTCTAGAGACCTAGGTGCGCCTGCTCGGCGCCGAGCTCGAGCACCGGGGCGTCGTCGAGGACCAGGGTGTCGAGGCCGCGGCCGTGCTCGTCGGCTCCGGCCGGATCGAGTTGCTGGCGCCGCTCGACGAGGGGACCGCCGTCGGCAAGTTCCTCGCCAGCCGCGGCCCCGGGATGCACCACGTCGCCTACGAAGTGGACGACGTGCGCTCCGAGCTCGAGCGTCTTTCCTCGGCCGGCGCCGCCCTGATCGACGAGGAGCCGCGAATCGGGCTGTTCGGCCTCCAGGTTGCTTTCGTCCATCCCGACGCCCTGCACGGCGTCCTCACGGAGGTGGTTTCCGTTGGTTGATCAACCCGATTCCGTCCGCATCGAGCTTGCCTTCGACGGTGGGCCGGGACTCTCCGCGCTCGTGACGATTCAGGGCGCCGACGAGCTCGAGCGTGCGCTTGCGACCGAGGCGGGCGGGACGGTGATGCTCGACTCGATGGACGGCCGCTACACCGTCGTGCTGGCACGCGTCGTCTACATGAAGCGCTACGCCCGTGAGTCGCGCGTCGGGTTCGGGATCTAGGCAGCCGGGCACGCTTTTCGGATGACCGAGACGACTGAGAAGAGTGTTTCCGGTGCGGAGATCCGCAAGCTCGTCGAGCGCGGCCAGAAGGGCGACCGCACCGCGCTCGAGGAGCTGTACCTGATCCACTTCGACCGGATCTACAGCTACCTGCACATGACCGTCGGAAACCGGCACGACGCCGAGGATCTGACCACCCAGACCTTCCTGCGCATGCTCGAGTCGATCGGCAAGTTCCGATTCCAGTCGGCGCCGTTCTCGGCCTGGCTCTTCCGGATCGCCCACAACCTCTCGATGGACCACTTCCGGGCCAACCGGCGCTGGCAGCCGGAGGAGGAGGTGCCCGAGCCACCCGGCTCCGAGGAGCGCTCCGCCGAGGACGAGGCATTCCAGTCGATCGGGCGGCAGTCGATGCTCGAGCAGATCGACTCGCTCTCTCAGGAGCAGCAGCAGGTGCTGACGCTCAAGTTCGTCTTCAACTTCTCGAACGCCGAGGCCGCGACGGTCCTCGACAAGACCGAGGGCGCGGTCAAGTCGCTACAGCACCGCGCTCTCGTCTCACTGCAGAAGCAGATCGCCGCCGGCAAGGAGGGCTAGGTGGCGCTCGAGGTCGGGATCGTCGGCCTGCCAGGCGCGGGCAAGACAACGCTGTTCACGGCGCTGACGAAGACCAGTGGCGCCGGCTTCGGCAAGGAGAACGTCGGCATGGCGTCGATTGCCGATGACCGGCTGGAGCAGCTGGCCGCGCTGGTCGGCGCCCGGAAGATCACGCCGGCGACGATCCGCGTCGTCGACGTCCCCGGTACCGGGCCGGCGCTGCTCGGCGGGCTGCGGCAGGTCGATGCGATCCTGGCGGTCACGGACGGGTTCTCGGCCGGCGCCGATCCCGCAGGCGACCTGGAAACGCTCGAGCTGGAGCTGCTCGTGGCCGACCGCGACCACGTCGAGCGGCGGCTGGAGCGGGTCGAGAAGCAGGCGAAGTCCGGGGACGCGTCGCTGCGGAAGGAGGTCGAGCAGCTCCAGGCGCTGCTCGCCCACCTCGATGCGGGGCACACGCTGCGGGACTTCCCGGGCGAGCTCCCGGCCGAGCTGGAGCCGTTGACGAGGAAGCCGCTGATCGCGGTCGAGAACGGCTCCGGCGGGATCGACCTGCAGCTCGAGGCCGAGCTGGCGGAGATGTCCGATGCAGAGGCAGCGGAGTACCGCGAGGGCCCCTCCGCGCTCGCCGAGGTGATTCGCCGCCTCCGCGACGCGCTCGATCTGATCACGTTCTTCACCGCGGGCGAGAAGGAGACCCGGGCGTGGACGCTCCGCCGCGGCCAGACCGCGCTCGAAGCGGCTGCCTCGATTCACTCCGACATCGCTCGCGGCTTCATCCGCGGCGAGGTGATCTCGACCCAGGACCTGCTGGACGCCGGCTCGCACGCGGAGGCGGCGAAGCGCGGAACGCAGCGGCTGGAAGGGAAGACCTACGTCGTCCAGGACGGCGACGTCCTCAACATCCGCTTCAACGTCTGACGCCGAGCGGCGGTATCTCTCCCGCAGCGATGGCAGCATCGAGCTCCGCGTAGAAGACGTTGATAGCCGATTGACGCTTCGGACGGCGAGCCACGGGATCGACAGCCAGATGGCGCTGCCGCGCGCCCTGCGGCGTGATCCCGAGATCCGCGCCCAGCTCACCCCAGCTCACTCCGCGTCGGCGTGCCGCGACGACGAGCTTCGACTCGAGCCGCTCAAGGGCGGCTCGGGCGCCGACGACCTCGCGAAGCGCGCGGCGGGCGGCCGGTAGATACGGCGTCTCGTCAAACGAGCTCATGAGGCCATAGTCGCGCGGATCACGGTCGAGCGAAAGTGGCCTTTCCAGCCAGCGCGAGCGGCAACAACAGCCGTTTCGAGGGACTGTCCCTCACAACGCGCGTTTTGCCACAACAGTCGTTGTTGGGGACAGTCCCTGGCCACCGCCTGGCCACCGGCGTTGTCGTTAGCCGGCGGTGATCAGGGCGGCGCCGACGAGGGCGACCGCGACGCCGAACCGCTGCACAGCTGCGACGCGTTCGTGCAGGACGACCGCCGCGAGCACCACGGTCGCGACCGGATAGAGCGCGGAGAGCACCGAGACGACGCTGAGGAAGCCTCGGGTGGTCGCGAGCGAGAAGAGCACGTTCGCGCCGGTGTCGCAGAGACCGACGGCAGCAAGCGCAGGAAGGGACGCGCGCCCCGGGCGCAGCGACGCTCCGACGACGAGCGCCGCTGCGAATGCGAGCAGCAGCGAGGTGCCACGCGCCGTCGCGATGGCGAACGGGATGCTCGCGTCGGCGGCCCGGTCGGCGAAGACGAAATAGAGCCCGAACGCGAGCGCCGCCGCCAGGGCGAGCCCGATCCCGTTGGCGCGGCCGCCGCCCTGGTGCGACGGCTCGCGCGAGGCAACCCCGACGCCGGCGAGTGCGAGGAGAATGCCGACGACCTGGAGCACGCTCGGCCGCTCGCCGGAGGTGATGCCGACGGTGAAGGGGATCACGGCGGCGACGGCTGAGATCGGCGCCACGATCCCCATGGCCCCGATCGCCATACCGCGGTAGAGCGTCCCGATCCCCACGCAACCGCTTGCCCCGGCGGCTGCGGCCCACGCCGTCGCCGACCAGCCGGGGAAGCCGTCGCCCGACGCGACGACCCACGTCGACGCCGCGGCCAGCCCGGCGGCCTGCGAGAGCACGAGCACGGTCAGAACGTGTAGCGACCTCGACTTCAGGCCGCCCACGAAATCCCCGAGCCCCCACGAGAGGCTCGCGCCGAGTGCCAGCGCGACCGCGAGCACTAGCCGACTGGTCTGGTGGCCGCGACGGCGTCGAGCTGATTCGCGTGATAGAGCACCGCCGCCTCGGCCGTGCGGGCGGCGTTGCGGTCGTGATGGGACGCGATCGCGTGCAGGAGCTCCGCCAGCACCTCGCGGTCGAGGCCCGTCGCCCGCTCCTCGACGAGCCGCAGGCCGAGATGGACGTGGCCGAGCAGCCGTCCCTCCTCGGTCGGCCGAAACGAAGGGGCGCGCCCGAGCTCCCGGACCCGCCCGAGGTCGTGGAGCAGCGCCGCGGACAGCAACAGGTCGGCCCGCAGCCGCGGGTGGAGCTGGCCGGTCTCGCGCGTCAGCGTCGCCACGCCAACGGTGTGCTCGAGCAGGCCGCCCGCGTAGGAGTGATGCGTCTCGGCCGCAGGCAGCTCCCGCAGCGCCGTTCGCACCTCGCCGTCTCCAAGGAACCGCCGGACCACCGCAACCAGGCCGGGATGCGAGAGCTCGCCCGCAAGGAACTCGAGGAAGCCGTCCAGCTCGTCCGCATCGCGGCGCATCCGCGGCGCGAGCCCCGCCGGATCCTCGTCCGCGGCCTCGACGGAGCGGATTTCGAGCTGCAACCGGTTGTCGAAGCTCTCCACGCGCCCGAGCACGCGCACGGCGTCGCCTTCGGCGAAGCGGCCGTCGAGCAGCTCGACGTCGTTCCAGATCCGCGCCTCGATCCGGCCGGTCGGGTCGACCAGCTCGAGCATCAGGTACGGCGCACCCTTCCGCGTCGTCCGCCGCTGCTTGCGCGCGACGGCATAGACACCTTCGACTGTGCGGTCGGCGGTCAACTCGGAGATGGTGCTCACGACACGGAGTCTAGGCCGCAGGGCTGTTGGTAGGCTCGAAGCGATGGCCGTCGTCAAGCCCTTCCGCGCCCTGCGCTACGACGAGGCGGTGGCAGGGCCGCTCGAGACGCTCGTCGCGCCGCCGTACGACGTGATCACGCCCGAGCAACGCGAGGAACTGCGCGCCCGCAGCCCGCACAACGTCGTCCGGCTGACGCTGCCCGACTCCGAGGACGAGGCCGCGCGCAAGCTCCAGGAGTGGCGGGCGACAGGCGTCCTCGTCGAGGAGCCGCCGGCCGTCTGGGCGCTCGAGCAGGACTACGTCGGCCCCGACGGAGTCGCGCGAACGCGCTTCGGGCTCGTCGCATCGCTCAAGGTCGAGCCGTACGAGACCGGGACGGTGCTGCCGCACGAGCGCACACACCGCGGCCCCAAGGAAGGGCGCCTGCGCCTCCTGCGAGCAACGCACGTGCAGCTCGAGCCGATCTTCCTGCTCTACGACGGGGACGCACCAGTGGGGCGGCCCGACGGCGAGCCTGACCTCGAAGTCGACGGCGCGAAGCTCTGGCGGATCGACGATCCGTCGGTCGTCCGCGCCTTCGCCGACAGGCAGCTGCTGATCGCCGACGGGCACCATCGCTACGAGACCGCGGTTGCCTTCCACGAGGAAGAGGGGACGCCCGCGAGCGGGCAGATGCTCGTCGTGCTGGTCTCGACGAGCGACCCTGGCCTCGAGATCTTCCCGACCCACCGGCTCTTCGCCGAGCCCAGGCGCCTCGAGAGCGAGACGAACGGCGGCTCCGAGGTGACCGAGGTCACGCGCGACGGCTCGCGCGTCGTCCACGGCCCGGAAGGCGTCCTCGACGTCCAGTTCGTCGACACGCTCGGGCACGAGGGGATCTCGTACACCGCCGACGCGGACGAGGCCGAACGGCGCGTCCGCGACGGCGAGGCTGCCGTCGCCTACCTGCTGCGGCCGACACGGATCGAGGACGTCTTCGCCCATGCACGCCGCGGCGAGGTGCTGCCGCAGAAGACGACCTACTTCTTCCCGAAGCTGATCAGTGGCCTGCTCTTCCACCCGCTATGACGCTCTTCCATTGAAACCATGGCTGGAGTTGTGCCGCGACGCGGTCGGCGACATCAAGGCCGTGCTCGCGGAGCTGCCGACCCGCGTCGAGCGCGAGCCCGTGCTCGCGCAGGGCGAGGGCGGGGACGATACGACCGCGATCGACGCTGCGGCCGAGACCGCGGTCGTGCACAGGCTCGAGGCGCTCGACGAGGACTTCACGCTCGTCTCCGAAGAGCTCGGGGAGCGGATCTTCGGGAGCGGCACGCCCTGGCGCGTCGTCGTCGATCCGATCGACGGCTCGCTGAACGCCAAGCGCGACATCCCCTTCTTCTCCCTCTCGCTCGCCGTTGCCGACGGACCCACGATGGGCGACGTCGTCTTCGGCTACGTCTACGACTTCGGCTCGGGCGAGGAGTGGACGGCCGAACGCGGGAGCGGCGCGTTTCTGAACGGCGCCCGGCTCGGCGCGGTGAAACCGAAGGACACGATCGAGATCCTGTCCTTCGAGGCGACGACGACCGCGGAGGTGGCGGACAAGGCCGCAGAGATGGTCGGCACCGCATATCGCCTGCGGATCATGGGCTCGCTCGCGCTCTCCCTCTGCCACCTGGCGGCCGGCCGGGTCGATGCCGTCTGCTCGCTCAAACCCGCCCGCTCGGTCGACATCGCCGCCGGACAGCTGCTCGTACGCGAGTGCGGGCTTGCCATAGACCTGTTCGAGGTGCCACCGTTCGAGGCGGCCCCGCTCGACCTAATCGGACGCTCACGCATCGTCGCGGCAGGAACCGCGGAGCTGACCCGGAACTTGGCGGAGGCGCTCTCCAAATAGGCCGATCGGGGGACGATGCAGAGCGGCCCACCGGCTAGACTTGGACCGACCCGCGCCATCGCCCCTCCCAGCACGGTGGCCGAACCAGGAGAGCCCGCACCCGATCCCGACGCCGCGACGATTCTCGTCTGCGACGACGACGCGAGCCTGCGTGAGCTCGTGCGAGCCGTTCTCGGTCCCGCCTATCGCTTCGTCGAGGCCGCCGACGGCGTCGAGGCGCTGACGCTCGCGCGGGAGCTCCGGCCCGATCTGATCGTGCTCGACGTGATGCTTCCGGCGCTGAGCGGGATCGAGGTGCTCGAGGCGCTCAGGCTGGACGACGAGCTCAAGGCGCTGCCCGTGATCGTGATCACCGCCTGGAGCCACGCCGAGGTAGACGCACGCGTTGCAGGCGCCGACCGGTTCGTCTCGAAGCCGTTCGACCCCGACGACCTCAGCGCCGCCGTCGAGGAGCTGCTGGCGTCGTGACGCTCGCACGCCGGATGTGGCTCGCGAGCGCGACGCTGGCGATCCTGGTCGGAGCGGCCTTTGCCGCCCTCGTCCTCGCCGTCTCCGCCCAGCGCGAGGCCACGGAGCGGGAAGCACGCTCGAAGGACGTCACCGCGGCGTCGCTGCAGCTGGAGAACCTCGTCTCAGACGCGGAGGCAGGCTTCCTGGGCTTCACGGTGACCCGCGACCCGAACTCGCTCGAGCCCTACGAGCGCGCGCGCCAGGAGCTGCCGGCACGCCTGCGGGTGCTGCAGACGCTCGTCGCGCGCGACCCCAGCCAGCGGGCCAGGGTGCAGACACTGACGAGGCAGATCCTGGGCTATGTCGACCTCTTCATCGCGCCGCTGCTCCCGCTGCTGCGCGACGAGCCGGGGCTCAACCAGGACGCCGGTCCCGCGCAGACCGGCAAGGCGCAGACAGACGAGATCCGGCGGCTCTTCCGGGAGTTCCGCTCCGTCGAGAACAAGCTCGCCGCCCAGGCCGCAATGGACGCTGATGCGCGCACCCATCTCGCCGTGGTCGTGGGGGCGATCGTCGTGGGCGCCTCGATGGCGCTGATCACGCTCTTCGGGATCGTGCTCGCACGGTCGATCGGACGCCCGATCCGCGCAGCCGCATCCGGGGCAAACCGGATCGCGGGCGGTGAGCTCTCGCTGCGGCTGCCGCCGGAAGGCCCCGGAGAGGTCGGCGAGCTGACGCGCGCCTTCAACTCGATGGCGGAACGCCTGGAACAGAGCCGCAGGGAGCTGGAGGCACAGAACGCAGAGCTACGAGAGAGCGAGCGGATGAAGACGGAGCTCGTCAACATCGTCTCGCACGAGCTCCGGACTCCGCTCGCCAGCGTGCTCGGCTTCACGGCACTGCTGCTGAAACGGGAGTTCGACCCGCCCACGCGCCGCCACTACCTCGGCATCGTCGACGCTCAGGCGCGGCGTCTGGCGGCGTTGCTGGAGGATTTCCTCGACGTCCAGCGGATCGAGCACGAAGGGGTCGACCTCGCCACGGAGAAGATCGACCTCGCCGTGCTGCTCGACGAACAGGCGCAGCTCTACGCGGCGCAAAGTCCCAAACACCAGCTCGAGGTCGCTCTCGAGGAGCGGCCGCTGACGGTCCGAGGCGACCCCAATCGACTGGCCCAGGTCGTCGGAAACCTGCTCTCGAACGCGATCAAGTACTCGCCCGGCGGCGGCATGGTGGAGGTCATGGCCGCTCGCAGCGGCGCAGGCGTGCGAATAGCCGTGCGGGACCACGGACGCGGCATTCCGAACGACCAGCAGAGCCGCATCTTCACGAAATTCTTCCGCGGCGACGCCGGTGCGACGGGCATCACCGGTACAGGACTCGGCCTCGCGGTCTCCCGCGAGATCGTCGAGGCGCACGGGGGCAGCATCGGCTTCGACAGCGACCCCGGCGAAGGCACGACGTTCTGGCTCGAGCTGCCCGGTCCGAACGGCGAGCACACGACGAACGACACGAAGAAGGAGGCGGGGGGATGAACAGGAGACTGAGCTGGCTGCTCGTGGGCGTTGTCGCCGGCGTCGTGGCCGCAGGCCCATCGCAGAGTCGCTCGGAGGCGAGCACAGGCCCGGCGACGATCACGATCAACGACCGCCAAGTCGCGGTGACCCGCGTCGATCTCGGCGCACCCGGTACGTCTCCCGGCGACATCGAGATCGTTCGCACAACACTGCTGCAGCGGGGGACGCTGACAGTGATCGGTCGCGGTGAGCTCGACTGCGCCTTCGTCGACACCGTGCGCTCACGCGTGTGCCGGGGCACGTACATCCTGCCGAAGGGGAAGCTCGTCGTCGGCGGGTCGATCCTCTACCGGCAGTTCTACGACCTTGCGGTGCTCGGCGGCACGGGCCTCTTCGACAACGCCCGCGGAACGCTGACCGTCACCCGGACGCACCGCAAGCCGGTCCGGGACATCGTGGTCTTCCGGCTCGTCGGCTAGGAGTCGCGCCGCTAGGCTGCTCCCATGGCGCCCGATCGAGACGAGATCCTGCGCGCGCTCGAGCGCGTGATCGACCCGGAGCTGCGGAAGCCGGTCACCGAGCTCGACATGGTCCGGGACGTCGTCATCGACGGCAACGCAGTGTCCGTGACGATCGCGCTCACCGTCGCCGGCTGCCCGCTTCGCAGCTCGTTCCAGGACCAGGTCGCAGAGCACATCGGCTCGCTCCCGAACGTCGAGCGGGTCGAGCTCCGGTTCGACGTGATGAGCGCGGACGAGAAGGCCGCGCTGACGACGAAGCTCCGCGGCGGCCGGCCGGAGAAGTCGATCTCGATCGACCCAAGGACTCGCGTGATCGCCGTGGCGAGCGGCAAGGGCGGCGTCGGCAAGTCCTCGCTGACGGTCAACCTCGCCGCGGCGCTCGATGCACTCGGCCAGCAGGTGGGTCTGATCGACGCCGACATCTACGGCCATTCGATTCCGCACATGCTCGGGGTCCAGCAGCGGCCGATCGTCGTCGACAAGATGATCGTGCCTCCCGTGCGCGGCCGACTGAAGTTCATCTCGATCGGCAGCTTCATGGAGGACAACGCGCCCGTGATGTGGCGGGGGCCGATGCTCCACCGCGCACTCGAGCAGTTTCTGTCCGACGTGCATTGGGGCGAGCTGGACACGATCCTCGTCGACATGCCGCCGGGAACCGGCGACATGGCGATCTCGCTCGGACAGCTGCTGCCGCGCGCCGAGGTGCTCGTCGTGACGACGCCGCAGCCACTGGCGCAGGAGGTGGCCGTGCGCGCCGCTGTGATGGCGCAGAAGACAGGCCAGAAGCTTGTCGGCGTCGTCGAGAACATGACTGGCGAGATGTTCGGCACGGGCGGTGGCGCGAAGCTCGCGGCCGAGCTCGGTGTGTCGCTCCTCGGCACGGTCCCGCTCGACGCCGCCCTGCGCAACGCGGGCGATCTCGGCGTGCCCGTGGTCGAAGCCGACCCCGAGTCGGACTCCGCCCGGGCGATCGTCGCGATTGCAGAGTCGCTCGCAGCGTCGCGCCAGGCGGCGATCCGCAAGCCGCTCACCGTTCTCTCCTAGAACGACGAAGGGCGCCCGGAGACGCCCTTCGCACACGGTGGAAACTGCCGCTCTAGCGGCGCTCGCTGATCTTCTCGAGCACGAACTTGCCCTCACGCTGCAGGCAGGTCATCTCGACCTTGTCGTTGACCTCGATGTGCTCCGGCTTGCGCTCGCCGATCGTGCAGGTCTGCGAGGCGGTGCCGTCCGAGGGCTTCACCTTGATCTCGGAGGCAGTGATCGACTCGACCGTCCCGCGCACCGTCAGGCGGACGCTGGGCTTGGTGGTCGTGGACTCGCTGCACTCGCTCCGGGTCGCGAGCACCGCAGTGTTCGCGCCGGTGCCCGTGCCGAGCTGGCCGTCGGTCAGGCCGCCGGACTTGCTGAACGTGCCCGAGATGCTCCCGAAGAGGATCCCGTCACGATGACCGGCGCTGCCGCTCAGCCAGCCGTCGAGCTTGCCGTTCGAGTTCACGGCCGAGAAGTGCGCGTTCGAGCGGTCGTCGGTCGCGTTGATCTTCAGCTTGCCGTCGACCCAGCCGAGCTTCGTGGTCGTGTTGTAGACGCTGTGGACCCGCAGCTCGATCGCGCCTGCGAGGTCCGGTGTCGTGCTCACGGACGTGCCGGTGTAGCGGCCCTCCGAGACCTCGATCGTCTGACCGTCGCAGGTCAGCGTGCGGGTGCTCAGGTGGGACGTCGTCGGCGCGGAGAGCGTGGCGCTCACCGCACTGACGTTGCCGGACTTGAGGTGCGCCACCGCAACGCTGCTCGCGACGAGCGCGACGAGTGCGGCGACGGCGAAGATGGACTTTCTCATTTGATGATTCCCTCCGGTTTGCGGGTGCACTGAGTTAGACACCAACACAGGCCCGAATCCGTGAGGAAATCGTGAGGATTCCGTGAGGCTTCTGGGTGGCCGTGCGGCATCTAGACTCGACGGATGACTCGGGCCGCCGCCTTCTTCGATCTCGACCGCACCCTGCTGCGCCGGTCGAGCGCGCTCGCGCTCGCCGGCTCGTTCCGCGAGCACGGCGTGATCGGACGCGGCCAGCTCGCCAAGGCCGCCGCCTGGCAGCTGCTCTTCGCCGCCAGGGGCGCGGGCGCCGAAACGGTGCGGAGGGCCGCGGAGGACGGCCTCATGGTCCTGAAGGGCTTTCGCGTCGAGGAGCTGCGCGAGCTCGTCGCGACTGCGATGGAACCTGTCCTCAAGCCGCTCGTCTACCAGGAGCCGCTCCAGCTCGTCGAGCGGCACCGCGAGCGCGGCGAGCCGGTCTACATCGTCTCGGCGACGCTGCAGGAGATCGTCGAGGCGCTCGCGCGCGAGCTCGGCTTCGACGGCGCGGTCGGGTCGACGTGCGAGATCGTGGACGGCGTCTACACGGGCCGCTCGCTCCGCGGTGCGCACGGAGAGGGGAAGGCCGCGGCCGTTCGCGAGCTCGCGGCGGAGGCCGAGCTCGACCTCGAAGCCTCGACTGCCTACTCCGACAGCCACACCGACCTGCCTTTCCTGGAAGTGGTCGGAAATCCGGTGGTCGTCAACCCCGACCGGGAGCTGCGGCGGGTCGCGGCCGAGCGCGGCTGGCCGATCCTCGAATTCGACGAGCTCGCCTATCCGTCCGTTCGCCGGCTCCATCCGGCGCTGATCGGGCTTCCGTTCGTCGTCGGCGCAGCAAGCGCCGCGATCTGGGCCGCGCGGTATAGATGCAAACCGTGCCGTGCGGCCTGAAGAGCGGATCGCCGCGCTCGGCTTCTCCGAGGCGGACACGTCGATTCTCTCGGAGCACTTCCTCGATGCCGAGTCGCGCGGGAAGCTCGGCCACGGGCTCAGCCGCATCGACTGGCTCGAGACGCTCGGCGACCTGAGGCCGGACGCCCGCCCGGAACGGCTCCACGCCGAGCACGGCTACGAACGCTGGGACGGCAACGGCGCCCTCGGCTACCTGACGCTGGCGGCCGTGTGCGACGCGCAGCTCGCTGACCCGCCCGCCCACGCGCGGGTCATCGTCGCCTCGAACTGCTTCCCGACCGGGGCACTCGGCTGGTATGCACGGCGACTTGCGCACGGGGGGCTCGTCGCCGTCCTGACGGCGACGTCGCCGGCCCGGCTCGCCCACCCGAGCGGCGGCGAGCCGCTCGCGGGCACGAATCCGCTCGCGATCGCGATTCCGAGCTCGGACGGCAAGCCGCTCGTCGCGGACGTCTCGATGGGCGCGGTCACCTACGGCGACGTGCTGCGCGGCGCCGCCAAGCCGGAGGAGCTCGTCCCGTTCGGCGGCGAGCAGGCGCACAAGGCGTTCGCGCTGGCGCTCGGGCTCGACCTGCTCGTCGGCGCGCTCGCCGGCGAAGGCTACGGCGCCGTGCTCGTCGTCGCGCCGCCGGGAGCCGACCCCGTCCCGGAGCTACGTGGGCGAGCTGCCGGAATGAGACTGCCGGGCGATTCGTCCTCGTGAGCCAGGACGGAAAGGTCTGGATCGCACTCGGCACGGTCTACGTCCTCTGGGGATCGACCTACCTGGGCATCGAGCTGGCGGGCGAGACGATCCCGCCGCTCTTCGCCGTGGCGTGGCGGTTCATCGTCGCCGGGACGCTGATGACCGGCTGGGTCGCGTGGCGACGCGGCGTCTCGGCTCTGCGAGTCTCGCGGCGGCAACTCGCATCGGCCGCTCTCATCGGCGTGCTCTTGCCGGGCGCCAACGCGTTGCTCTTCGTCGCGGAGCGCGACGTGCCGATCGGCCTCGCCTCACTCGTGATCGCGTCGGTACCGCTCCTCGTCGTTGCGCTGCGCTTCGCCGGCGGCGACCGGCCGACTCGCGGCGCACTCATCGGCGTCGTGGTCGGGTTCATCGGGATCGCGCTGCTCGTCCGGCCGAGCGGAGACGCAACGGCCGGAGGCCTCGCTCTGGTCGTCGGCTCAGCGCTGGCCTGGGCAGTCGGTTCGTATCTGTCCGGGCGCCTGCCGCTGCCGCGGGACGTGTTCGCCGCCACCGCGTTCGAGATGCTCGCCGGCGGGCTCTGCCTGCTTCCGCTCGGGCTGCTCACGACCGACTTCGCGCCGTCCGAGTGGTCGGCACGGTCGATCTTCGGCTGGTGGTACCTCGTCGTGTTCGGCTCGCTCTTCGGCTACACCGCCTACGTCTGGCTGCTGCAACACGCTCCGATCGGAAAGGTCGCAACCTACGCCTACGTGAACCCCGTGGTCGCGATCGGGCTCGGCGTAGCCGTTCTTCACGAAGCGCTCAGCTGGCGCATCCTTCTCGGTGCGGCGATCGTGCTCGCCTCGGTCGCCACCGTGGTTTCGAAGGAGTCGGTCCCGGCCGAGACGGAGGCCGCCCCGGCGGGGGCTGCCCGCGTACCCGACTAGCGAATCGCGGCCAGGTCGTCGTCCGCGTCCGCGTGCTTCCGCAGCTCGGGGTCGAGCTCCAGCGCGCGGTCGAGCTGCCGTCGCGCCTCGTCCGGCCGCCCGGCGCGGGCATTGATGCACGCGAGGTGGTAGTGCAGCGCGGGATGATCGGGTCTCGCTGCGAGTCCCGCGTTGAGCTCGTCGATCGCGCCGTCGAGGTCGTTCTCGGCGATCGCGTAGGCGGTGAAGAAGTACTCCCAGGCCGAGATCTCGTGGGAGCCGGGCTTGCCTCCGACCGCGAGCACGGTCGTTCCCGCCTCCTCGGCGCGTGCGTAGCGCTTGACCTTCGGGTCGCGGAGGTAGACCAGCGAGCCGGCCGGCACCTCGACCTCGTCTCCGTCCAGGACAAACGTCGCCCGCCCCGAGACGACGACGTAGATCTCCTCGTGCCCGAGCCGCTCCTCGCTGTGCTCCTCGACGACGTCTTGCCCGGCCTCGGTGGCGGTGTAGGCATTGATGCCGAAGGCGGTGAGGCCGAGATGCTTGCGGAGCGGCGTCCAGCGCAGCGTGCCGGGGCCTTGCACCGACTCGATGCCCGTCAGGCTTGCGAACTCGTAGCCCTTCACGAATCCCTCCTCAGCTCGCGCAGCACGACCGGGTCGATCTCGGCTTCGCCGTCCACCCGCTCTTCCAGGTTCGCGGCGCCAGCCCAGTCGGCGAGCCGCTCGTAGCCGAGCTTGCCGAGGCGCTCGCCGATCTCGGCACGGAGCTCGTCGTCGACGGCCAGCCACTGGTCGCGCGGTGTCGCGCCGAAGAGCTGGTCGTGGAGGCCGTGGAGGCGCCGCAGCTCCTCGATCGGAGCCTCGTGGTCGTCCACCCGAAGGTCGATGACGACGTCCGAGAGGCCGGCGTAGCCGCCGTCCCGCCGCACCACCAGCAGCGCGCCCGACTGTTGCCCGCGGCGGTCGCCGCCCGCCGACTGCGCCGCAGCGAGGCTCGCCAGCAGGCGCTCGGCCAATGACCCTTCGCTCGCGTCGAACGTCTCCACCAGCGCGTCGACCGTCTCGCCGGAGACGAGGATGTTGCCCTGCGCAGCGTAGCCGGAGCCTGCGCGGCCGCCGGCCCACTCGTGACAGCCGGAGCCGGTGAACGTGGCGCCACGGCCGGCTGCGTCGACGACGCCGAGCTGGCGCTCGTCGCGGCTGTCGTCGGCCTCCGTCAAGCGCTCGACGACCTCGTCGGCCGAAAGACCCTGCCGCAGCAATGCCAGCCCGTCAGGGCCGTAGCTCGGGTTCGCGTACGCCTGGGTGGCGATCGCGCCAACCTCGGGCTCGGCCCAGGGGACGACGGAGCCAACGGCGAGGAACTTCGACTGCACCGCGACGCCCCACTCCCCGTGGTCGAGATCGCAGGCCGCGATCGAGTAGGTCGAGATTGGCCTAGCCATACGTGAGCTCGGTCAGGTCGAGCGCGAGCAGCTCCTCCGTCGGCACGAGGACGGTGGCCACTTCGGGCCGAGCGAGCGCGGTCTTGATCGCTTCGGGCGTGAGAGCACGCACGACGACCGGCACTCCCTGAGCATGCGCCTCGCGCAGCTGCACCTCGTCGTCGACACCGTCGATGACCAGCGCACCCTCGACATCGAGCGAGCCGTCCAGCGCAAGCTCGGGCACCCGCCGGCCGGTGGCGCCGAACCAGCGCTCCCTCACAGCTCGACCGATCCGCCAGGCTCGGGCGCGAGGATCTCGACATCGGGGGCAAGCGCGCGCAGCTGCTCCGGCGTGCCCGTGAGCAGGGAGAACGTGCCGTAGTGCGACGGAACGCAGCGACTCACTCCGAGCAGCTCCAGCGCGACGGCCGCCTCGCGCGGGCCCATGGTGAAGTGGTCGCCGATCGGCAGCACGGCGACGTCGGGCTCGTAGATCCGCGCGATCAACGCCATGTCGCCGAAGACGTTCGTGTCGCCGGAGAAGTAGATCGTTGTGCCGTCCTCGAGCTCGAAGACGAGACCGCACGACTCGCCGAGGTAGGTGCCGTCGTTCGCGCTCGACGAGTGGTTGGCGTCCGTGAGCGTCACCTTGATCCCCTCGACGTCGACCGTGCCGCCCTTGTTGGGCGCATGGGCCATGTTCGGCTCGATCCCCTGACCGGCGAGCCAGCAACGCAGCTCGACCTGGGCGATGACCGGACAGTCGAACTGCTGCGCGAGCGCGACGGTGTCGCCGACATGGTCGGAGTGGCCGTGGGTAAGGAAGATCGCGTCGACCCGCTCCGGCTCCAGCTCGTTCTCGGGGCACTTCGGGTTCCCGCTCAGGAACGGATCGACGTAGATGCGCTTGCCACCCGGGCTATCGATGCGAAAGGCCGCATGCCCGAGCCAGGTGAGTGTCGTCGACATGTCTGGAATCTAAAGGACCGTCCGGTCCGGCGGCGAACATCTGCGCATGACTCTACGACTCGGCTCCGTCGGCCTCGTGCTCAGCGCCGCTCTCGCCGACGCCACCAACCACCACGCCCTCGCCTACTACCTCCTCGTCACTGCGGTTCCGGTCGTGGCCGTTGCGGCCCTGTCCGGGCTCGGCGACGTGCTCGACGGCTCGGCGGCGGAGCCGCACGACCGCGGCATCGCGATGCTCACAGCGCTGGCGCTCCCGTTCGTGCTGCTCGGGACGGCTGTCCGCGCGCCGTTGCTCTCGGAGGGCCCACCTCCGGCTATCGGCGTCACGGCCATGCTGATGGCGCTCGCGATCTTCGCCGTCCAGGCGCTCGTCCAGGCAAGCGTCGCGGTGCCGAGCTTCCGCGCCGCAGCTCGACGCGGTTAGAACGGCAGGCCGCCCGCGGCGTCACGGGCGAGGTCGATCAGCGGCTGCACGAAGAAGAACGAGCCGACCGTGACGACGAGCGAGATGAAGACGGCGCTCTGCAGCAGCGGGTCGCGCGGTGGCGAGCCGCCGACAAGCGCAGGCTTGAGCTCCGCAGCCGGACGCATGTAAAGGGCCCGGATCACGCCGAGGTAGTAGTAGAGCGAGATCGCGGTCGCGATCACGCCGGCGACGATCAACCACCAGAGACCCGCCTCGTAGGCGGCGGAGAAAACGTAGAACTTGCCCAGCAAGCCGCCCGTGAGCGGCATGCCCATCGCACCGAGCATGAAGACCCACATCGCGGCGCCGAGGAACGGGCGCTCCCAGCCCATTCCGCCGAGATTGTCGAGCGTGACCGGAGCGGCGAGCTCGCGCTCGCGTGCGGCCACGACCGCGAAGGCGCCGATCGACACGGCGCCGTACGGGATCAGGTAGTAGAGGAGCGCCCGTCCTCCGAGCGCGCTGTTGGCGGCGACCGCGATCAGCATAAAGCCGGCGTGGGAGACCGACGAATACGCGAGCAGCCGCTTCACGTTGCGCTGCACGAGCGCCGCCAGGTTGCTGACGGCGAGCGAGACGCAGGCGAGCACGGCGATCGCGATCGTCCAGAGATGCTCCTGGTCAGGGAAGGCGACGACGAGAATCCGCAGCGTCAAGACGAGAGCGGCGACCTTCGTGGCTGCGGCCATGAAGCCGGTCACCGAGGTGGGCGCGCCCTCGTAGACGTCGGGCGTCCACATGTGGAACGGCGCCGCCGAGGACTTGAAGCCGAGACCCGCGATCAGCATCGCGAGGCCCGCCAGCAGCAGCACGTTCTCGGTGTCGCCGACCGCGGCGATCTGGGAGAAGCCGAGCTCGCCCGTCGCGCCGTAGACGAGCGCCGAGCCAAAGAGCAGGACAGCCGAGCCGAACCCGCCGACGATCAGGTACTTGAGGCCGGCCTCGAGCGACGTCTCGCGGTGCGTGTCGAGGGCGCACAGGATGTAGAGGGCGATCGAGAACCACTCGAGCCCGAGGAAGAGCGTCATCAGGTTCCCGGCCGTGACGAAGAACGCCATGCCTGCACCGGCGGCGGCCAGCAGCGCGTAGTACTCGCCCGCGTGGTCGCGCCGGTTCTCACCCCACGAGACGAGCACGGTCAGCGCGCCCGCACCGGCGATGATGATCGCAGCGAGCGCGCCGAGCCGGTCGCGCGTGAAGGACTCCGCGATCAGCAACCGGCTCTCGGCACTGCGGTCGAAGACGATCGCGGCGAGGACACCTGCGGTGACGAAGCCGGCGAAGGCGGCGAAGGCGGTGAAGGCCCGCCGCCCCCACCACGGCACGAGCACGCTGCCGAGGAGCGCGACGCCGGACGCGCCGAGCAACGCGAGCGTCGGCGAGAGCGCGAGCCAGTCGACCTTGGGAGTCGTGATCACACGCGCTCCGAGATCAGGGCCGGCCAGGCGGAGAGGAACAGGAGCAGCCCGATCAGCGGGACGACGAGCGCCAGCTCGAGCGGGCGCAGGTCGGGCGCGTCGTCGTGGACGTCCGAGCCGCCCGCACGGTGCAGCACGGCGGAGATCAGCCGGAGCATGTACATCGCAGCCAGCACGATCGCGCCGGCCCCCACGGCCGCCCAGCCCCAGCCGGCGCCGTAGACCCCGGCCAGGATCAGGAACTCGCCGGCGAACGCAACCGACCCGGGCACCGCGAGTGCGACGATCCCAGTCGTCATCAGGACCGTCGCGAGCGCAGGCCGGCCCCGCGCCATCCCGCCGAGCCCGGCGAAGGCGCTCGTGCCCGTCCTCGTCTCGACCATCCCGGCGAGCAGGAAGAGCGTCGCCGAGACGAGGCCGTGCGCGACGGACTGGACGATCGCCCCGTTGACGCCGAGATCGGTCAGCGAGAAGAGTCCGAGCGTGATCAGCCCCATCTGCGCCATCGAGGAGTACGCGGTGACTGAACGGATGTCGGGCGCCCGGAAGGCGAGCAGCGAGCCGTAGACGAGGCCGACGGCAGCGAACGCGAGGATCACGACCTGGAAGTCGTCGACCGGCTCCGGGAATTTCGCGAGCACGATCCGTACCAACCCGTAGACCGCTGCCTTGGAGACGACGCCCGAGAGGATCGCCGCAACCTCGGGCGGAGACTCGCGATAAGCGTCGACGAGCCAGCCGTGGAAGGGGAAGATGGGCGCCTTCACCGCGAAGGCGGCGAGGAAGCCGAGGAAGACCCACTCGTTCGACGACGTCCCCGAGTCGACGAGCGAGAACGTCCCCTGTGAGAGGCCGAAGACGACGATCGCCGCGAGCATCAGCAACGAGCCGGCCATCGTGTAGATGACGAAGGTCGCGGTCGCGCGCACGCGGCGCGGCCCGCCCCAGACGCCGATCAGGACGTAGATCGGGATCAGCATCGCCTCGAAGAAGACGTAGAAGAGCAGCAGGTCCTGCGCGGTGAAGACGCCGACGATCGCGCCCATCAGGAAGAGCAGCAGCCCGTGGTAGGCGCGGCCGCGCTCGCGGTTTGCCCGGAGGGCGTAGCCGATCGCAGCCGTGGAGACGACGACCGTAAGGCCGGCGAGCCAGAGCGAGTAGCCGAAGAAGCCGACGTGGTAGGAGACACCGAGGTCGGTGAACCAGCTGTGCCGATCCTGCAGCTGGAGCCCCTGGCCGAAGTCGAACCCCGCGACCACGATGACCCAGAGCACGACCTCGGCGAGGGCGGTCAGCAGAGCGAGCACGCCCGCGGCGCGTCCTGGCAGCGGCAGCAGCCACACCACGAGCGCCGCCACGAGCGGGACGGCTATCAGCGCTGTGGTCATCGCATGCGCCTCACTGAACCGTGATGAAGACGACGACGAGGACGGCGACCGCAGCGGCGATCGCGAACGCATACGTGCGCAGGTAGCCGGTCTGCGCCTCTCCGAGCGCGCCGGCCGCCTCACGGGCGCCGAGCGTGACGCCCTCGATCGAGCCCCCGATCAGCGGCTCCTCGACGCCGTGGCGGAGGAGCCGGGAGACGAGGCCGGCCGGCTTGTAGAAGAGGAGGTCGTAGAGCTCGTCGAACCAGAGCTTGTGCTCGAGCGTCCGCTGCACGCCGGCGAACCGCGGCACCGCCCATTTGCGCGAGCCGTAGAGCATCCAGGCGACCCCGATCCCGACCGCGCCGAGGCCGACGGCGAGCGCACTCGTGACGTAGTCCTGCGTCACCGTCGGCTCCACGAGCGCCAGGTGCTCACGCCCGACCGCGATCGGGTCGAGCCACTCGCCGAACGGGTGCCAGACGCCCGCGATCTCCACCCAGCCGCCCACCACCGCGAGGCCGGCGAGCACAGCGACCGGAAGGGTCATCGTCCACGGACCCTCACCGTGCGCCGGCCCGTTGTCGTGTTCGCGGACGAGCGGCGACGGCTCGCCGAGGAAGACGATGAAGAGGAGACGGAACGTGTAGAGACCGGTCAGCAGTGCCCCCACGAGCCCTGCTGCGAACAGCAGCTGCCCGTAGCCGCCGGAGGCCAGCGCCGACGCGAGGATCGAGTCCTTGGAGAAGAAGCCGGAGAGCGGGGGGATGCCGACGAGCGCGAGCGAGCCGATCAGGAACGCGATGTACGTCCGCGGCATCGCGTTCCGGAGCCCGCCCATCTTCCGGATGTCCTGCTCGTCGGCGAGGTGATGGATCACGAGCCCGGCGGCCATGAAGAGCAGCGCCTTGAAGAACGCGTGCGTCATCAGGTGGAACATCCCGTTCCCGTAGGCGCCGAGCCCCGCCCCGAGGAACATGTAGCCGATCTGCGACATCGTCGAATAGGCGATCACGCGCTTGATGTCGGTCTGCACGAGCGCGATCACCCCGGCGACGAGCAGCGTGATCGCACCGAGCCCCGCGGCCAGGTCAGAGATCGAAGGCGCGAGCTCGAAGATGGGATGCGTGCGAACGATCAGATAGACGCCGGCGGTGACCATCGTCGCGGCGTGGATCAGCGCGGAGACAGGCGTCGGGCCTTCCATCGCGTCGGGAAGCCAGGTGTGGAGCGGGATCTGCGCCGACTTCGCGACTGCGCCTCCGAGCAGCCCGAGCGCCACGAGGTTGACGACCGTCTGCGACAGCCCTCCGGCTCCCTCGAAGGCCCGGCCGAAGTCGAGCGTGCCCGTCTGCCAGATCAGCACGAAGAAGGCGAGCGCCATCGTCGCGTCGCCGAACGCGTTCATCACGAATGCCTTTTTCGCGGCCGCGACCGCCGACGGCCGGTCGTGCCAGAAGCCGATCAGCAGGTAGGAGGCGAGGCCGACGAGCCCCCAGCCCACGAGCAGCAGGAGGAAGTTCCCGGCCTGCACGAGCATCAGCATCGAGAAGACGAACAGCGACATGTACCCGAAGTAGCGCCGCTCCTCGGGATCGCCGTCCATGTAGCCGATCGAGTAGAGGACGATCAGGCCGCCGACCCCGGAGACAATCAGCATCATCGTCACCGAGAGCGGGTCGACGAGGAGCGAGAGCCCAGCGTGGAACTTCCCCGCCGCGAGCCAGGTCCAGGCAGTGGTGACCGCCGCCCGGTTCTCGTGCTCGCGTCCGAGCAGCCCGACGAACGAGACGACGGCGCCTCCGAACGCGGTGAAGACCGAGAGTGTCGAGATCCACGCGGCGGTGCGCCGGGAGATCGACTCCCCGAGCAGCGCGATCAGCAGGGCGCCGCAAAGCGGCGCCAGCAGGCAGAGCCAGGCGCCCGCGGTCATCCGCGCAGCACCCGCAGACGGTCGACGTCGAGGTCGAGCTGCTTGCGCGCGATCGCGACGATCAGACCGAGGCCGACGACGACCTCCGAGGCGGCGACGGCCATCACGGCGAGCGCGAAGATCTGGCCATCGTGGTTGCCGTGAAGCCGCGCGAACGAGATCAGGGCGAGGTTCGCCGAGTTGAGCATGATCTCGAGCGACAGCAGGACGATCAGCGGGCTGCGACGCAGAAGCACGCCGGCGGTGCCAATCGAGAAGAGGATCGCCGAGACGATCAGGTACCAGGAGACGTCAGGCCCGCGCACGCGCCAGCTCCTCCTCGTCCTCGGCACGCGAGCGCGTTCCGAGCACGACGCCGCCCACCGCGGCGATCAGCAGCACGATCGACGTGATTTCGAACGCGAGCAGGTGATCGGTCAGGAACAGGCGCCCGATCTCTCCCGGGCTGCCGAACGCCTGGTTGACGCTCGCCTCGTCCGAGAGCGCGTCGCCCGCCTTCAGGCCGATCACGACGACGATCTCGACGAGCAGCGCCGCAGCGGCAACGAGCGCGGCCAACGACATCCAGGAGGGCCCCCCCGCCAGCGGCGCCTCGCGGCGGTCGCCGAGATAGGCGATTACAAACAGGAACATGACCATCACCGCACCGGCGTAGACGAGCACCTGCGCCGCTGCGACGAACTCCGCCGAGGCGAGCAGGAAGAGCACTGCGAGCGAGCCGAGGTTGCCGATCAGCGCCAGCGCCGAGAAGAACGGGTTGCGGAACGTGATCACAGCGAGCCCGGAGCCGAGGCAGCCCCCCGCCGCGAGGATCCAGATCGCCCAGACGAGGACGTTCGCCATCAGCTCGAGGATCGGTAGGCCGGAATGGGCGTGTCGTAGAGCTCGCGGTCGGCGACGGGAACCGTCTTGATCGGCGCCGCCAGCAGCATGTCTTTCGTGTAGATCAGGTCGTCGCGCGAGTACTCGGAGATCTCGAACTCATTCCCGAGCGTGATCGCGTCGAACGGACAGGCGAGCTCGCAGTAGCCGCAGAAGATGCAGCGGCTCAGGTTGATCTCGTAGATGCGCGCGTAGCGCTCGCCGGCGGAGACGCGGTTGTCCGGCGTGTTCTCGGCCGGGACGACGCGGATGCAGTCGGCCGGGCAGGCGGCGGCGCAGAGCGAGCAGCCGACGCACTTCTCGAGCCCGTTCTCGTGCACGTGCAGGCGGTGGCGTCCCCGGAAGCGCGGGTAGACCGGACGCTTGAACTCCGGGTACTCCTGCGTGATCGGCTTGTTGAAGATCTGCCGGAAGGTGACGCCGAACCCTTTGACGGTTCCGAGTGCCATTACAGCCAGACCACCAGGATCGCGGTCACGACGGCGTTGATCGTCGCGACCGGCAGCAGGAGCTTCCAGCCGAAGCGCATCAGCTGGTCGTACCGCAGCCGCGGCAGCGTTGTCCGCATCCAGATGAAGACGAAGAGCAGCACGAAGAGCTTCAGCACGAACCAGAGCGGACCGAGCCCTTCGAGTATTGGGAAGTGCCAGCCGCCGAGAAAGAGCGTCACCGCCAGGGACGAGAGCGTGATCAGGTTGACGTACTCGGCCATCGTGAAGAGGCCGAAGCGCATGCCGCCGTACTCGGTGTGGTAGCCCGCGACGAGCTCCTGCTCGGCCTCCGGAAGGTCGAACGGCGCACGCGCGGTCTCGGCGGTGCCGGCGAACATGAAGACGACGAAGCCGACGAACTGCGGGAAGATGTACCACCAGGTGTTCTGTGCCGTGACGATGTCGGTCAGCGAGAGCGACTGCGCCATGATCACGACGCCCAGCACGCTCAGGGCGAGCGAGACCTCGTAGCTGACGAGCTGCGCGCAGGTGCGCATCGCGCCCAGCAGCGCGTACTTCGAGTCGGACGCCCAGCCGCCGACGATGAAGCCGTAGATGCCGATCGAGCCGATCGCGAAGATCAAGATCAGGGCGATCGGGACGTCGGCGATCTGACCGTCGACCTGAGTCCCGAAGATCTCCCAACCAGGCCCGAACGGGATCACGGAGAACGTGGAGAGCGCCGTGAAGGCGGCGACGAACGGCGAGAGGATGTAGAGCACGTCCACGGCCGAGCCGGGGAAGAAGCTCTCCTTGCGAATCAGCTTGACCATGTCCGCGATCGGCTGCAGGAGGCCGAAGGGGCCGGCCCGGTTCGGCCCGTAGCGCAGCTGCATCCGCCCCATCACCTTCCGCTCCGCGAGCGTCAGGTACGCGAAGAGGACGAGGACGAGGTTGATGATGATCACCGACTTGATCACGCTGACCCACCACGGCTCGGTCACGGCTTCACCACCTCGATATCGCGGTGGAGGTCGGCCGCGTGCTCCTCGGCGATCCGGGCGGTGCCCGCGGCGAGCAGGCGACTGATCGACGCGCGCAGCTGCACCGACGTCCCGTTCGAGCGGACGCTGACGATCTCGCCGCTCGCGATCTGGCGCCGCTCGGCGTCGGCGGCGGCGAGCTCGATCACGGGCTCAGGGCGCTGGAACTGGAGCTCGGCCACGCGCTCGACCGCGGAGCCGGAGAAGAGCGGCCGGTAGCGCCGGAGCTTCAGCGTGCCGAGGAAGTGATCGCCCGGCGGCGCTTCAGCGGGCGGAATTGGCGCGACCGGAGCCGGTGTGGGAGCGGTGTACGTCGCCCGGTCGGGGAGCGACGCGCGCTCGCCGACCTCGCCGTACGACATGCCGCCGTAGAGCTTCTCCGAGAGCTCGGAGAAGACCACCGAGGCGTGCGGCGACAGCTCGACGCCGAAGCGCTCGGCGAGCTTGGCGATCCACGCGAGCTCGTCGGGCACGGGCGGGATGACCGTGCGGCGGAGCCGCTGCACCCTGCCCTCGAGGTTGAAGAAGGAGCCGTCGCGCTCGAGGTACGAGGTCCCCGGAAGGACGAGATCGGCCCAGCCGACGGCGAGCCCGTGGAACATCGTGATCGCGAGCACGTGCTCTGCGTCCTCGGCGAGCGCACGCACGGCCGGGTCGGATGCCGCCTCGTCGCCGGACACGATCAGCAGCCCGATCGGCTCCGGGTTTTCCTCCTCGCCGTCTGCGGCCGCGGCCCAGGCCTCCGTGACGCCGCGGCCGTTCGGTGTCGCCGGCAGGTGGAAGGCAGCGCAACCGGGCTTCTCGTCGAGGCCGAGCCGGTGCCCGAGCTCCGCGAGCCGCGCGCCGCCGCCGCCGCCGCGCCCCGACCAGATCAGGATCGCGCGCTCCGAGGAGGACACGCGCTGCTCCAATTCCTCTCCCAGCTTCGGCTCGGCCAGCCGGACGACTTCGGCGCCGTTTCGGCGCGCCTGCTTGATCCAGAGCTCGACGATCGGCGCGCGGTCGGCGACCTCGTCCTCGCCGACGACGACGACGATCTCCGCGTCTGCGATCGAGGAGAGCGGCGCGCGGAACGCATCGAGCGCCGACGAGGTCGCCTCCGCCAGCACGGCGGAGTGCGCGCCGAGCCCCTGGCGCAGCAGCTTCCCTAGCGCATAGGCCTGCTCGAGCGTCTCCGAGCCCGAAAGCGCCGTGACGATCCTGCCCTGCGCGCCGCGCAGGAGCGCCTCCGCGAGGTCGAGGGCGTCGTCCCAGGAGCGCTCGCCGAAGCCGCGGCGGCGCTCGCGCTCGAGCGGGTCGACGATCCGGTCCTCGGCGTACAGGTGCGGGAACGCGAAGCGGCCCTTGTCGCAGAGCCACCCTTGATCCACCTCGGGGTGATTGCGCGAGAGGATCCGCTTCACCTTGCCCTCCCGCGTGGTCGCGCTGATGTTGCAGCCGACCGGGCAGAGGCCGCAGACGGTGGGAACGTTCTGGATCTCCCACGGCCGGGCCTCGAAGCGGTACTGGGTCGAGGTGAGCGCGCCGACCGGGCAGAGCTCGATCACGTTGCCGCTGAACGGCGCCCGGTAGCTCTCGTCCTCGAAGGTGGTGATCAGCGACTGGGCGCCGCGGTTCCTCGCCACGAGTTGGCCGTCCTCGGCGACGTCCGAGGAGAACCGCGTGCAGCGGTAGCAGAGGATGCAGCGCTCCCGGTCGAGCGCGATCGCCGGCGAGATCGGGATCGGCTTGTCGAACGTGCGCTTCGGGAACGTCATCCGCGTCTGGCCGGGGCCGTACTTGAACGTCAGGTCCTGGAGCGGGCACTCACCGCCCTTGTCGCAGACCGGGCAGTCGAGCGGGTGGTTGACGAGGATGAACTCGAGCGTGGCGTTCTGGCCCTCGGCCGCCTTGGCCGAGGACTGCGCCGTGCGAACGACCATCCCGTCCTGCGCTGTCAGGGTGCAGCCGGCCTGGAGCTTCGGAACCCCCTCGACCTCGACGAGGCACATCCTGCACGCGCCGACCGCCGGCCCGAGGCGAGGCTCGTAACAGAAGACCGGGATCTCGATCCCAGCAGCAGCAGCCGTCTCGACCAGGCCGGTTCCCCGCGGGACCTGAACCTCGCGGCCGTCGACGGTGACGGTGGCCGTCTCGGTCTCGGTGGCGCTCACGCAGGCACCTCCGCGACGGGGTCGTGCGTGTGCTGGTCGACCGGAGCGAGGACGTTCTCGAGCGACGACTCGCCCTGCATCGGGCAACCACCGTCGAGGTGATCGCGAAACTCGGCCCGGAACTTGTCGATGTAGCTCGCCACCGGCATCGCGGCCGCGTCGCCGAGCGGGCACAGGCACTTGCCGAGGATCCGGTCGCAGACGTCGAGCAGCAGGTCGAGGTCACCCTCGGACGCCGTTCCGGCCTCGATCGATTCGAGGATCTGCACCATCCAGCGCGTCCCCTCGCGGCACGGCGTGCACTTCCCGCAGCTCTCGTGCATGTAGAACTGCGCGACGCGAAGGCCGAGCTGCACCATGCAGCAGCGGTCGTCGATGACGACGATCGCGCCGGAGCCGAGCATCGAGCCGGCCTCGGCCATCGAGCCGGCGTCGAGCGGCACGTCGATCTGGCGCGCAGTCAGGACGGGTACGGAGGAGCCGCCGGGGATGACGGCCTTCAGCTCCCGGCCGTTCGGGATGCCGCCGCCGACGTCGTAGATCAGCTCGCGCAGGGTCACGCCCATCGGCAGCTCGTAGTTGCCGCCGTTGACGACGTTGCCGGAGAGCGAGAAGACGCGGGTGCCGGACGAGTCGGGCGGGACGCCGATCTTCGCGTACTCCTTGGCGCCGAGCTCGAGGATCTTCGGGACGGTTGCGATCGTCTCGACGTTGTTGATCAGGCTCGGCGAGGCGTAGAGGCCGGCAACGGCCGGGAACGGCGGCTTCGTGCGCGGCTGTCCGCGCTTGCCCTCGAGCGACTCGAGCAGCGCCGTCTCCTCGCCGCAGATGTACGCGCCGGCGCCCCGGTGGAGCACGATCGTCACCCCACCGAGCAGGTTGGCGCCGTGCACCTCCTCGAGCGCGGCCTTGATCACCTCGAACTCGTGCAGGTACTCGCCACGGATGTAGATGAAGACCCGGTCCGAGCCGATCGCGTGCGCCGTGATCAGGCAACCCTCGATCAGCCGGTGCGGGACGGTGAACATGATCTCGCGGTCCTTGAAGGTGCCGGGCTCCGACTCGTCGGCGTTGACGACGAGGTAGGTCGGCTTACCGGTGCCCTGCGCGAGAAAGCTCGCCTTCCGGCCCGTCGGGAAGAAGGCGCCGCCGCGACCGCGGAGGCCGGAGTCGAGAATCTCCTGGACGACCTGCGCGGGCTCCATCGTGCGCGCCTTCGCGAGCGCCTCGAAGCCGCCGACAGCGCGGTAGTCCGCGAGCTTCGTCAGCAGCCGGCCGCCCTCCGCGCCCGCCAGCACCAAAAACTGCTCAGCTGGCATTGCCGGCCTCACTGCGGATTCCCTCCACGATCGCCGGCACGTCGCCGGCGGTCAGCCGCTCCCGGTAGCGGTGGTCGACCGCGACGACGGTACCCCAGCCACACCCGCCCGCACACTCCACCGTACGCAGCGTCACCTCGCCGTCCTCGGTCGTCTCGCCCGCGCGGACGCCAAGCTCCGACTCGAAGGCCTCGAGCACCTGCTGCGCTCCGACGAGCGCGCAGGGGATGTTCGTGCAGACCTCGACGAGATGCCGGCCGACGGGCTTCAGGTGGTACATGTCGTAAAAGGAGGCGACGGCCATGCAGTAGGCGGGGGTCTCGTCTAGCGCTTTCGCCACCTCGCGGAACGCCTCTTCCGAGAGCCAGCCGTAGCGCTCCTGCGCGAGCCGCAGCGCCGGGAGGGTCGCCGAGCGCGAGACGGGATAGAGCGCGCGCACCTCCTGGATCTCGTCGTAGAGCGTGCTCATCGATCCACGTCCCCCATGACGGCGTCGAGTGAGCCGACGATTGCGATCAGGTCGGCGACGGCCGCGTCGGTCATGCAGGCCGCGGTCGCGTGCAGCGCCGCGAAGGAGGGGGCGCGGAACTTGACCCGCCACGGCTTGGGGCCGCCGTCGGAAACGAGGTAGCAGCCCGACTCGCCTCGCGGCGACTCGATCCCGACGTACACCTCGCCTTCGGGAACACGGTAGCCCTCGGTGACGATCTTGAAGTGGTGGATCAGGGACTCCATCGAGGTGTGGAGCTCCTCGCGCGGCGGCAGCACGACCTTGCGGTCGTCTGCGATCCATGGCTCGCCCTGCATGCCCTCGAGCCGGTCGAGGCACTGGGCGACGATCCTCGTCGACTCGCGCATCTCGTCGACGCGAACCTTGTAACGGTCGTAGACGTCACCGCCGCCGTAGACGGGCACCTCGAAGTCGACCTGGTCGTAGGCGAGGTACGGCTCGCGCTTGCGCAGGTCCCAGTCGACGCCCGACGCACGCAGATTCGGGCCTGTCTGACCGAGCGCGATCGCGTCGGCCGCGGAGAGCAGTCCCACACCCTTCGTCCGCTCGAGCCAGATCCGGTTTTCGTTCAGGATCGCCTCGTACTCGTCGACCGCCTTCGGCATCCGCTCGCAGAAGGCGCGCGCCTGGTCGTAGAAGCCCTGCGGGATGTCCTCCACGAGCCCGCCGACCTGGAAGTAGCGGGTGTGCATCCGGACGCCCGTGACCATCTCGAAGAGGTCGAGGATCAGCTCCCGCTCGCGGAAGCAGTACCAGAACATCGAGATCGCGCCGATCTCGAGCGCCGCCGTGCCGAGATACACGAGGTGCGAGTGGATCCGGGTCAGCTCGCCGAGCGCCATCCGCATCCAAGTGGCCTTCCGCGGCACCTGGAGCTGGAGCAGCTTCTCGACCGCGAGCACGTAGACGAGCTCGTTGTACTGGAAGGAGACGTAGTCGACGCGCGCGGGATAGGTGACGCCCTTCCACCACGTCTTCTGCTCCATCGTCTTCTCGAAGCCGGTGTGCAGGTAGCCGATCACCGCGGCGAGGCCGACGACGTGCTCGCCGTGGAGATCGACGATCAGGCGCAGCACCCCGTGCGTGGAGGGGTGGTTCGGGCCGAAGTTGACGGTGAGGACGTCCTCGAGCGCAGGATCCGTCTTCAGGATCGTCGGCACCGGCTGAGGGATACGGGAGCCGTGGTAGATCCCGGGGCGACGCTCGAGCGTCGCCACTATTCCTCCCCCGAGAAGCGCACCGGCTCGCCGCCGATCGGGTAGTCCTTGCGCAGCGGGTGACCCTCCCAGTCGTCGTCCATCAGGATCCGGGTCGGATTCGGATGGCCGTCGAAGGCGATGCCCATCATGTCCCAGGCCTCGCGCTCGTGCCAGTCGGCTGTCGGCCAGACGGGGATCACGGTCTCGACGGTCTCGCCGTCGTCGAGCCAGACCTGCACACGGACCCGCGCGGAGTCGTCTGCGACCCGCAGCAGGTGGTAGCTGAGCGTGAAGCGCTTCGGCTTCGCCTCAGGCGTGCGCGCGTAGCCCTGCGCCGCCGGGTAGTTGAGGTCGCGCCCGTCGGCGGTGCCGATGTAGCCGGCGACCGGCACGTGCCCCCAGCCCAGATAGTCGGTGGCGGTGATGTCGAGCAACAGGTCGAAGCCGTGCTCGTCGCGCAGGTTGGCGCACGCCTCGACCAGCCGCGCAGGATCGACGACGAGGGTCGTCTCCCCCAGGGCCTCCCTCGTCTCGACGAGCCCCGGGACCCCTTCGTAGGACACTAGGACGCCACTCCGCGGATCTGATACGCAGGCGGGACGCCGGCCATCACCTTTTCGTGCAGCCGGACGATGCCCTCCATCAGGGCCTCCGGCCTGGGCGGGCAGCCGGGCACGTGGATGTCGACGGGAACGATCTTGTCGACGCCCTGGAGGATCGTGTAGTTGTTGAACATCCCGCCGGAACTCGCGCAGGCGCCCATCGCGATCACCCATTTCGGCTCGAGCATCTGGTCGTAGACCTGGCGCAGCGGCGCCGCCATCTTGTGCGCGACACGGCCGGAGACGATCAGCAGGTCGGCCTGGCGCGGCGAGGAGCTGAACTTCTCCATCCCGAAGCGGGCGATGTCGTAGCGCGAGGAGACGATCGACATCATCTCGATCGCGCAGCAGGCGAGCCCGAAGGTCGCCGGCCACATCGATTTGGTCTGCGACCAGGCGACCGCCTTCTCGAGCGTCGTCAGGCCGAGCGCCTCCTCGAGGTTCTCGACCTCGTCCTCGAAGACGCCCGGGCCCTTCGTCGGCCAGAGCAGGCGCTCGGACTGGAGGCCGGCTTTCGCGAGCGGGCGCTTCGAGACGCGGCTCTGGTCGATCGACTTGTCTAGTGCCATTCGAGCGCGCCCTTCCGCCAGATGTAGATGTAGGCGACGGCGAGGATCGCGACGAACGCGAGGAACTCCGTCAGCCCGAACCAGCCGAGCCGCTGGAGCACGATCGCGAGCGGATAGAGAAAGACGATCTCGATGTCGAAGAGGATGAACAGCATCGCCGTCAGGTAGAAGCTGACCGTGAAGCGCTGCTGGGCGGGCGGGCCCTCGGAAACGCCGGACTCGAACGGCAGGAACCGCGCCTTGACCCGACGCTGCGGCGGCTGCGCGAAGATGAACGTGAATGTGAGCATCGACGCCGGGATCGCGGCTGCGAAGATCGCATAGACCAGGAACGGAAAGTAGTCGCGCAGCATCCGAGTCGAGCGAACGCTACCAAGCCTGGAGAGGGCGCACGAATTGAGGTGCAACTGGCGGAGCCACGCGGGGAACACTTGTCACAAAGTCCATCCCCGGAAGGGGCATGAGCGACCGCGGAGCGCCCTGCTACCATCATTGTGATGGCAACCGTCGAGCACTCCGCCGACCTCGTCTCCCTCACGCCCACAGCGGCGGTCAAGATTCGCGAGCTGATGGCCGAGGATCCCGAGGGCGAGAGCTCCGTCCTCCGCGTCGCGATCCAGGGCGGCGGCTGCTCAGGCTTCCAGTACGGCCTCGGCTTCGACGCGGGTCCGGTCGACGACGACGCCACGATCGAGCAGCACGGTGTCACGATCGTGATCGACCCCCATAGCGCGCCGTACCTCAAGGGCGCGACGATCGACTTTCTCAGCGGCCTCGAGGAGTCCGGGTTCAAGATCGACAACCCGAACGCCCAGGCCTCGTGCGGCTGCGGCCACTCGTTCACGGTCGAGGAGGGCGCTGAAGCGGCGCCCGACGACGCCGCGCACGCTGCCGGCGGCTGCGGCTCCGGCTGCTCTCACTAAGGCTCTAGCGCGCCGCCGAGCCGTCGAACTCGTGTAGACGCCCGAGCTTCTCGTCCAACTCCTCGTTCGCGGGCAGCTCTCCGTGCGGCGTCGCCTGATCGACCACGTCCGGCAGGACCTGCGCGACTGCTGCCGCCGCCTCGTCCTCGGAAACCCCGAGCCGTTGGGCGATCCGCGTCAGCTCCTCGCCGTCGAGCGTCTCGTGGATGTCGGCCGCATCGACCGGCTCGTTCGGACCCTTCGAGACCCAGGACTGGCCCTTCGAGTCCTTGCCGCCCTGCTGGAGCCGCCCGAGGATCCTCTGGAGACCGCCGTTCATCAACATCGACGCGACCAGGGGCAGGAGCATCCGGAGCATCGGGTTGCCGCCGCCGCCGAGCCCGCCGCCGTGGCCTGCGCCGCCGCCCAGGATCCCGCCGAGCACACCACCGAGCCCGCCGCCGCCGAGCCCGCCGAGCAGGTCGCCGAGGCCGCCGGACCCTTTGCCGCCGCCGATGCCCTTCGTCAGATCGTCCAGTCCGCTCATCGTTCCTCCCCCTCGTCGATGGTCTACCTGCACGGTTCGAGTACCCGCTCGGCGCGATTACGACGCGCGCGCGCTTGCTCGGTCGCGGAGCTCCGTCAGTCGCCGCGCAACCGTCTGACGAGACCTCCGGCATCCGCGTCGCTCACCGCGGTGATCTGGATTCCCGGCGCGTCCGTGATCCCGTCCGGAAAGTCGTCGTAGTCGATCTCCGGGAACGCGACGATCTCGTCGCCCACCACCACCGCGACGTGATGCCAGCCCTGATCTCGGCCGCCGATCCGGGCGGCCTCTTTCGTCACCCGGGCAAAGGCTCGGGATCCCTCAGCCGTCAGGTCGACGACGACGAGCGGTGCGCCGGTCTCGGAGTCGGTCGCGCGCCGGACGCTCGAGCGGTCGATGTCGTCGCCCGTGAGCGCAGGCTCGCGCAGAACCGCGTAGCGAAAGAGATGCGGCGGCGGCTGCTCGACGACCCCGGGACAGACGGGCCGCGGCGGCCCGCAGCGCAGCTCGCCATCGCTCTGCGGCCGGCCGATCGCCGTCTCGAGGTGGTAGATCGCGAATGCCTCGCCCTCGCGACCGCCTCCGCCGCAGCTTGCGCAGACGGCGAGCAGCAGTCCGGCGAGGACCACCTTCATGTTCCGTAGCATCGCCCACGTGAGCGGGACCGACAACCTCCGCGTCGCAGTCGTCGGCTCGGGCCCGGCCGGGTTCTACGCGGCGGCCGCGCTGCTGGCGAGTGACCTCGAGACCGACGTCGACCTGATCGAGCGGCTGCCCACGCCGTGGGGGCTCGTCCGGCTCGGCGTCGCGCCCGACCATCCGAACATCAAGGCCGTCTCGCGCGCGTTCGAGAAGACCGCGCTCCATCCCGGCTTCCGCTTCTTCGGCAACGTCGAGGTCGGCAAGGACGTCGCACACGAGCAGCTGATGCGGCTCTACGACGCAGTCGTCTACTCGGTCGGCGCCCAGACCGACCGGATGCTCGGCATCCCCGGTGAGGACTTGCCCGGGTCGTGGCCCGCGACCGCATTCGTCGCCTGGTACAACGGCCACCCCGACTTCCAGGAGCTCTCCTTCGACCTCTCGGACGGGCGGGCGGTCGTGATCGGCAATGGCAACGTCGCCCTCGATGTCGCGCGCATGCTGGCGCTCACGCCCGAGGAGCTGGCGCCCACTGACACGACTGACGTTGCAATCGAGGCGATCAACGCAGCCGGGATCCGCGAGATCCTGGTCGTCGGCCGGCGCGGGCCGGTGCAGGCGGCGTGGACGCCGGTCGAGGTGGGAGAGCTCGGCGAGCTCGCCGGCGCAGACGTGATCGTCGATCCGGCCGACCTCCAGCTCGACCCGACGAGCGAGGCTGAGCTGGCGGCCGCCGCGCCGACGGTTCGCCGCAGCGTCGACCACCTGCGCGACTACGCGACACGAGAGCCCACCGACAAGCCCCGCGCGATCCGGCTGCGCTTTTTCTCGTCGCCGGTGGCGCTGCGCGGCGACGGGAAGGTCGAGGCGATCGAGCTCGTCCGGAACGAGCTCGTGGACGGCCGCGCGATCGCGACGGACGAGCGGGAGACGATCGAGTGCGGAATCGTCTTCCGCAGCGTCGGCTACCAGGGCGTTCCGCTTCCGGAAGTGCCGTTCGACGAGAAGTCCCGCACGATCCCGAACGAAGGCGGCCGCGTCGAGCCGGGGCTGTACGCCGCCGGGTGGATCAAGCGCGGGCCAAGTGGCGTGATCGGCACGAACAAGAAGGATGCGACCGAGACCGTGGAGCTGCTGCTCGAGGACGCCCGGTCGGGCCTGCTCTCGCGGACCGACGAAGGCCGGCTCGAACAACTGCTCGAGACGCGCGGCGTCGAGGCGGTCATGTACGCGGGGTGGGAGGCGATCGACCGGGCCGAGCGCGCCGCTGGCGAGCCGCGCGGCCGGCCGCGGATCAAGCTCTGCCGCTGGGACGAGCTACTCGCCGCTGCCAGGAACACGTAGGAGTCATCACTCGATAAGGGGACGTTCGAGACCCGCCTCCGGCGCACAATTGGCGGGTGGAGCGGCACACGATCGAGTGTCTTCGGTGCGGCCAGGCGCGGGCGTTCGATCCCAGCCTCCCGGGGCGGTGCGACGAAGTCGGCGTGTGCCCGCGCTGCGAGTACGTCGGCTGGGCGTACTCGACCGATCTGAGCGAGCGAACCCGCAAGCTCTTCCGCGATCTGCCGCTCGAGCGCCGTCTCCGCCTCCGCACGATCTGATGGCGTGGCGCAACCAAGACCCCTGAAGTGTCACTTCGCTCCCGTTAGGAACTTCGCTCGGAGCGCAGCTTTTGTGCGCTACCTGCGTTGATTCCGTCCGCCGCGAGTCTCATTGTCTGCTCGCAGGGGTCAGGTCAACCTAGGCCAAGGAGAGCAGATGTCAGAGACTGCGGCGCGCCTCGAGGATGGACTGCTCGAGCGCCGCTTCAAGTTCGCGGCGAACGGAACGACGCTCGCCCGCGACTCGATGGCAGGCGTGACGACCTTCATCGTCATGTCGTACATCATCTTCGTGAACCCGCAAATCCTCAGCTTCGCCGGCATCAAGGGGCTGAGCGAGATCGGGCTGCCGTTCAACCAGGTGCTCGCGGCCACCTGCCTCGTTGCCGGCGTGATGACGGTCGCGATGGGTCTCTATACGAACAAGGCGTACGCGATCGCGCCCGGGCTGGGGCTGAACGCCGTCGTCGCCTTCAGCCTCGTCGCGGGTGAGGGACTGTCGTTTCCGGCCGCGATGGGCCTGATCGTCGTCGAAGGCATCGCCGTCACGATCCTCGTGCTGACGGGGATGCGCGAACGGATCATGGATGCGATCCCGCTCGACCTGAAGAAGGCGATCGCGATCGGCATCGGCCTCTTCATCGCGTTCATCGGGCTCCGTAGCGCCGGAGTCGTCGTCCCCGGAGATGGAACCCCGGTGACGCTCGGCCGGCTGACGACCTGGCCGATCCTCGTCACGTTCGTCGGCCTGATCCTCACGATCGCCTTGCGGGCGCGGGGCGTGCGCGGCGACCTCCTGATCGGGATCGTCTTCACGACGATCCTCGCGACCGTGATCAACGAGGCGGCCGGCAACGATGCGGGCTTCACCGCGGGGGCCGCGTGGCCGGGGGACGTCTACGAGACGCCCGACCTCGCCCTGCTCGGCAACTTCAACTTCGACGCGTTCACCCAGCTCGCGTTCATCTCCGCGGTGGTCTGGGCGTTCTCGCTCTTCCTGGCCGACTTCTTCGACACGATGGGCACGCTGGTCGGCGTCGGCAAGCCGGCGGGCTATCTCGACAAGGACGGCCGCATGGCCGACATCCGCAAGCCGCTGCTCGTCGACTCGCTCGCTGCGATCGCCGGCGGGGCGGCGTCGACGTCGTCTGCGACCACCTACATCGAGTCGGCCGCGGGCGTCGGGGTCGGCGGGCGAACGGGTTGGGTCGCGGTCGTCTGCGGGGCCCTGTTCTTCCCGTTCATGTTCTTCGCCCCGATCATCGGGATGGTGCCTCCGCAGGCAACTGCACCGGCACTGATCATCGTCGGCTTCCTGATGATGTCGGCGCTGACGGAGGCGGAGGAGCTGGCGGAGGACGGCTCCCAGGGCCGGAAGCTCGCCGGGATCGACTTCAGCGAGCTCGGCGTCGGCCTCGCAGCCGCGCTGACGATCATGATCATGCCGTTCACGTTCTCGATCACGAACGGGATCGGCATGGGTTTCATCGCGTTCGTCGTCGTCCGGGCGGCGCAGGGGCGCTCGAAGGACGTGCACCCGTTCATGTGGATCGCGTCCGCGGCGTTCCTCCTCTACTTCCTGGTGCCGTTCCTCCAGGACACGTTCGACTGGATCTAGCCGCCTGATACGGTCGCCGGGATGGAGCTCGCGTTCCTCCCGGCGACCGAGCAGGCTCGCCTCGTCCGGGAGCGGCAGGTCTCCTCGGTCGAGCTCGTCGAGCTCTACCTCGAACGGATCGAGCGGCTCGATCCAGAGCTCGGCGCTTACGTCACCGTCCGGGGCGAGGAGGCTCTCGCGGAGGCGCGTTCGAAGGCGGACGAGCCGGCGGACGCTCCGTTCCACGGCGTGCCGATCTCACTCAAGGATCTCGACACGACGGCGGGGATCCGGACGACCTTCTCCTCGCAGGCGTTCGCGTCGAACGTCCCCGACTTCGACCTAGCGCACGTCACCCGGCTGAAGGCTGCCGGCTTCGTGATCCTCGGCAAGACGAACACGCCCGAGTTCGGAACGACGGCGTTCACCGACTCGCCGCTCAACGGCCCCTGCCGCACTCCCTGGGACCTGACCCGGAACGCAGGCGGCTCGAGCGGCGGGGCCGGAGCGGCCCTGGCGGCCGGGCTCTGCGGCATCGCCCAGGGCTCCGACGGCGGCGGCTCGATCCGGATCCCCGCATCGTGCTGCGGCGTCTTCGGCTTCAAGGCCTCGCGCGGCCGCGTCTCGGCGGCGCCGTTCGTCCCCGGGATCGGCCTCGGGACGACCGGCCCGCTCGCCCGGACCGTGACGGATGCCGCCGCCTATCTCGACGTCGTCGCCGGGTACGAATGGGGCGATCCGTTTCCCGCCGCGCCGCCGGAGCGCCCGTTCGCCGAGGAGATCGGGGCCGACCCGGGTCGGCTGCGTGTCGCGTGGACGACCAGACCACCCGGCGACTACGACGTGGATGACGCCTGCATCGCCGCTGCCCGCGAGGCCGCCGAACTACTCGCTTCGCTGGGGCACGAGATCGAGGACGCCACTCCCGACTGGGGCGGCCTCGATCTGATGGAGGATTTCAGGCCGGTGTGGCAGACGGCTCCGGCGCTCTATCCGATCCGCGATCCCTCCGTCCTCAGCCCGCTCAACCAGGCATTCCTCCAGGGCGCGCTCGAGACGCCGAGCGGCGCTTACGCCGCAGCTATCTCGCGGCTCCAGCTGAAGGCGCGGCGGATCGCCTCGTTCTGGTCGGGGTACGACCTGCTGCTGACGCCGACGCTCGCGCTCCCTCCCGCGCCCGTCGGCTGGGAGACGGAGCCCGACGATCCCTGGGAGCAATTCGAGCGCGCCGCGCGGTTCACGCCTTTCACCGCCGCGTTCAATGTCACCGGCCAGCCCGCGATGTCGCTGCCGCTCCACTGGTCGGCCGACGGGTTGCCGATCGGCGTCCAGCTCGTCGGCCCTCCGCTCGGTGACGCGCTGCTCTTCCGCGTCGCCTCGCAGCTCGAAGAGGCACGCCCCTGGGCCGACCGCCGACCACCGCACTCGTAGAACGAAGGGGCCGCTTCGCGAACGCCCTCGTGGCGCGGAGATTTACAAACGGAGGCGACAGCCGCAAGTCAGATGCGGCCGACGTTGATCCGCAGCGACTGCCCCGGACGCGCGTGCAGCATCTCGGCGGCATTGCCGTTGCTGATCGCCACCGACATGTTCCGGTAGCTGTCCTCGTAGAGCACGATGTCGCCGGCTCGGGCGTCGGCGAACGTCCTCGCCGCGACGGCGTAGAAGCGCTCACCGCCGAGCTCGAGCTCGACCTGCGTGCCCGGAACGATCCCTACCTCGGCGACGTGCTCGCGGGTGATGTTGAGCGCGACGTTGCCGAAGAAGTCAACGTACAGCACGGTTGCGCCGATCTTGTCCGGACCGAGGTCAGCCTGGGGCAGGTCGAGCCGGACGAGCGCATCCTGGTCGATCGGCGGCCCGAGCTCTTCGATCGCAACACCGAGGGAGAGGTGCGCGGCGGCGGGCGCGAAGAGGTCGCGACCGTGGAAGGTGCGCGAGATCGTCTCGAGTGCGTACGCCGGGTTCGCGAGCTCGTGCGCCGCGGCGATGCCGGCCCGTTCGGCCGCAGGGACGAGCAGCCCATTGTCCGGGCCGACGAAGAAACGCCCTCCCTCGTCCCGCAGCGCCAGAGCACGTCGGGAGCTTCCGACACCAGGGTCGACGACGGCCAGATGGACGCCGACCGGCAGGTAGGGGAGCGTGCTCGCGAGGACGAGAGCGCCCTGGAGGATCTGCTGGGCGGGGATCCCGTGAGTGACGTCGATGATCTGGGTCTCCGGAGCGATCTGCTTGATCACGCCGTGGCAGGTCCCGACGAAGTCGTCCTGGAGGCCGAAGTCGCTCAGGAAGCTGACGAACACGCGGCGGAGCCTATCGCCGTGAGCAGGCCGGCGACGTCGTGCGTCGCTGCCTCGCGCAGGACCTCGATGCCCACCTCGCGTGCGGCGGTGGAGGTGAGAGGCCCGATGCTGACGGCCGGAATCGCGACTCCGAGCCGGGCGAAGGCTCGAGCAGCGGAGGCCGAGGCCAGCACGACGAGGTCGCCAGCAGGTGGCTCCGGAGGAATGAGCTCGCGCGTCCGGTACAGCGGCACGAAGTCGGCATCCAGCTCGTCGGCCAGCAACCGGCGCGCCCCTTCGGCCCCGGCGAAGAGCACCCGGCCGGCGGGCCGCGGCAGCTCGGCCAGCAGGCCTTCCTGCGTCGACACGGCCGGTACGAGGTCGGCGCCGCCGAAGGC
>JANMJY010000225.1:0-35016 GCA_031371615.1 Actinomycetes bacterium | reverse complement strand
GCGGTGGCGTCCGCCGGCTGAGCGGTCGCCAGCACTTCCTCGCTCGTCAGGTCAGGCACGTTCGGGTGCGCGACCTCCCCCTGGCCGTCGGCGAACCCAGCTGTGCCGCGGAAGGAGTAGAGCAGGTTCGACCAGTCGTCGAACCCGCTCAGGCTCTGGCGCTGGCCACTGATGTTGGACGCGGCCTCGTCATAGCTGGGTACCACGACGCCGTCCTCGAGCGTCAGCCGCTGTTGGGCCTGCGCGGGGCGTGTGTAGCTGTAGATGAGGGTGTCGCCCGGCACCACCGGGGTGGCCAGGGTCAGGTAGAGCCAGTTCCGAAACAGCCGCGGCCGGCCGACCAGCGGCCGCACGGCTCCGTTGACTCTGACGACGAACGCGGAGAGGTCGGGGACCTTGCTGATGTCGAAATAGGGGTCGAAATTGGTGTCTCGGAGGTAGCGGCCGTCGACCTTGGTACCTGTTGGTCCGTCGCAATCGCCAATTGTGTCGATCCGGTTGATGTTGGCGCTGACGCCCAGATCGCTTGTCGCCCCGCTCGCGTTCCAGTCGATCGCTGCGTTCGCCGGATCAGTCCACAAGAGGCCGCCTTGCCCCCACACCGCCAGCCGCCCGGCCGGGCCGCCGATCCCGTTCGGCTCGTCGAGGCTTGCCTCGTTCAAACCCGGGAGAGCCAGGCGAGAGTAGTCGAGCGGCCGGTTCGGATCCCGGTTCGCGTACGGAAACTGGAAGACGTAGTTCATGACGCTGAGGTAGTTCGGCTTGCAGTTGACGCCATCGCCGCCGCCGTGGGCGAGCCCGAGCGTGTGGCCAAGCTCGTGCATGAACGTGCCCGCCTCGGCCGTCCTCTGGCCGCCTGCCGCGCTGATCGACTCCGGACCCCAACCACCCAATGTGACCATGAAGTCATTGCCGGGAAACTCGCCGACCCCCGATGACGAGTTGGCCGTGCCGTCTGGCTTATTCGGTTGGCTGTCCGCGAACAGGGCGTAGCGGTAGACGAGCCGCTTCGCCAGCAGCTTGAGCACGCAGTCGGGGTCATCGCGCTCGCCCGGGGTGCCAAAGAAGCCCGCGCCGCAATGTGTGCCGCTCGAGGGCGTCGTGCTCTTGATGTCTGCAAGATCGTTCAGATCGCCCGACAAGGGGGGATGGAGTTGCAGCGTGGGGACCGCCGGCACCGCCTCCGCCTCGTCGAGCGGAGCGTGCAGCGTGATCCCAGGCCCTCCGGCTGGGTTCGCCACGGGAGCCTTCGCGAACGCCTCCACCACATCAGCAACCGAACCGGAAACCGGAGCATGCCCGGCCATGTAGTCGACTTCGAGATAGAGGTCCTTGTGCTTGGGATCGGCGCCCGGCAGGTCGTAGGTGATGATGCTGCCGTCCGCCTTCTCGATCTGGATCCCCTTCTCTTCCCAGCAGTCCGGAATGCCGTCGCCGTCGCCGTCCTTCATGCCGTCGGCGACCGTCGGGTCGGCGAGCTTGTCCTCCGGGATCGGCCCGCAGAGCGGAACCGCCTCCCAGCTTCCACTCACGCTCGTGGTGACCGTCCCGAATAGTTCAGGCGGGTAGTAGGACTGGCAGAACGGGAACCGAGAGACGACGCACTGGAGAGCCGACACCTCGGAAGCGACGCTCCCGCGGATGACGAACCGGCCGTTCTCCACCCGGACCTGCGTGTCGGCGGTCAAGCCACTGGAACCAACAGGGTCAAAGGGAGTCGCTTCGGGCCTGAAATTGACCCCGATGAGGATCCCGCCCGTGAGGGGCGAGGTCGTCGAGCTGTTGCCCAGGCAGCCCCCGGTGGTGTTGGTCTGCGTGCCCGAACCTGGAGGGGTGTCGACTCTCAGGAATAAACCGGCGCGCGGCGGGTTGGCGCTCAACTCGGCGCGGTGTTCCACCCAGGCGGGAAGCGTGAAGAAGCCGAGCGCGAAGGCGCTGCCGTCCGAGACCGCGCCGACGCCGACGGGCGTCAGATTCGCGTTGAGAGTCTGCTCCTGCGTGTACGACCGTATGCCCGGCGTCCAGTTACCGTCCACATACGCGCAGCTCTGGAGTGCGTAGCTTTCCGTGACGACGGAGGACGAGGCGATGCTCACGGAGGCGGGCTTCGACGGGTCGGGGGAGTAGTCCGGTCCCCCGCTGGCGCTGGACACGACGAAGCTGGCTTCGACCGTTTCGCTCTCCGTACGGCTCGTAGAGCTCGTCTGGGTCTCGCCCGTAAGCGGCCCCGACCACGACCCGACCCGCGTCCACGTCCTCCGGTAGTTGATCCGCCACGCTTTCACCTGGCCCAGCTCGGTCAGCTGCGCGGCAGTGAGCGGAGGTGCGCCGTATCCGGGGGGACCGACGTCTAGGCCGGAGCTCGGCCCGGGGAGGAGCAGCGCGCCGGCGACACCGGCGAGTGCCGCTGTAGCGCGTCCCCATCCCCCTTTCCGCCGCATCGTACTCACGCTACTCCTTCAACGCCGCGCGTTCACCAGGGAAATCCCTAGTACACTCGAGCCCTGGACCAGGCGCTCGCAGCACTGCTCCCCGACGGCTTCACCGATCCACCGCTCGAACTCTACGAGCGGCTGCTCACCGAGGCCGGGCTCCGCGCGGACGAGCCCGAGACCGCCGTACGGTGCCTGATCGAGGCCTCGCAGGCTGCGCTCGAAGGCGGTGAGGTCGAGGCGGCGCTGGCCGCCGCCGAGCAGGCCGTCGCGCTCGCCGAACGATCGGCCCGCGCGCTGCTGCCGCTGGCGCGGATCGCGCTGGGGGGTCCGCTCGTGCTCCTCGGGCGCGCCGCCGAGGCAGGCCCGCTGCTCGAGGGCTGGCTGCGCGCGGCCGACACCGACGCGGTCTTCGAGGGGGCGATGCGGGCCGCCGGGGTGCTCTTCTGGCTGGAGCGCTACACCGCCGCCGCCGAGCTGCTCGAGCGGATCGTCCGCGTCGCCCGCGAGACGGGCCGGCTTGACCGGCTGGCGCGACCGCTCGACACGCTCGCCTCGCTCGACTACCGTCTCGGGAGTTGGCAGCGCGCGCACGCACGCTCCCGCGAGGCGCTCCGTATGGCACGCCTCAGCGGCAACCCGTTCGACATCGGCTCGGCGCTGACGACGCAGTCGCGCATCCTCGCTGCCCGTGGTGACGAGCCGGCCTGCCGGCGGCTGCTCGACGCAGCCCGCGAGGCGAGCCCGGGTGATGCGCTCGTCGACGCCTATGCGATCACGGCCGAGGCGTTGCTTGACCTGTCGCTCGATCGTCCCGATGCGACGATCGCCCTCCTCGAGCCCCTAGCGGCGATCCCGCTCGCGCGGCACGAGCCGGCCGCCTTTCTCTGGGAGGCCGACCTGATCGAGGCCTACATGCGCGTCGGCCGTCGCCGCGACGCCGAGCTGCTCCTATCCGGCTTCGAGCGGCGCGCCGCATCGACCGGCAGAGTCTGGGCGTGCGCGGCCGCGGCGCGCTGTCGTGGGCTCGCTGCGCCCGCAGATGAGATCGATCAGCACTTCGCCCGAGCGCTCGAATTGCACGAAGACGTCGACATGCCGTTCGAGCGCGCGCGGACGCAGCTGACCTACGGCGCCCGACTCCGCCGCAGCAAGCGAACAACGCCGGCGCGCGAACAGCTTCGACCTGCCCTGGCCACCTTCGAGCTGTTGCTGGCGGACCCGTGGACGGCGCGGGCGCGCCGTGAGCTCGCGATCCGATCGCAGCGACCCGGCGGCGACTCGTCAGTTGAAGCCCTACTGAGCCCGCACGAGCTGCAGGTTGCGACGTTGATCGGGCGCGGCGCGACGAATCGCGAAGCCGCGGCAACGCTCTTCGTCAGCCCAAAGACGATCGAGTACCACCTTGCCTCGATTTACCGCAAGCTCGAAGTGCGCAGCAGAACCGAGCTGGCGCTCGCGCTCATCACGCTCCGCCCGGCGGCGGAGTGAGCCAACCGGTCAAACAGAACACGCAGTACGCCGCACGAGGCTTTACACGCAGGGGGTCGCAGGTTCGAGCCCTGCACCGCCCATTCGTATCGTAAGAAGTACAGACGTGCTCTACGCGGGTACCTGGGGGCTTCGGTAGACCCGCTCGCGAGTCGACGGGTCGCGAATGCTTTTCGCGATCTGTCTAAGGAGGGCGTTCCGATCATCCCTTGCCGCGGCGACGAACTCGGGCGCCGCGGCCGTGTTCGCGTCGTGTTTCGCGCTCCAGAGGATCATCTCGAGCAACACGGGCGCTAGGTCGATTCCCCTGTCGGTCAGTTCGTAGGTCACTCCGCCAGCGTTCCGTCTGGCGGCGTTTCGTCTGACGATCCCCGTCTCCTCGAGTCTTCGCAGGCGATCGGCGAGGATGTTCGTTGCAATGTGCTCCTGGCTCTTCAGGAAGTCGCCGTAATGGCGCTTGTCCTTGAACATGAGATCGCGGACGATGAGCAGCGTCCAGCGGTCACCGAACACGTCGAGAGCGAAGCTGATTGGGCAGTCGGAGCGCCGACGTGTGAGCACAACTCCAACCGTAGCACGCTTGCAAGATGCAAGTGATGTTGCTAGCTTGGCAACTATGACAATGCTCAGGAACGAGATCACCATAGGAGCCTCCTTGACCGCGTGTGGTCGGTCCTTGTGAATCTTGAACGCGCCTTCCGTCGGCCATGCCTATCGATTGACGGCGCACCGGTGAGGTAGATCCCTCGTGGCCTCTGCTAGCGGCGCACAGTTCTTCGCTGAGCTGGCGACGGAGTACGTGACGGCTGAGCGCGCCTCGCGAAGCACGATGATGGGGTTTCCTTGCCTGAGGAGAGACGGTGCGTTCTTCGCGTCCGTCGATCCGAGAACGGACGCGCTGATCGTCAAGCTTTCCGCTGAGCGTGTTGCCCAACTCGTCCAAGAAGGCGTTGGAAGTCCGTTCGCACCCAGCGGCCGGATATTTCGAGAATGGGTCGCGCTGCCCACGGCGCACCGTTCATTGTGGAGCGCTGTACTCGAGGAAGCCTGGACGACCGCCGGCCCGAGAGCGACGCAGTGCTGACTCGAGGCACGACATCACTCATGCCGCCAAGATGCTCTGACGCCGAACCGCGGATCTCGTCTGTGGCGAACTGGCGACTCGGGGCGGGGCGGACTCCTGAACCGGGCCTCCAATTGACGTGTAGTCGCCGATCCTGTACTTTATATACTAGTTAATTAAGCTACAAGTGAAATAAGGAGAAAGGCCAGTGCCTGTGACATGGGTGAGGATCGACTAAGCCAAACGTTCGCAGCGCTCGCCAGTCCGACGCGCCGCGCAATCCTGGCGCGTCTGGCAAAGGGCGAAGCGAGTGTGAACGAACTCGCCGTACCCTTCGACATGACGCTGCCGGCGGTGTCCCGACACATCAGAGTGCTCGAGCGTGCCGGGTTGGTGAGCCAAGGTCGACGAGCGCAGTACCGACCGTGCACACTCGATGCCAGACCACTCCAGGACGTCTCGTCATGGACAGACCAGTACAGACCTAGCTGGGAAGCACGTTTCGATCGCATGGACGACTACCTCGGACAACTACAAGGCGATCAGAAAGACGAGACGGGGAATGACTGACATCAACAGCTCGCAAGCGGCAGTGGTGATCGAACGGACCCTCGACGCTCCGGTGGCCCTCGTCTGGCGGCTGTGGACCGAACCCGAGCACTTCAAAGCTTGGTATGGCCCCCGTGGCGCCAGCGTCTCGGTCGCCGAGATGGACGTACGAGTCGGCGGCAGGAGACTGGTGTCCATGGCGGTGGAAACACCGAACGGAAGCATGCAGCTCTGGTTCACCGGTGAGTACCGCGAGGTAATCGTCAACGAACGTCTCGTCTACACCGACAGCATGTCGGACGAAGCCGGCAACGTCATCTCCCCCTCGGCCATGGGAATGCCCGAGGGTCACCCAGAAATGACCGAGGTGATCGTCCAACTCGAAAACCTCGGTGAACGCACCAAAATGGTGATGACGCACTTGGGCGTACCAGCAGACTCCGGCGGCGCCATCGGTTGGTCGCTGGCCTTCGACAAAATGGCCGCTTACCTCGAATTGATCAGCAGCTAGTACTTCCGCGGCTGTTCCTGGAGCTACTCAGGGCAACGCCAGGTTCGAAAGCTGACCCGCAGGCGACAGCCTGAACTGCGCCCCCCGGTTTGCGAGGCTGGTGGAGACTCGCGAGGCCGTCTCCACCAGCCGATTCAGGTTCGTGGCTGCTACCAGGCTGCGAGTCCCGACGTGGAGTTGCCGGGCAGGAGGACCTCGCCGATCGGAGTAAGCTGTCCGGTTCGCCTGTCGATCGAGAACGCGGTAATCGCCGACTGCGGGATGAACGGCAGCAGCCCGTCGTTGAGCACGTAGAGGTAATTGCTGTTGTGGCTCAACGCCTCATCGACCGCGTTGAAGCGCGTGGTCTGCCCTGACCCCGTCGGCGTGAGCGTGCCGTCGTGGCCGATCGAGTAGGCGAGGATCTGGGGCGTGCCGATTACGAGCCCCGCCGGCTGTGTCGTGTACAGGAACCGGTCGTCCTTCGTGATCACGTTCCAGCAGGGGTGGCCCGGCGCCGGCACGGTGCTGATCGGAACGAGCCGGTAGTCGTCTGTCAACCGGTACGACGACACGGTGCCGGCGGGCGGGTCGGCGACCGTCCAGTTCGTGACCGTCAGGTGGCCCCGACTGTCCCACGCCTCGCCGTAGGGGTTCGTCCCGGCCGAGGGCGAAACGACCGGACTCCCGGCCACGCCCCTCGAGTCGACCGGGAAGACGTTGATGTCGCCGCCAGCAGGCGTGACCGGCTCCACCACGGAGAGCGCCGTCCCGCGCTGGTTGAACGCGATCGCCGTCGGGCTCGACGCTTGCGAGGTCGTCAGGTGGAACGAGCCGGGAATCGGCGTCAGCGTGCACCGCCCTGACACGTAGAAGCCCTGGATGCTCGCGGTGCCGGAGGTCGAGTCGAAGATGCTGGTGCCGTTCAGGTCAGAGTTCAGGACATACAGCACGAGGTTGTTCGGCCCTCGCTGCGTGCTCGTGAGGCTGACCGGTCGGCTCCCGTTCGACGGCTTCTGGTCCGCAAGTGCGATCCCGTCAGGTCGCACGAGGAAGGACGAGACCGTATTGCTGCCCGCGTTCACGGCGAACAGGCAGCGCTTCTCGTCCCCGTCACCGCCCAGCTGCACCTCGCCGGTGGTCTGGAGGTACGGCAGGCCGAGCGGCGGGTTCCCGACGGGCCTCCCGGCGCCGCCGGTGGCAACCTGCCCGGCTCCGACGAGCGTGCCATCGGCGCTCCGCCGGAAGACCGACACGAAGTTCCGCACGGTGTTCGTCTGCGTGAAGACCCAGCCAGGCGACTGGTGCTCGCCGTCGTCGGCACGATCACCGTCGTCGGCGCGGGCAGAACCCGGCATTCCGAACACGACCACGATCGCGGCCACCGGCAGCAGAAACGCTCGCCAGCGCCGCACTATCGACTGAAGCATCATGACCTCTCCCCTCATCCCCCCGTGAGTAATGCCACATGCTCTCACGGCGGACGGGTTGGCTCAAGCAAAACTATTCCTCCTTGCGCGAACGCTCGCAGTTCGCTAAGGGCTTCCGAGGGCTTGAATCGCGCCGGTTGCGTTCGCAACACGCGGAAGAGAGGATCCTGAGATCCACAGGAGGTCTGTATGGCAAGCGCGACTGCTTCCACCGAACGGCGCGACGCCCTCGTCGAGCGCCTGTTCATGAATGCGATTGGCACGTTCGATCTCTTCTCTGTCTATCTCGGTGAACGGCTCGGTCTCTACCGGATCCTTGCCGATGAGGGTCCTCTGACCTCCACAGAGCTCGCGCTTGCGGCAGGGGTGCACGAGCGGTACGCGCGCGAGTGGCTCGAGCAACAAGCTGCGAGCGACCTGCTGGAGACGAAGATGAACGGGGACGGGGACGAGCCACGGTTCCGGTTGCCGGATGGGCACGGCGAGGCGCTCCTCGATGTCTCCAGCCTCAACTACATCGCGCCGATGGCGCGCATCGTCTTGGCCTCGATCCGCCCGATTGACGCGGTGCTTGCCGCGTTCAAGACCGGCGAAGGCGTGCCGTACGCCGACTACGGCGAAGACTTGCACGAGGGCCAGGCCGCGTTCACGCGGCCATTGTTCGAGAACTTGCTCGGGAGGGAGTGGCTGCCGGCGGTGCCGGAGCTGCACGGGCGGCTCCTTGCCGATCCGCCCGCGCAGGTCGCGGACATCGCGTGTGGCCAGGGTCGCTCGAGCATCGAGATTGCCCGTGCGTACCCGAAAGTGTCGGTTGACGGAATCGACTCCGACCACGCGTCGATCGAACGGGCCCGCGAAAACCTTGTAGGGAGCGAAGTCGAGGGCCGCGTAACGTTTCACGAGCGCGACGCCGCGGACGCCGAGCTCGCCGGACGCTACGACGTCGTCACCATCTTCGAAGCGTTGCACGACATGTCGTACCCGGTCGACGTTCTCCGTGCCGCGCGGGGGCTCCTCGGCGACGGTGGCGTCATGTTCATCGGCGACGAGCGCACCGAAGACGCCTTCACGGCTCCCGCCGGCGAAGTGGAGCGGCTCTTCTACGGCTTCAGCGTCTTCCACTGCCTGCCGGTCGGCATGGTCGGGGAGGGGGCGGCCGGCACGGGCACCGTCATCCGGGCCGATACGGTTAGGCGGTACGCGGGCGAGGCCGGCTTCTCGAGTTGTGCGGTCTTGCCGATCGAGAACGACTTCTGGCGCTTCTATCTGCTGAAGCCCTAGCCCGGAACAGCGACAGAAGCGGTCGGCCGGTGCGCGGCGCGCGAGCGAGGTACTGCGTGCCGGCTGTGACCTGCACGGTTCGGTTGAGCGTGATGTCGATCAATCACCGCCGACGAGGTAGACGCCGACGCGATCCCGTCCGCTTACGACGTCGGGCGGCTGCAGTGCTGGAGGATCGTGTCGACGAGCTCGTCGAACGCCTCGGACTTCGTCACGAACGCCGACGCCCCTGCCTCCAGGGCCGCCGCGCGGGAGAGCCCGTCGGTGTGGCCGCTGAGGGCGATCACGCACGGCGCGTGGTCGAGCGCGATCAACCGGCGCGTCGCGGCCGGACCGTCGAGCACCGGCATCGACATGTCCATCAGCACGACCTCGGCCTCGGCGGTCTTGGCCAGCAGCAGAGCCTCGCGGCCCGTCGAGGCGGTGCCGACCACTTCGAAGCGCTCGTCCTGGTCGAGGACTGTGGTCAGGGCGTCGGTGAACATGCGGTGGTCGTCGACCACGAGCACCCGGATCGGCTGTCCCCCCTCCATGAGAGGGAGGGACTATGACAGAGCCCGGCCGCGGAGCGGCTGCTTCAGGTTCTTCCTCCTTGCGCGTTAATCAGTGTGCAGCGGCGCCCTTCCCGTCGAACTGCGCCTCTTCGGTCGAGCCTTTCAGCGCGAGCGTCGAGCTCTGGCCCCCGGAGACTGCCTGCGCGATCTCGTCGAACCAGCCCGCGCCCACCTCGCGCTGGTGCTTGGTCGCCGTGTAGCCGTCGGCCTCGAGCTTGAACTCGCGCTCCTGTAGCCGGACGTAGGCGGGCATCCCTTCGGCCGCGTAGCCGCGGGCGAGCTCGAACATGGACTCGTTGACCGCGTGGAAGCCGGCCAGCGTGATGAACTGGAACTTGTAGCCCATCGCTCCGAGCTCGCGCTGGAAGCGCGCAATCGTCTCGTCGTCCAGGTGGCGCCGCCAGTTGAACGACGGCGAGCAGTTGTAAGCGAGCGGCTTTCCCGGGAACTCCGCATGCATCGCAGCGGCGAACTCGCGCGCCTCACCGAGATCCGGCGTCGACGTCTCCATCCAGACGAGATCGGCATACGGGGCGTACGCGAGGCCACGTGCGATCGCCGCCTCGATGCCCGAGCGAACGTAGAAGAAGCCCTCGGGCGACCGCTCGCCCGTCAGGAACGGCGCGTCGCGCTCGTCGGCGTCGCTCGTCAGCAGCGTTGCCGCGTCGGCGTCCGTCCGTGCGATCACGAGCGTCGGCACGCCCATCACGTCTGCTGCGAGGCGGGCTGCGAGCAGCGTTCGGATGAACTGGGCTGTGGGGACGAGCACCTTGCCGCCGAGGTGACCGCACTTCTTCTCGGAAGAGAGCTGGTCCTCGTAGTGGACGCCTGCGGCCCCGGCCTCGATCATCCCCTTCATCAGCTCGAACGCATTCAGCGGGCCCCCGAAGCCGGCCTCTGCGTCCGCGACGATCGGGAGCAGGTAGTCGACCCCGTCGTCATTGCCCTCGGCCCATTCGATCCGGTCGGCTCGCATGAGCGCGTTGTTGAGTCGCCTCACCATCGCAGGAACGCTGTTCGCGGGATAGAGGCTCTGATCGGGATAGACGTCGCCGGCGAGGTTCCCGTCGGCCGCGACCTGCCAGCCGGACAGATAGATCGCCTTCAATCCCGCCTTTGCCATCTGCACGGCCTGGCCTCCGGTGAGCGCGCCGAGCGCGGCGATGTAGTCGTCCGCGCCGATCAGGCGCCACAGCTTCTCGGCGCCGTGGCGTGCCAACGAGTGCTCGATCGGGAGCGAGCCTCGCAGCCCGATCACGTTTGCCGCCGTGTAGCCGCGCCGGATCCCGTCCCAGCGAGAGCTGTCAGCCCACTCCTGCTCGAGGGCGTCAATCGCCGCGAGACGTTCGGGACGGGTGCCGTTGCCGTTCGTGGCGCTCATCTGAGGTCTCCTTTGGGATCCGAAATACTCACTCTCGGATCCTAGATCGCGTCTAGATCGCTTGTCAAACCCGTTTCTTGTCTTTGTCGGATCCGAATTGCTGAGCAAGGATGCGTTCGAGCAGGGCGCCGGACGAGAGCACGTGCTCCCGTGCGAGGGCTCGGGCGCCGCTCGGGCTGCCGGCTGCCAGGGCGTCGAGCAGTGCCCGATGCTGCCGCTCGTTCGCGCCGTAGAGCTCGTCCAGCTCGCCGGCGTCGGAAGGGGCCCAGACTGCCGAGCCCGAGTAGCGGGCGGACTTTGCGATCCGCTCGACCATCGGCAAGCCTGCAACCCGGTAGATCACGTCGTGGAAGGCGTGATTGGCGCGAACCCAGTCGGTCACGAGACCGGCTCGGCGCTCCGCGGCGAGGCGGCCGCCGCGGCGCAGCTCGTCGGTGAGGCCGGCGAACCGATCCTCGATCGCCTCGAGCTCGTCGAGGTCGGCGCGCGTCATCCGCTCCGCTGCGATCTCGGTCGCGAGGCTCTCGAGCTCTGCCCGGATCAGGAAGGCCTCGCGCAGCTCGGCGCGCGTCAGCGTCCGGACGCGAACGCCGCGGTTCGGCTCGAACGAGACGAGGCCCTGCGCTGCGACGCGGCGGAGCGCCTCCCGGATCGGCGTTCGGCTGACGCCGTACCGCGCCGACAGCTGCTCCTGGCGGAGCACGGTGCCAGGAGCGAGCTCACCGGAGACGATCGCCTGCTCCAGCTCGAGCGCGACGTCGTCAGCCTTGGTGCTTGCCGCCTCGCTCACGGCCGCGGAGTCTATGCCGCGGGCCGTCTCCGCGCGCCTGCTGTCGCGTGATACACACGACCCGTGGGAGCCGTAGCGGCGCACGGGCCAGGAGGCGAGCAGCTCGCCCGTCGCTATCACGATCCGCGCTATCGCGTCATCCTGGCCGACGTCGCGCTCGGCCTGGCAATGCTCGCCGTACTGGCGTTCACCGCGCCCGGCCAGGCAGTGGTCGGGATCGTCGACTCGCTGCCGGAAGCCGCCGGCGCGTTCCTGCTCGGCGCTCTGATCGTTCATCTCTCCGCGCTCGTCCGGCTGCCGCTCAGCATCTGGCTCGGCCTGCTGCACGAGCGCGCGTACGGCTTCTCCCGCCAGAGCGGGCGCGACTTCGCGCTCGACCGGCTGAAGGCTGTCGAGATCGGGTCGGTGCTCTCCGGCGCCGCCATGGCCGGATTGGTCGGGTGCGTGGGCCCATTTCCGTCGGTCTGGCCGCTCATCGCCGGCGGCGCCGGTGCCGTCGTCGTGCTCGTGCTCAGCTTCGTTGCCCCGGTCGTACTCGAGCCGATCTTCAACAAGTTCCAACCGCTCGAGGATTCGGCCCTACGGGGCGCGGTCCTGAAACTGGGGGACGACGCGGGCGTGCCGGTCCGGGAGGTGCTCGTCGCGGATGCCAGCAAGCGCACGACGAAGCTGAACGCCTATGTCTCCGGGCTCGGCGCGACGCGCCGGGTCGTCCTTTACGACACCCTCGTCGAGCAGGCGAGCACGCCCGAGATCTTGATCGTGGTCGCGCACGAGCTCGGCCATCGCCGCTACCGGCACGTCGCCCTCGGAACAGCGCTCGCAATGGCGGGTGTGGCGGCCACCGTGCTTTCGCTCTGGGCCCTGCTCTCGTCGGAGGCGGTGCTGGCCGCGATCCACGCGACCGGCCCCGGCGATGCGCGGATGACGGCCTTCGTGCTGCTGGTCGCGTCGGTCCTCGGGATCGCGGCAGCTCCCCTGCAGGCCGCGATCTCTCGCAGTTGGGAGTACGCCTGTGATCGCTTCGCGGTCGAGCAGACCGGAGATCTTGACGCCTTCGAGTCCGCGTTCGGCCGGCTGTCCGAGGCCAACCTGGCCGACCCGGCACCACCCCGGCTCGCCTATCTCTGGCTGTTCTCCCACCCGACCGTGCCGGAACGCCTGGCAGCGGCGCGTGCTGCGGCGACGTTGGCTACGGTCCAGGCATGACCAAAGCGACGCTTCACACCAGCGAAGGACCGATCGAGATCGAGCTCTTCCCCAACGAGGCCCCGAAGACGGTCGAGAACTTCACCAAGCTCGCCGGCGAGGGCTTCTACGACGGGCTCATCTTCCACCGCGTCATCCCCGACTTCATGGTCCAGGGCGGCTGCCCGCAGGGCACCGGCACCGGCGGCCCGGGCTACCAGTTCGAGGACGAGTTCAACGACCACAAGATCGAGCGCGGCGCGCTCGCGATGGCCAACTCCGGTCCGAACACCAACGGCAGCCAGTTCTTCATCGTCACGACGGAGGCGGCCTCGTGGCTGGACGGCAAGCACACCGTCTTCGGGAAGGTGACGAAGGGCCAGGACGTCGCCGACAAGATTTCGATGGTCGAGCGCGACGGCGGCGACGTGCCCCTGACGCCCGTCACGATCGACAGCATCGCGCTGACTTAGTGTTGAAACAACACTAAGTCTCCTCCTTGTCGGTCGCGCCGGGCTAGAGCACCGCACGCTCGTCGGGCGCGTGCCGGAGGACATCGTCGACGTACGCCTGGACCGCAGGCATCAGCCCGACGTCCTCCCCCGCCTGCTGGGAGAGGAACCAGCGGTGCTCGAGCGCCTCGTGGAAGACCTCGGCCGCGTCCCGCTTGCCCCAGAGCTCGGCGGGGACGGCGGCGACCGCCGGCTCGAATACCTCCGACAGCCAGCGATGCACCGCGACGGTCTCCGGGATGGGGCGCTTGCTGGTCCGCTCGAGCTCCGCCCGGTAGCGGGCGAGGTCGTTGAGGAGGCGGCGTGCCTGGTTTTCCTGGGCCATCAGGCCCGTGAGCGCATGCAGCCGGCGGCGGTGGTGGCCAGGCTCGACGACGCGTGGGTTCAGACGTAGCCGGTAGCCGTCCTCTCCGGCCACGAGCTCGAGCTCGTCGACGTCGAAGCCGAGGTCGTTCAGCCGCCGCAGCCGGTCGTCGATCTTGTAGCGCGTGTCGTCGGAGAACACCTCCTCGCGCGTCAGCTCCTCCCAGAGGCTCTCGTAGCGCGCCACGAGCTCGGACGCTGTCTCCTCGGGGTGGAGCTCGCCTTCACGGTCGAGCTGCGCCTCGACGTCCGCGAGCTCGCCCGCGACGTTCTCTTCCGCGATCAGGAGGTCGTGCCGGCGTTGGCCGTCGGAGAGGCTGGGGTGAAGCTCGCCGGTCTCGGCGTCGACCAGGTAGGCCGCGAGCGCTCCCGCATCGCGGCGGAAGAGCGTGTTCGAGAGCGAGCAATCGCCCCAGAAGAAGCCGCCGAGGTGGAGACGGACAAGCAGCTCTGCGCCCGCGTCGAGGAGCCGTCTGCGTAGGTCGGGGACGCTGCCGCGCGCGAACAGCGTCCGGAACGGCAGCGAGTAGTCGAGGTGGCGGGTGATCAGAACCGCCTCCAGCCCCTCGCCGCGCTCGGTGACGACGCCGACCGCCTCGACGACGGGCATCTCCTCGGCGGCAAGGGCGCGGAGCAGCCCGTATTCGCGCCGCGCAATCGGCGCGGGCAGCTCCTTCAGTGCGTAGAGCGCCGGGCCGGACGGGGTCTCGTACTCGACGAAGCGCACGACGTGGCGGTGGATTCCGCGGACGACCTCGACGAGCCGCTCCGAGTTCCACTCGGCGAGCGGCTTGTCCCACGGCAGGTCGAGGAAGTCCGGATGGCCCGTGCGGGCGATCAGCTGCAGGCGGGCGGGCACGTCACCTCTTCTCGTGGATCGTCGCGTCGACGAAGGCGGCGATCCCGCCGGGGCTGCTGCTGACCGTGTTGTCTCTGAGCTCAGCGTCGGCGCCGCGGTGAGCCTGGATCGCGACTCCAAGCCGGGTGAGGTCGCCCGAATCGAGGTCCGGCTCGACGTTCGAGACCGCGTTGCCCTCGATCCCGCACTCCGAGTAGTCGCCGCAGAAGATCCCGACCCCGAGGGCGCCGTCGATCTCGTTGTTCTCGATCATGCCCATCGACATCTCGGTCATCGTGATCGCGCGCAACTCGGTGCCGCCGACGTGGTTGTCCCGCACCATCACCATGGCGAAGTGGGTGACGATGCCCTCGCGCCCCCCTGTCACCGTGCAGCCCTCGACGACGCTGGGGTGGAGGTCGTTGCCGAAGGAGATGTCGATGCCCTGCGTGTAGGCGGCAGGCAGCGAGCGGATCGTGCAGTCACGGATCTCCACCTGGCTGCGGCGGACGTTGATGCCATCGAGCTCGGCCCCCTCGACGACGACGTGGTCGAGCTCGACGCTCTCGGCTCCGTCGACCTCGACTCCGTTCTCGCCGCCGCGCACGGTCACGTTGCGGACGGTCACGTCGTCGGCCGTCACCACGATCCCGCCGCGGACGATCGCGCCCGGCTCGCCGATCAGCGTTTGCGCATGGTCGAGGACGAGCGGTCCCTGGTGAATTCCGGCCGCCAGGCGGACCGTAGGGGGCTCGATGGCCCAGGCCGTCCCCACCACCGCGAGCAGCGCGACCGGCGCGGCGGCGGCGAGCCCCACGCCGGCGCGCCCCAGCTCGCCCCCGTCTTCTGGCCAGGTCAGCCGCAGCAGCGGCAGCCCTGCGTGCGCCAGCACCTGGAGCACGAGCCACGCGCCGGCGAAGAAGCCCACCGCGGGGTAGAGCGGCGCGTGCACCTCCAGCGGCCGGGCCGCTCCCATCGTGGCTGCGAGCTCGAGCAGCCCGAGCGGCAACGCGACCCAGCCCGGCTGGTAGGGGAGCAGCCGGTGGTAGAGCGTGACGTCGAGCGTGAGCCCGACCGCGAGCATCGTCCCCGCGAGCTCCAGCGGCCACCACTTGTGGAGGATCGGGGAGAGCACGGCGGCGGCGAGGAACGGGAGCAGAGCCGCGGCGAGCCGGGTCTCGATCCGCCCCCTCAGCGTGTAGGACATCGCTCGACTCTCTTCCGGAAGCTCCGCGCCGCGATCTTCATGCCTACGAGCGTGTCGGCGGCCGGGAACGCCCACTGAGCGGACACGCCGGCGAGCGCGAGCGTTCGGGTCGCATCGGTCAGGCCGGGCACGGTCGAGTCGTCGGCGAGCACGATCCAGCGCTCCTCGGTCTCGAGGCCGTGCTCGGTGACGAGCCCCGCCAGCAGGGGGTCGTGCTCGAACCCGCGCCGAAAGCCGGTCGCGCAGATGACCTGCTCGGCGCCGTCGAGGTCGTGCTCCACTCGGAAGCGGCCTTCGCGCGCCGCCTGCTCGAGCGGCGTGTCCCAGGTGCGTCCGGGCGGAAAGGAGGGCTCGCCGAAGCCGCGGAGGAGCTCGGCGCGCCCCCTGCGCGGCGCGCCGCGGAAGCCCGCCAGGCCGCGCTTGGTGAAGAGCGGTCTGGCGACGTTGAGCGGTCGCCGCGCCGGCTCGCGGCGGCGCACCGACACGACCGCGGCGCCCGCGGCGAGCGCATTCAGCCATTCGGTTGCGGCGGCCATGCCAGCGCCGACGATCGCGACGCGTGATGCGTACTCGTGCGGCTCGTACGCATGCACCGCTCGCGGGTCGCCGTCGAGCTCGGGCGGCCGGGTCAGGCCGGGATGCCCGGGAGCGAGTAGCACGTGGGGGAAGACACCGTGTCCGTCGAGCTCGAAGCCGCCGCTTACCGCCCGGATCCGCTCGACCCGCGCCCGCCCGAAGCTCTCGTCCCAGCGGCTCCTCGCCCGAAGCTCGTCGACGTGCGCCAGGAAGAGCTCGACGGTCGGGCGGTAGCGGTCGCAGACGCTGAGGACGAGGGGTGCGAGGTCCCGTCGCCGCGCCGCTTCCCGTGCCGCAAGGCCCGGGAACGAGGTCGGCCAGCAGTGGCCGTCGCTCTCCGAGCGCATCAGCCGCTGGCGGATCGCGGCCGCGCGCGGGCGCCACGCTCCGGCCGGGTCTGGGTCGTCCCCGAGGATCGCGATCTCGGCCGGCTCGAGGCCGCCGTGCCTCAGCGTCGCGTAGGCGACGAACCCGCCGAGCCCGGAGCCGACGATCGCGACACGCGGTGTCACGAGAGCTATTTAACCGAGCCGGCGAGCAGACCCTGGACGAAGTACCGCTGGAACGCGAAGAAGACCGCGAGCGGGATCGCCAGCGACACGAACGCGGCGGGGGCGATCAGCTCGATGTTGGAGCCGAACTGGCGCAGCTGCGTGAAAATCGCGACCGTGATCGGCTGTGTCTCGCGGCCGAACGTGAGCGCAACGAGCAGGTCGTTCCACGTCCAGAGGAACTGGAAGATCGCGAGCGACGCGATTGCCGGCAGCGCCAGCGGCAGCATCAGGCGCAGGAAGATCCGGACCTCCGACGCGCCGTCGATTCGCGCGGCCTCCATCAGGTCGCGCGGAATCCCGATGAAGAAGTTGCGTAAGAGGAAGATCGCGAACGGCAGCCCGAATGCCGTGTGGAAGAGGATCAGCCCGAGCACCGTGTCGAAGAGGTGGAGATCCGAGTAGAGCTTGAAGATCGGGATCAGCGCCATCTGGATCGGCACGACGAGCATCGCGATCACGACGATGAACAGCCAGTCGCGGCCGGGGAAGTCGAGCCAGGCGAACGCGTAGGCGGCCATGGCCGCGATGAAGATCGGGAAGATCGTCCCGCCGAGCGAGACCAGCACCGTCGTCCAGAGCGAGGAGACGATCGTGTCGGTGTTGAAGACCTTGTCGTAGTTGTCCAGCGTCGCCAGGCTCGGCTTCGAGAGGATCTGCCACCAGCCCGACTCGTTGAACCGCTCCGGCGCGAGCAGCGACGTGAAGAAGAGGCCAAGCGTCGGCACGAGCCAGAGCACGCCGATGATCACGAGGATGATGTGGACCGGCGCCTTCGCGAGGATGCGGAGCACGCGCTGCGCGCCCGTTTCGTTCCCTTGCGGCAGCTCCTCGGCCATCGTCGTCACGCGCTACACCTCCCGCCGGAAGCGTCGGATGTTCAGCGCCAGGATCGGGATCACGAGTACGAACAGGAAGACGGCGATGGCAGAGCCGAAGCCGAAGTCGCTGATGCCACCGAACGAGGTGCGCCACATGTCGAGTGCGATCACGTTCGCGTCGTCCTGGACCGAGCCCGGAGCAAGGGCGATCACGATGTCGAACACTTTTAAGACGTTGATCAGCATCGTGATGAAGACGACGCTCAGAACGGGTGCGAGCAGCGGCACCGTGATGCGACGGAAGACCTGCCACTCGGTGGCGCCGTCGGTGCGAGCGGCCTCGAGCGTGTCGCGGGGGATCGCCGCCAGCCCGGCCGCGATCACGACCATCGCGAAGCCGGCCCAGATCCAGATATAGGCGAACATGATCGCGGGCGTGATCAGCTTCTCGCCCAGCCACGAGACCCCCTGGAAGGGCTTCGCGAATGTCTTCGAGCCGATTGCGACGCGGTACTCGCCGTCCGTGACGCTCTCGAACGCGAACGTGCCGTTCTTGTCCGTGGAGGCGCTGTTGACCTTCTTGCCGCCCGTGTCGAGCAGCTCGACGGTGACACCCGGGAGCCCGACCTCCTGAGGCTCGACCTTCCCCGGCGTGCCGCCGCCCGGACTGAAGTCCCGCCACACCACGCCGTTGATCCCGCCCTGGAGCGGCTCCGGCTTGACCGCCTGAACAGCGTCGGCGGGGATTTCGGAAGCGCTGACACCCGTGAGGCCGAGGAGGGCGACGTCACCCGGGCGAACGGCCTTCTGGAGGGTCAGACCGCCAGACGGAGCACCGGCGAGGTCCTCGGTCGAGGGCTTCGCCGAGGAGAGCACCCCCGGCGAGCTGACGTAGTCGTGGGCGACGCGGATCATCGCGTTCGCGGCGCCGACGTCCGGATCCTTCTGATCCATCACGCGCCAGATCACCGCGGCGGCAAATGCGGAGATCGCCATCGGCATGAAGACGGCCGTCTTGAAGGCGACCGACCAGCGGATCCGCTCGGTCAGGACGGCAAAGATCAGGCCGATCGCGGTCACGAACGCCGGCACGATCAGCAGCCAGAGCGCGTTGTTCTTGATCGCGTTCAGCGTCTGGTCGCTCGTGAACAGGTTCTTGTAGTTGTCGAACCAGACGAGGTTGTCGCCGCTCTTGTCGTAGAGGCTCCGGCGGATCGTCGAGAGCGCCGGGTAGATGATCCAGACGGTCAGCAGAACGGTGGCAGGGGCGAGGAAGCCGGCCGCCAGGGCGTACTTGCTCCAGCGACCGACCTCGTGCTCCGGCGGGGGAGCCGCCACCACCGGCGGCTCCCCCGCGATGCTGCCCCCGCCGCTCATGCTTTTAGCCGAACGCCTTCGCGGCCGCGGCCTCCATCTTCGTCGTGATCCCGTCGACGTCGGTCGGCGTCTTCAGGAAGTCCTGGAACAGCTTGAAGAGGCCCTGGCCGACGGTGCCGCCAAACGCGGACGGCTGCAGGTCGGAGAGGTCGAAGCGGAACGTCTCCGCCGCGCCGATCGCACCCGCTGTCGTCTTCTGGATCGGGTCCGGGTAGACGCTCGCGTCGACCTTCTTGTTCGGCGAGGAGAACCCGCCGCGCTTGGCCCAGATCTCCGACGCCCCCGGCTCGGTCAGGTACTCGATGAACGCATCGGCGGCCGGGCTCTTCTTGAACTGGACGACGAGGTCGCCGCCGCCGACGACGGCCTTGCCCGAGCTGCCGATCTCCGGGAACGGGAACACGTTGAACCCGGTCTCGGGCTTGAGCGGGTTGGCGTCTCCCGCGACGCCCGGGACGAAGTCGCCCTCGAGCACCATGGCTGCCTTTGGCGTCGCCGAGAAGACGTTCGACACCGAGGTCGGGAAGTCGGTCTGCAGCGCTCCCGCCTGGCCGCCAGCGACGTTGTCCGTGTCGCCGACGATCTTCGCCATCTCTGCCAGCGCGTCCTTGACCGACTGGTCGGTCCACGGGATCTCGTGCTTGGCGAGCTTGTCGTAGGTCTCGGCGCCCGCGGTGCGGATGTAGATGTTCTCGAACAGGTCGGTGAGCGTCCACCCGTCCGCGCCGCCGATCGAGTACGCGGGTAGGCCGGACGCGTTGATCGTCTTCGCCACGGCGAGCAGGTCGTCATACGTGGTCGGTGCTTCGACGCCGGCGTCCTTGAACGAGGCGACGTTGTACCAGACGGTCGACTTGTTGGCCGCCTTGAAGAGCAGGCCGTAGAGCTTGCCGTTGACGCTTCCCGTCGTGACGATCGAGTCGCCGAAGTTCGTGGTCACCGCGTCCTTCACGAAGTCGAGCGGCTGCAGTGCTCCACGCTTGACGAAGTCGGCCATGGTGCCCGGCTGCGACACGGTTGCGATGTCGGGTGGGTTACCACCCTCGACGGCGGTCGAGAGGACGGTGACGATGTTGTCGCCGCCGGACGTGTACTTGACCTTCACGTCCGGGTACTCCTTGGTGAACCCGTCGATCACGGCCTGGAAGGACTCCTGCTCGGGGCCGGTCCAGACTCCGATCACCGAAATGCTGCCGGAGACGTTTGCCTCGGCCGTCGTCCCTGCTGCGGTCGTCCCGCTCCCCGCGTTGTCGTTGCCGCCCCCACATGCTCCGACGAGGAGCAGGAGTGCGAGCATGAGACCGACGAGGTACAAGCGCTGGCGCTTCATGCGTCTCCTTTCGTTCCGTCGTAGATGCCAAGTCCCGTTTCCGGGTCGAAAAAGTGCAGGGCGCGCGTATCGACGGCGACCTTGATCGGCTCTCCCTTGCGCGCCGTCGAGCGGGCGCCGAAGCGGCCGACCATCGTCGCGCCGCCGCCGTCCTGCGCGCTGGACATGCCCATTTCGGCGGTGCCCGCGTCCTTCTGGAGCTCGCGCACCTCGTCGGTGATCGCGTGGGTGGCGTCGATCGCGAAGTGCACCATCACCTCCGAGCCGAGCGCCTCCGTCAGCTGCACCTCGCCGTTGAGCGTCCGATCGGGAGAGCCGTCCGCAGCGAGCTCTGCGTCCTCGAGGTCCTCGGGCCGGATACCCAGGATCACGGCCCGCCCCTCGAACTGCTTCAGCGCGGGTCGGGCGGAGAGCGTCTCGTCGCCGAGCGCGACCCGCTGGCTGCCGGCCACGGCGACGAGCCCGCCGTTTGCGCGCTCGAGCTTCGCCTCCACGAGGTTCATCGAGGGGCTGCCGATGAAGCCGGCGACGAAGAGGTTCAGCGGCTGGTCGTAGAGCTCCTGCGGCGCCGCCACCTGCTGCAGCTCGCCCTTGCGCATCACGGCGACGCGGTCGCCCATCGTCATCGCCTCGATCTGGTCGTGCGTGACGTAGACGGTCGTCGTGCCGAGGTCGCTCTGGAGCTTCGCGATCTCCGCGCGCATCTGCACGCGCAGCTTCGCGTCCAGGTTCGAGAGCGGCTCGTCCATCAAGAAGGCTGCCGGTTCGCGCACGATCGCCCGGCCCATCGCGACGCGCTGGCGCTGGCCGCCGGACAGCGCGCGGGGCTTCTTGTCGAGGAAGCTCTCGAGGCCGAGCACGTTGGCCGCGTTCTGGACGCGCTTGTCGATCTCGGCCTTCGGCATCTTCTTCAGCTTCAGGCCGAACGCGATGTTGTCGTAGACCGTCAGGTGCGGGTAGAGCGCATAGCTCTGGAACACCATGGCGATGTCGCGGTCGCGCGGCGGGACGTAGTTGACGACCCGCTCGCCGATCCGGAGCTGGCCCTCGGAGATGTCCTCCAGGCCGGCGACCATTCTCAGCGCGGTCGTCTTGCCGCAGCCCGAAGGGCCGACCAGGACCATGAACTCCCCGTCCTCGACGCCCAGGTTGAGACGGTTCACCGCCCGGGTTCCGTCGGGGTAGATCTTCGACACTCCTTCGAATGTCACCCCCGCCACGGCCGCGATCATAAACAGGTCGGAATCGCGCCGCGTTACGGTGCCGTCGTGCACGCCCACCGCAGAGAGAGCAAGGCCCTGGCGACAGCGCTCGTACTGGTGCTCGGGTTCGCAGGAGTCGAGGCGGCCGCCGGGCTCGCGGCCGGGTCGCTCGCGCTGCTCGCCGATGCCGCGCACATGCTCTCGGACACGCTCGCACTCGGGCTCGCCCTCTTCGCTGCCTGGCTTGCGCACCGTCCGGCGACTCCCGAGCGCAGCTTCGGCTGGCGTCGTGCCGAGGTGCTCGCTGCGCTCGCGAACGCGCTCGTCCTCGTCGCGCTCGGCGCGTGGATCGTCTGGGCTGCGATCGGACGGCTCTCCGATCCGCCCGGCGTCACCGGGGGCTGGGTGCTCGGAACCGGTGTCGCCGGGCTCCTCGTCAACCTCGCCGCGGCGCGCGTGCTCCACGCTGCCGGCTCCGGGCTGAACGTCCGTGCGGCGATGTTGCACGTGCTCGCCGACCTCGCCTCCTCGGTGGGCGTCGTCGTCGCCGGGCTCGTCGTGCTCGCCACGGGCTGGGCCTACGCGGACCCGATCGCAGCGATCCTGATCGGCCTGCTCGTCGTCCTGAGCACTGCCGGCGTGCTCCGCGAGACCGTCGGCGTGCTGCTCGAGGGGGCACCGGCCGGAATGGACGCGCGCGAGGTCGGCGCCGCGATCGCCGCCACCGGGGGCGTCGTCGGCGTCCACGATCTTCATCTCTGGACGATCACGTCCGGCTTTCCGGCGCTCTCGGCGCATGTCCTCGTCGCGGCCGGGGCCGACTGTCACGCGATCAGGCGCGAGCTGGAGGTGCTCCTGCACGACCGTTTCGCGGTGACCCACACCACCCTTCAGGTCGAGCATGCCCCCGGCCTCATTAAGCTGGCCCGGTGAGCCTCGAGGGAAAGACCGCGATCGTCACCGGCGCGTCGAGCGGAATCGGCGCCGCCGTGGTTCGCGACCTGCGCGCTCTGGGAGTCCGTGTGGCCGGCGGGGCCAGGCGCGTCGAGCGGGTCGACGCGGACGTCGCGCTCTCGCTCGACGTCACGGACGCGGACAGCTGCGACCGTTTCGTCGCCGCAGCGGTGGACGAGCTCGGCGGGCTCGACATTCTCTTCAACAACGCCGGTCTGGCGCTCGGCCGCGTCCCGGTGGACGAGTCGACCGAGGAGGACGAGGAGACGGTGATCGCGACGAACGTCGCCGGGCTGATGCGCATGACCCGCCTCTGTCTGCCGCACATCCGGGACGGCGGCCACATCGTCAACATGGGCTCGATCGCCGGGCGGCAGGCCTATCCGAACGGCTCGTCGTACATCGCCTCGAAGTTCGCTGTGCGGGGCTACACCTATGCGCTCCGCGAGGACCTGCTCGGACGGCCGATCCGGATCACCACCGTGGACGCGGGGCTCGTCGAGACCGAGTTCTCCGTCGTCCGCTTTCGGGGAGACGAGGAAGCGGCCAAGGCCGTCTACGCGGGGATCGATCCGGTAACGCCGGACGAGGTCGCCGATTGCGTCCTCTTTGCGCTGACGCGGCCGCCGCACGTGAACATCGACGAGATCGTCGTCAAGGCCCTGGCTCAGTCGAGCGGCGCGCGCGTCGTTCGGAACTGAGCCACATGGGCCTGACGATTCTCGAAGGCTCGACCTTCTGTATCTGCGACGAGATCGGCGACCTCGACGGCAAGACGAGCGGGCTCTTCGCCGAGGACACGCGTTTTCTCTCCCGGCTCGAGCTCCGCATCGACGGTGTCCGTCCGCTGCTGCTCTCGTCGGGGAAGGTCGAGTACTTCTCCGCTGCGTTCTACCTGCGCAACCCGGTCGTTCCCGGGCTGCCGCAGGACACGCTCTCGATCGCGCGCGAGCGCTTCATCGGCGAGGGGATGCAGGATCACCTGATCGTCCGCAACGAGAGCGCCGAGCCGCTCTCGTTCGAGCTCGAGCTCGAGGTCGGCACCGACTTCGCGGACATCATTACCGTCAAGGAGCACGACTTCGCGCTCGGGCATCCCGAGACGGCGCGGCCGCTACCGTCCCCCGCGGCGGCCCGCTTCGACGCGTCCGCGAATCAGCTCGTCCTCGAGGAGGCAACGAACGGCGGCGCGAAGACGCAGGTGCTCTTCTCGCAGCCGGGCACGATCGACGGGGCGCGTGTGGTGTTCCAGCTCGAGCTTGCGCCACGCGAGCGCTGGCAGTTGCGCGTGGACATCGTCCCGTCGCTCTCGGGTGCGGAGGCGCACAGAATGGCGGTCGAGCGCCGCTTCGGCGCGGAGCGCGTCAATGTCCGGGAGTCGCTCGAGACGTGGCGGCTGCGCGTGCCCCGGCTGCGCGTCCAGTCCGACGACCTGCGCCTGGCTTTCACACAGTCGGTCGCCGACCTGGCTGCGCTCCGCATGCGCACCGGCGACGGGCTCGGCAAGCTTCCGGCCGCGGGAATGCCCTGGTTCATGACCGTCTTCGGGCGCGACACGCTGATCACAAGCCTGCAGACGATGCTGCTCGGGCCCGAGCTCGCGATCGCGTCCTTGGAGGCGCTCGCGGGTCTGCAGGCGCGCGAGGACGACGCCTCGATCGACGCGGAGCCGGGCAAAATCCTCCACGAGCTGCGCCGAGGCCGTGCCGCCGAGACGTGGTTCGGCACCTACTACGGCACCGTCGATGCGACGCCGCTCTTCCTCGTCCTGCTCTCCGAGGCGTGGCGGTGGACCGCGGACGCCGAGCTCGTGGAGCGGCTGCGCGAGCCCGCGCTCGCGGCTTTGAACTGGATCGACGTTTACGGCGACCGCGACCAGGACGGCTTCGTCGAGTACGAGCGGCGCACACCTCGCGGGCTCGAGAACCAGTCGTGGAAGGACTCGGGCGACTCCCAGCGCTTCCACAACGGCTCGTTCGCGCAGACGCCGATCGCGCCGGCCGAGGTGCAGGGCTACGTCTACGACGCCAAGGTCCGTCTCGCCGTGCTGGCACGGGCGGTGTGGGGCGACGAGCCGCTGGCGCAGCGGCTCGAAGACGAGGCGGCTGCACTGCGGGTTCGCTTCGACGAGCAGTTCTGGATCGAGGAGCGCGGCTACTACGCGCTGGCGCTGGACGGCGAGAAGAAGCCTGTCGACTCGCTCTGCTCCAACCTCGGGCATCTGCTCTGGAGCGGTATCGTGGCACCGGAGCGAGTCGAGACGATCGCGAACCGGCTTCTGGGCAATGAGCTCTGGTCGGGCTGGGGGTTCCGGACCATGTCGACGGCGGATGCTGCTTACAACCCGCTCAGCTACCACAACGGCACCGTCTGGCCGCACGACACGTCCCTGGGCGCGTGGGGTCTCGCGCGGGCCGGGCGTACCGCCGACGTCTGGACGGTCGCCGGCGCACTGCTCGAGGCCGCACGCTTCTTCGACCGGTCGCTTCCGGAGGTGTTCGCGGGCTTCACGCGCGGCGAGACGCCGTTCCCGATCGCCTATCCGACGGCAGCCCGGCCGCAGGCCTGGGCTGCCGGCACGCCGATCCTGCTGTTGCGGCTGCTGCTCGGCCTCAAGCCCGACCCCGCGAAGCGCGAGCTCCGCACCACCGCAGCAGGTGCTCCCGAGTGGCTCGAGGGCCTCGAGCTTCGAGGCGTGCACGCGTTCGGGCGACCCTGGGACGTCGAGGTCGCGGACGGGCGGGTGACCGTCGAATGAAGGTCGCCATCCTCAGTCCGGTGTGGTTCCCGGTCCCGCCCTCGGGCTACGGCGGGATCGAGTGGATCGTTTCGCTGCTCGCGGACGGGCTCGCGGACGCCGGCCATGACGTGACGCTGTTCGCCTCGGGGGACTCGAGCACGCGGGCGCAGCTCGCGGCCGTGTTCGACACCGCGCCGAGCGAGCGCATCGGTCAGACGTTCTGGGAGCTCCAACACGCGCTCAACTGCTTTGCGCGGAACGACGACTTCGACGTCATCCACGACCACACCGGGCTGCTGGGCCTGGCGCTCGGCTCGCTTCTGCCGACGCCGCTCGTGCACACCGTGCACGGCCCGGTGAACGGCCATCCGGGCGATCTCTACGAGCAAATCGTCCGGATGGCGCCCCGAGCGCAGCTGATCTCGCTCTCGCTGAGCCAGCGCGAGCCGCGGCCGAACCTGCCCTGGATCGCGAACGTTCCGAACGCACTCGACCTCTCCTACTACCCCTACCGGCCCGTGCAGGGCGACTACCTGCTCTTTCTCGGCCGGATGAGCCCGGACAAGGGCGCGCATCGCGCCGTCACGATCGCGCTCGAGGCGGGCCTGCCGCTGAAGATCGCGGGCAAGTGCGCCGAGCCAGCCGAGCAGGCGTACTTCGACGAGCACGTTCGGCCCCATCTCGGCGGCGACCGCGAGTACGTCGGCGAGGTGACGCACGGCGAGAAGGTGGAGCTGCTCCAGCACGCCCGGGCGACCGTCTTCCCGATCTCGTGGCCGGAGCCGTTCGGCCTCGTCATGATCGAGTCGATGGCGTGCGGGACGCCGGTGATCGCGACCCGTTGGGGTGCCGTCCCCGAGGTGATCGAGGACGGCCGGACGGGGATCATCATCGACGACTGGCGCCAGACGGTCGGAGCGCTCGAGGCGGCTGACGCGCTCGACCCGGCGGTGCTGCGGCGCGCCGTCGAGGAGAACTTCACGCCCGAGCGCATGGTGGCCGACTACGTCGCCGCCTACGAAGCTGCCATAGCTCGTTGAGGCTCCGATCCGAGTACGACGGCGAGATCCTGAGACTCGCCGTCCCGGCGCTCGGCGCGCTCGCCGCCGAACCGCTCTATCTCCTGGTCGACACCGCGATCGTCGGCCATCTCGGCCGGCACCAGCTGGCGGCGCTCGGGATTGCGGCGATTGTCCTGAGCGGCCTCTTCGGGGTCTTCAACTTCCTCCAGTACGGGACGACGGCGCAGGTTGGGCGCGCGTCCGGAGCGGGGCAGGCGCGGATCGCGAACCGCCTCGGGGCGCAGGCGCTTTGGCTCTCGCTCGGCTTCGGGCTCGCCATCGCCACCGGCGTGATTGCGCTCGCGCCACAGATCGTCGACCTGATGTGCGGCCAGGGCGGGACGGCCGACTACGCCGTGACCTACGCACGGATCGCCGCGCTCGGGCTCCCGTTCGCGTTCCTCGCTCTCGGCGGTCAGGGCTACCTGCGCGGCATCGCCGACCTGCGAACGCCGCTCGTGATCGTGATCGCCGGGAACGTCGTCAACCTCGTGCTCGAGCTGCTGTTCGTCTACGGCTTCGGTTGGGGAATCGCGGGGTCGGCCTGGGGGACGGTGGTCGCCCAAGCCGGGATGGGCGCGGCGTTCATCGTCGTCATCCTCCGCGCGGCGCGCGGCGAAGCCAGCGTGTCCCTCGACCTGATGCGGCGGCTGCTCGTGATCGGGCGCCATATCTTCGTCCGGACGGCGGCGTTGCTCGCTGCCTTCACGCTGGCCGGCGCCGTGATCGCACGGTTCGGCGACGCGTCGCTCGCCGCGCACCAGATCGCCTTTCAGCTCTGGATCTTCCTCGCGCTCGTCCTCGACGCGATCGCGATCGCCGGGCAGGTGATCGTCGGCCGAGGGCTCGGGGCGGGGCAGTCCGACCGCGCCTACGCGGCGAGCGTGCGGATGATCTGGCTCTCGGTCTATGCGGGAGTCGTCTTCGGGGCGGTGATGCTCGCGCTGAAAGGAGTGCTGCCGTACGCCTTTACGAGTGACGACGCCGTCATCGAGCGGGCGCAGGCGATCTGGGTCATCTTTGCGTTGATGCAGCCGTTGAACGGCGCCGTCTTCGCGTTCGACGGGATCCTGATCGGAGCCGGGGACGGGCAGTTTCTGATGCGCTCGATGGTGGTCGCGTTCCTGGCGTCCGCGTCCGTCGCGCTCGCGGCGCTCGCATTCGACTGGGGGATCGTCGGGGTCTGGTCGGCGCTCTTCGTCCTCATCTGCGCGCGCCTCGCGCTGATGTGGTGGCGGTTCGCAGGTCGGCGCTGGCTCGTCACCGGCTGGGCTTGACCTCGACCTCCCATTCGTGCCAGCGCTCGACGCGAGCCCAGGCGCTGACGCGCTTGCCTGCCCGGTTCCGGAACGGCTTGCCCGTATAGCGGAGAGCGAGCCGGTCGATGTCGGCGAGGTCGCTGTCGTCGACGAGGCGCTCGACGACACCTGCGAGCGAGACGTGGCTGTACCAGCTTTCCTTGTCCAGCACGGTCAGCGAGACGCGCGGGTCGTGCCGGAGGTGACCGAGCCGGGCCCGCGTGGCGTCCATGTTCAGCAGGATCAGCCCATCGACCCAGTCGTACCAGGTGGCGACGGTGTGAGGCGAGCCGTCCGGGCGGAGCGTCGCCACGACGGCCGGGTTCGGCTCACGCAGGAACGCCTCGAGCTCCGCGGTGACGGGCGGGGGCGGCATCTCGCGACCTTATGCGCTCAGGCCGCCGCAGGCTTCGCGGGGGCGGCGGCGGCGTCCTCGCTGCTGCGCAGAGCCCGAATCGGCGGCAACGCGATGAAGGCGAGGGAAGACAGAGCCATCCACGCGGCGCCGAACCACAGCACGGCATCCATCCCGACGAGATCGGCCGCCGGACCAGCGAGCGCGTAGCCGAGCGGCAAGCAGCACATCGCGCTGAACCAGCCATAGGCGGAGACGCGTGAAAGGTGCTCGGGTCGAACGCGCTCCTGCACCATCGTCTCCCACAGGACAGTTCCGAAGGCGAAGCCGAATCCCGTCAAAGCGGCCGCCCACGCGATCAGCGCAACCGCTGCCTGGCCGGCGAGGAGCGCGGGCTGCAGGCAGGCGAGGCCGAGGATCGCGCCCATCACGACGAGTGTCCTCCGCGGCCGCCAGCGGATCGCGACGACGCCGCCGAGGAGGGCGCCGACGCCTTCGCCGGTGAGGATGATCGCCCAGGCGGTCGAGCCTCCGAGCGACTCCTTGGCGATCGCGGGCCCGATCACGAGCACGGGCGCGAGCGTGAAGAGGAAGTAGAGCGCGATCCAGCCGCAGGAGATCGGGACCCACCGTTGCTCGACGAAGGCACCCCACCCTTCGCGGAGCTCGCGAACGAAGTGCGGCGCCTCGGCCCGGTTCGCCGTCGCGGGCAGGCGCAGTAGCGCGATCAGCGCGACGCTGGCCGCGTAGGTGCCCGCATCGAGGACGATCGCCCAACCCGAGCCGACCGTCGCGACGAGGATCCCCCCGGCTGCGGCGCCAAGGATCGTCGCGCTGTAGCGGGAGAGCGTCATGAACGCGTTCGCCTGCTGTAGCACCTCCTGGGGGACCGTCTGCGGTACGAGGCCGGACGTGGCGGGCGAGTGGAACGCCGTCGAAGCACCGCCGGCGAGCTGGAGCACGATCAGCTGCCAGACCTCGGCGTGGCCGGAGACGATCAGGAGCCCCATTCCCAGCTGGATCGCGCAGTTGGCGGAGTCGGACCCGATCAGGACGAGCTTGCGTGGCAGGCGGTCGCCGAAGACGCCGCCGGCTAGGAGCGCCGCGATCTGCGCGAGCGTTCGTGCTCCGAGCACGAGCCCGAGATCGGAGGCGCTGCCGAGGTCGAGGACCGCGAAGGCGAGCGCGACCGGCACGACGTTCGTGCCGAAGAAGGAAATTGCACGGCCCGCGAAGAGGAGCCGGAAGTTGCGGTGGCGCAGCGCCGCCATGCGTCGAGGTTACGCCTCGGCGGTCGGACTTTCCAGCGTGTCCCAGTAGCGCTTCAGACCTTGGTAGGACTGCCAGAACGGCATCGCGCGGTCGTACTCCTCGGCCTCGTCCGCTGGCAGGTCGGCCTTGCCCGCGGCGACGAACTCCGCTTCGGAGGCGCCGGACCGGACGCGCTGGGCCCAGGTGTCGAGCCGCTCGCGCAGCTCGCCGAGATGCCGGCTGACGTCGTTCGCCGGCCCGAAATGGATCAGCGCGAGCTGTTCGGGAGCTCGCCGCTCGATCTCCTCGAGGGTGCGGTACCACCCCTCGATGTCCACGTCCGGGGGTGGAGTCGGCGGCAGCACCGAACGGCTGGGCTGGATGCGTACGCCGGCGGCATCGCCCGCGTAGAGCGTCGTGCCGTCGAAGTAGCAGACGTGGTGCGACGCGTGGCCCGGCGCGGGGAAGACCTCGAGGCCGGCGACCCGGTCGTTCGCGACGCGGATGTTCTCCTCGGGCACCGGCGCGAGCTCCCCCCAGAGCTCGTCGAAGGTGGCGCCGTAGAGCCGGCGGGCGCTCCGCTCGAGCCGGGACGGGTCGACGAGGTGTGGCGCGCCGATCTCCGAGACCCAGACGGTCAGGTCCGGGCTCTCGCGGACGAGCACCCCCGCCGCGCCGGCGTGGTCGAGGTGGATGTGCGACAGCAGCAGGCGCTTGACGTCGCCGAGCTCGTGGCCGCGCTCCGCCAGCCCAGCTTTCAGCGCGGGGATGCACGACGTCGGCCCGCAATCGAAGAGGGACAGTCCCCCGGACGTGTCCAGAAGGTACGCCCCGACCGTAGAGGCCGCGCCCGCGTGGAACAGGTCGATCGGTTGCTCCGTAGCCAAGTAACAGACTGTTACTTGGCGTGCGCCGCGGCGGGGACGAGCGCCGAGGCCAGGTCCGCGATCAGGTCGTCGACCGACTCGATCCCGACCGAAAGCCGGACGAGGTTCCGCGGAGCGGCGAAGGGTGCGTCGGCGGTTGAGGCGTGTGTCATCCGTGCCGGATGCTCGATCAGGCTCTCGACGCCGCCGAGCGACTCGGCGAGCTGGAAGAGTTTCGTCCGCCCGACGAGCTCGACCGCCGTTTCCTCCGAGTCGGCCAGGAACGAGATCATCCCGCCGAAGTCGCGCATCTGCCGCTTCGCGATCTCGTGGCCGGGGTGTGAGGCGAGCCCCGGGTAGAGCACCTGCTCGGCGCCGAGCTGCTCGACGAGCCAGTCGGCGATCACGCGGGCGTTCTCGCAGTGCTGGCGCATCCGCACCGCGAGCGTCTTGAGGCCACGCAGGACGAGCCAGGAGTCGAAGGGGCCGGGGACGGCGCCGAGCGACTTCTGCAGGAAGTAGAGCCGCTCCGCGATTGTCGGGTCGTTCGTCCCGCAGAAGCCACCGACCACGTCCGAGTGGCCGCCCAGGTACTTGGTCGTCGAATGGAGGACGATGTCGGCGCCGAGGTCGAGCGGGTTCTGCAGGTACGGCGTCGCGAACGTGTTGTCGACGACGAGGATCGCCCCGACTGCGTGTGCTGCGTCCGCCGCCGCGCGGATGTCGACCACATTGAGCACCGGGTTCGACGGGCTCTCGACCCAGACCATCCGCGTGTTCGCATCGAGATGGTCAGGGAGGTTCGCGAACTCCGCCGCCGGAACGTAGTCGAAGAGATAGCCCTTCGGCGCGTAGACCTGCGAGGTCATCCGGTAGACGCCGCCGTAGACGTCCGCGATCAGGACGACCCGCTCTCCCGGGTTGACGAGGTGCATCACGGTCGTCGTTGCGCCGAGGCCGGAGGAGAACGCAACCCCGTGCTCCGCGTTCTCGAGCGAGGCGAGTGCCTCCTGCAGCGCCGAGCGGGTCGGATTCGCGACGCGCGCGTAGTCGTAGCCCTTGTTGACGCCGACCGCTTCCTGCACGAACGTGGAGGTCTGGTAGATGGGGACCGTGATCGCGCCAGTCGTTGGATCCGGCTCCTGGCCGTCGTGAATGGCTCGCGTCTCGAAGTCCATCAGCGCTTGATGCTAGCTGCCCCCAGCCAGGTGCCGAGGTCGGCGAGCGCCTCGTCCAACCGGGATGTCTCGCCCCAGGCGCCGAGCAGCTCCAGCACGCCGGTCTTCCGGTCGAAGCGCGGCTCGGCGCGGCCGACGACGCGGTCCCCGACGAGGAGCGGCAGCACGTAGTAGCCATACTCGCGCTTCGACTTCGGCACGAACATCTCGAGCCGGTACCGGAAGTCCCAGAGCGCCTCGGCCCGGTCACGGTTGTAGACGAGGCGGTCAAAGGGGGAGAGGAGGACGGCGCGGTCCGGCACCGGCCCGTCTTCGGCATCCGGGTGCCGCTCCCACTCGCCCTTGACGATCCGGACCCCCTGGGTGCGGAAGCGCCGCTCGGCTCGGATCTGCTCGCCGTCTCGGATCGAAACCGGCTCCGTCTCCGGCCACCAGCGTCCGGATCGGTCCCACAGCCGCTCGCCGCCTCGCCGCCCGACGATCGCGATCTCGCCGTAGAGGTGGAGCGACAGGAGCATGAGCCCGACCTGGCGCGGGCCCCACCAGCGGCTGTCGCGGTTGCCGCCGATCGCGCGGTCCTCGAAGTCGCGGGAGAGCATCGGGCCGTTGCGGTCGAGCTCGCGGAGCACGTAGCGGCGGAAGGCGGCGTTCGTGGTCAGGAAATCGCGCACCCACCGGTGGCTCTTGGTGCGTCGCGAGCGGCGGAAGCTGCGGATCCGCGCGCGGATGAGCGGCAGGTCCTCGATCGGGTAGATGAACGCGTCCCACTCGAAGAGCGCCCGCTCCTGCCAGAGCAGCCGGTCGAGCTCCGCGCGGTCGTAGGTTGGCCCGAGCCGGCTGAACAGGACGAGGTGCTGCGGCCGCTCGACCGGCGCGACGACGTCGATCTGGAGGAAGCCGAGCCGGCGCACGGTCTCGAGGACGCCCGTCGCGCTGCCGTCGAGCGCCTGCGCGCGCACCGCGATCCGGCGCGCCTCCTCCGCGCTGACTCTCACCGCCGCGCCTCTAGTCTGCGGCATCGTGCGCCGTCTCCTCCTCGTGATTGCGTTGACCGTGCCCGCGGCTCTCGTCGTCGCGAGCATGCCCCTCTTCATCCTCTACGACGACGACGAGGTGGCGGAGGCCGACGCGGTGATGGTGCTGGCCGGCAATAAGAGACGGCTGCCGGTCGCCCTCGCGCTCGTCGAGCGGGGCGTCGCACCGGTGCTCGTGATCTCGGACGGCTGGGATCCGCGCTGGACGAGCGCGAACCGGCTCTGCCGTTTCGGCGATCCTGTACGAGTCGTGTGCCCCCGGCCCGAGCCCTACTCGACCCGCGGGGAGGCCCGCCTGGCCGCGCGGCTGGCGCGGGAGCATGGCTGGGACTCGCTCCTCGTCGTCACGTCGCGCTTCCACCTCTTCCGGGCGCGGCGGCTGTTCGAGCGATGCTTCCAGGGCCGCCTCAGTTTTATCGGGGCCCCGAATCCAGTTCTCGGCCTGCCCCTGGCGGTCGCCTTCGAATGGGCAAAGCTCGGCGTGGTGACAGTGCGGAGGCGGTGTTGATGACACCGTTCGAGCAGTTCGCGCGAGAGCACCTACCGGCGCTGTCCGCACGGGTGCTCGATGTCGGCTGCGGGCAGGGCGAGTTGACGACGGCGCTCTCGGTGGCCGGTTACGACGTGCTCGGCATCGACCCTCTGGCCCCGTCCGGCGAGCTGTTTCGGCGGCTGAAGCTCGAAGATCTCGAGGACTCCGAGCGCTTCGACGCGGCCGTGGCCAGCTTCTCCCTCCACCACATGCGCGATCTCGACGCGGCGCTCGACAAGATCGCCGGGCTGCTTCCCCCCGGTGGAGTCCTGGTCGTGGACGAGTTCGCGTGGGACCGCCTGGACGACACGGCGCTCGACTGGCTCTACGGCCAGCGGCGTGCGCGGGCCGCCGCCGGGCATGGCGAGGCTCCCGCCTCGCGCGACGAGCTGCGACGGGAATGGGAGGCGGAGCATCTCGGCCTGCACGGGCTCGCCACCTTGCGCGAAGCGCTCGCTGCGCGCTTCGACGAGAGAGAGTTCGAATGGACACCGCACCTGCATCGAAAGCTCGCGGGTGTCGCGACCGCCGTGCTCGAGCAGGCACTGATCGACGCAGGCGCCATGCAGGCGCTCGGATTCCGGTACGTCGGCGTCGTTCGCGCCGGTTGACCGACCGCGCAGCGTCACCCGAATCGGGGATGCCCAGAGGCCCGAAACGAGACTGTTGCCCGGGCTGAATTAGTCCCGATAAGAGGAAGGCGGCACGTCGGATACCTACTGCGGAGGCTCTCAGTGTCATCGACTCTCATCAGCGCTACTTCCACCAGCAGCGCTCAGCGCCTCACCTCTTCGGAGGCCGAGGCCCTCTGGCGCAACTGGAAGGAACGGCGGGACTCGCGCTCACGCGACCAGCTCGTGCTCGCGTATGCGCCGATGGTTCGCTACATCGCGTCACGCAAGGTCCGCGAGCTGCCCGCCCACTGCGAGCTCGACGACCTCGCGTCGTCTGGCCTGGTCGCGCTGATGGAGGCGATCGACCGCTTCGACCCGAACAAGGGCGCGAGCTTCGAGCAGTACGCCTGGACGCGCGTCGCCGGCGCGCTCGTCGACGAGCTCCGCAAGCAGGACTGGGCGTCGCGCTCGGTCCGGCGCGAGGGCCGGCGGATCGAGCGGGCCCGCGACTCCTTCTTCGCTCGCTTCGGCAACATGCCGGTCGAGGCCGAGCTGGCCGCCGAGCTGGGTACGACCGTCGACGACCTGCGCGCGAGCCTCGAGGACATCGACCGCTCGGATGTCGCTTCCTTGAACGCCCCGGCGCGTGGCGCCGACGACTCCCTTCCGATCGAGGTCGGCGAGACGATCCAGTCGCCCGACGGCGAGCTCAATCCGGAGGCGGCGCTGCTCGGCTCCGACCGGAACGCCGCCATGCGCGGCGCCATCGCTCGACTGTCCGAGCGCGAGCGTCACATCCTCTCGCTGGTGCACGTGCAGGAGATCCCGGGCGCGGAGATCGGCCGGATGCTCGGTGTCAGCGAATCGCGCGTGTCCCAGATCCTCGCGGGGATCCGCCGTAAGCTGAAGGATCAGCTCGAGTCGTACGAGACCGCGGCAGCGGCCTAGCACCTCGGTCTAGTCGGGCGTCTCGCCGCGCAGGATCGTCACGAGGCGCGCGGCGTCGATGTTGCCGCCCGACACGATGCAGACGACCTTCCGCCCGGGAGCCTTCCCGGAGAGCGCCGCTGCGACAGCCAGCGCTCCTGCGCCCTCTGCGATCACGCGCATTCGCTCCGCGAGCAGCCGGACGGCGGCAGCGGTTTCGTCGAGCGTCACGGTGTAGGCGCCGGCAAGCAGCGGACGCGCCCGCTCCCACATGGGGGGCAGCACGACCTTCGCTCCGGCACCGTCGACAAACGAGGGCCTGAAGCCGGCGGCCTCGGCAGGCTCGCCCGCAGCCAGCGCCGCTGTGACGGCCGCTCCCGTCTCGGGCTGTATGGCGTAGACGCGCGCCTCAGGCCGCAACGCCGCGAGCGCGCTCGCGATCCCGGTGAAGAGGCCACCGCCGCCCCACGGCACCAGCACGGCATCGAGGTCGGGCAGTTCCTCGGCCAGCTCGAGCCCGATCGTCCCGTTGCCGGCCATCACCCGCTCGTCCTGCACGGGATGCACGAAGAGGCCCTCGGCTTCGTGGAGCTCCGAGGTGACCAGAATCTCCCACCACCGCTCGTACGGTACTTTGACGACCTTCCCGCCGAGCCTCGCGATCGCGTCGAGCTTCGTCTGCGGGGCGCCCTCGGGGGCGATCACCGTCGCCGGCACGCCGAGCTCTCGGGCGGCCCACGCAACTCCCTGGGCCATGTTGCCGGCGCTCGCCGTGACGAC
>JANMJY010000196.1:0-2087 GCA_031371615.1 Actinomycetes bacterium | reverse complement strand
CGTCGCAGTACTCGGACTCCGGCCAGGTCGGGCTCTACGTCGGCACGCGCGAGGAGAATCTCGTCGAGTGCCTCGAGATCGTCGCCCGCGAGCTCGGAGACGTCTCGGCGGGGCACGTCCGGGCGGGCGAGCTCGAGCGGGCGAAGGAGAACCTGAAGGGCCGGATGCTGCTGTCCATGGAGTCGACCTCCAACCGGATGAGCAGGCTCGGGAAGTCGCTGATCACCGACACCGAGCTGCTCTCGCTCGAAGAGATCGTGGAGCGAGTCGACGCCGTCACTGCCGACGACGTCGCGGCGCTGGCGGGAGACCTGCTCCGGCTCGACCGCCTCTCGGCGGCCGGGATCGGCCCGAGCGAGGCGCGCTTCCGCGCGGCGATCCAGCGCGTCAATCCGGCGCTCGTCGGGCGCAAGGCCGCGTGAAGGTCTACCTGCTCGGAAGGAACGGGAAGGTCGGGTCCGTGCTCGGCCCGGCGCTCGAGCACGCGGGACACGCGCTCGTCGACTTTGCCGGCGGCGCGGACGCCGCAGTCGACTTCACGCGCCCGGACGCGGTCGAGGACAACGTGCGCTCGTGCCTCGAAGCGGGTGTGCCGTGCGTCGTCGGCACTACGGGGTTCGACCAGGAGCGTGTTGCCGGGCTCGCGCGGGCGCACGAGTTGCCGGTCTTCTACGCGCCCAACTTCGCCCTCGGCGCGGTGCTGATGATGCGTTTCGCCGCCGAGGCCGGCAAGGTGCTCCCGAACGCCGTCATCGTCGAGTTGCACCACGAGACGAAGCTCGACGCGCCCTCGGGAACCGCGAAGGCGACGGCGGCGCTCCTGCCCGACGGCACCCCGATCCACTCGGTCCGGCTGCCGGGGCTCGTCGCCCATCAGGAAGTGATCTTCGGCGGACCGGGGCAGACGCTGACGATCCGCCACGACACGACCTCACGGGAGGCGTTCGTGCCCGGCGTGCTGCTCGCACTCGAGCAGCTCCGGTCGCTGCCGCCGGGGCTGACGGTCGGCCTCGACGCGCTGCTCTAGAAAGAGCCGTCGTGCGCTCGATCCTGCCACCGCCGCAGGGGCGGCTGGGCCAAAGCGCACGACGGCCACACGCGACTGTCCCGCGGAACACGCCTGTTGTCAAGATCCGGTCGCGACGACCTCGAGCGAGATTGCGTCCGATACGGCAATGGCGAGCGGACACGCGACCGTGGTGCCGGAGATCGTGCATGCGGTCCAGGGCTCGCCGGACGCCAACCGCGCTTTCACCGCGGCCGCCCCTGCCGGCGAGAGCGTGAACGACACGCCGTCGACGCTCGCACCCGCGAGCGAGTAGGACACTGCGGAGACCGTGTAGCCGCTCACGGGGCCGGCGCCGGAGCCCGCCGGGCCTGCCGGCACGGTGTTCGACGCGGTTGCTGCGCGGCCGGCGAAGAGCGCGGGGATGATCAGGACAAGGGCAAGACGCACTGGCCGGTAGTCGGCAATCGCTACCCCCAATGTAGGATTGCGGCGTGCTCGGCGAGGTTCTGACAGCGATCGTGACCCCGTTCAAGCGGGACGGCTCGGTCGACCTGGAGAGCTTTCGCGCCCTTGCGCGGCATCTCGTCGACAATGGCTCCGACGGCCTCGTGGTGACCGGGACGACCGGGGAGGCCCCGACGCTCTCGGACGACGAGCGGCTCGAGCTCTTCGCGGCCGCGCTCGAGGAAATCGGGGATCGCGCGACCGTCGTCGCCGGCACCGGCACGTACGACACGCGACACTCGATCCACCTGACCGAGCGGGCGCACGAGCTCGGCGTCGACGCGTGCCTGATCGTGACGCCGTACTACTCGAAGCCGCCGCAGCGGGGGATCGTGGCGCACTTCGAGGCCGTCGCGGCGGCGACCGACAAGCCGATCGTCGTCTACAACATTCCCAGCCGCGTCGTGATCAACATCGAGCCGGAGACGATCTCGCAGCTGGCGCAGATCGAGAACGTGAAGGCCGTCAAGCAGGCGAACGACGACCTCAAGCAGGCCAGGCACATCGTCGAGACGGGCCTCGACCTCTACGCCGGCGACGACGACCTGATCCTGCCGTTCCTCGAGCTCGGCGG
>JANMJY010000187.1:0-4235 GCA_031371615.1 Actinomycetes bacterium | reverse complement strand
GGGACGTCGTTGACAAGGCTGTTCCAGTCGTAGCGGTAGAAGGCCATCGAGTCGCGCGGCACGACGGCGAAACGGCGCGACGAGGTGTTGAGCCGATGAAAGAGCGGGAAGCGCCGGAACATGCCGCCCGGGCCCTCGTCCTGCGAGATCAGGGCATGGCGTACGCCGACCTTCGTCAGCTCCGAGGACAGCTGCAGGCCGCCCGGCCCGGTGCCGACGACCACGACCTTGTAGTCGCCCGGCGGGTGGGGCCGGTCGCTCATCTCTGCCAGCGCAACGGGTCGCGCAGCCGGCGAGCTTCGCCGAGCAGGAGCCGGTACATCACCTGCGGGTAGCCGAAGAGAAACGGCTCGAGGTCCTGCGGCGGCAGCACGATGCACCGCAGCGGCGTCGCGGCAACGACGTCCGAGATCGACGGCTCGTTGAAGAGGATCGTCAGCTCGCCGAACCAGTCGCCGCGCTTGAGCACCAACGGCCTGGTCGTGACCAGGGTGGTGGCCGTCCTGTCGACGAGCTCGCCGTCGACGCGCCACTCGGCCTCGCCGTCGAGGATGACGTGGAACCCGCTGCCGACGAACCCCTGGCGCTGCGCGCGCTCGCCCGGCTGGAACCACTGCTCCTCGAAAGCCTGTCCGACCTTGTCCAGCTGTGCCGGAGACAGGTCCGCGAACAGCGAAATCCCGGCGAGATCGTGCGCGATATCGGTCTGGCTCGCCACGGCGAACCTCCTCTCACGTTTTTGTTCGAGCCTAGGCGACCCTAGTCCACTTCCGTGTCCACCATCAAGAGATCGGCGGCCGACGAGTGGCGCAGGTCCGGCGGCACCGACGGGAGGAGGACGCGATGCAGCTTCGTCGCCTCGAACGACCGGTGGCCGGCGTCGGCCTCCGCGCGTAGAGCATCGCCCCTCGCAAACGCGGGCAGCGGCGGCAACGGCACGTCGGGGGTACGCGAGATCGTCGCCGCGAGCATGATCGAGCGGATCCCCGGTGCGAGCGGCGGGCCGTCGCCCGGATGCTCGCGCGCAAAGCGCTCCTGTCCCTCCAGTAAGGCGAGCACGTTGCGGCAGACGGGAGCCTCCGGCGCCTCGTCGTCGCCGACGTTGCAAGCGAGCCGAGCGAGAGCAAGTGGCTCGTAGCCGGTGCGGCCCATCAACATCCGCCCGACCGCGAGGACGAGCACCGAGGTCAGACGCTCGAGCAGGACGCTGTAGCCGAGCCGCCCCGGCCCCGGTGCAGGACCGAGGTCGAGCGGCTCGCCGCCGTCGAGCAGCCGCTCGCCCTGGCGGCCGAGAATCCCGGCCAGCTGCTCCTGCGAGAGCCCGACCTGCAGGCCGAAGCGGACGGCCATCGTGGCCGACATGAACGGCGTGAAGTAGGGCAGGTCGCTGCCGAAGACGAGCTGGCCCGGCGGCACCAGCGCGAAGAGCGCCGCCAGGTCGACCGGGTGCCACCAGGCGGTGTCGATCAGGAGATTCGGATGGCGCGGGATCACGCGCCAGAGCCAGTTGAGGTCGCAGATCGCCGCGTGGGCGAGCACGATCCGCGCCTCCGGATAACGCTCGGCGAGCGCGACGGCATCGCGAGCGAGCGTAGGGATGCCGCGTCCGGCGTGGATCACGAGCGGGAGCCGCCGCTCGTGTGCGAGCGCGAAGATCGCGTCCACCTCCGGGTCGCTCAGCTCGAAGCCCTCCGCGCGGGGGTGCAGTTTGATCCCGCACGCTCCGGCGTCGACGCAGCGCGTCGCCTCGGCGATCGCATCGCGCTTGGGATCGAGCCGGCAGAACGGGATCAGCCGGCCGTTCGAAGCAGCTGCCTGGGTCAGGATGCGATCGTTGGCCGGCGGATAGCCGTCGGGTTCGTGCATCGGCATCACCACGCCCCGCGCATCGGCCGCTTCGAGCGTCGCCATCATCTGCTCGGGCGAGAACGTGAATCCGTCCGGGTCGTTGAAGCCGGTGTGCCCATGGAAGTCCACGAGTATGGCGCCGGGAGCGAGCGCCTCGAGCGCGTGCTCGTACCAGGGCCGGATCAACTCGTCGTCGTAGAGCAGGCTGGGCGGCGCACCCTCGACGAGCTCGAAGGTCGACTCGCCGACGCGGATCACGTCACCCTGTTCGAGCCGCTGCCGCTCGACGCGGACGCCGTTGACCCACGTGCCGTTGCGCGAGCCGAGGTCCTGGATCACGAGCGCGCCGTCGTCCGCCCGCGAGATCGAGGCGTGACTCCGAGAGAGCTCCCCGTCTGCAGTCAGCAGCTCGAAGCCCGGAGCTGCTCGTCCGAGCTGAAGCTCCTCGCCGATCGGCAGCTTCAGCCCGGCGGCCGGCCCTGCCGTCGCACGCAGTGCCTCAACCGTCAATGACGCAAGCTCCTGAGCTCGTTCCTGTACGGCCGGCCGACCCCGCCGGCGGTCGCTGCCAACAGCGCGTTGAGGAACAGCGGCAGCGGATCGCCGTCGGGTTCGGTGTCCGGGTGGCCGCCGTCCTGCAGCAGGTCCGCGATCACCCGCCACGCCCGTCGCGTGCTGGCGACGGAGTAGCTGAGGCGTGGAAAGCGATCGAAGGCGCGCTTGCCGCCCCACGAGGCTACGCACAGCGGCCCGATTGCGCGCAACGTCGCCTCCGCGTAGGGGGCGAGCTCGTCGATCCGGCCGCCGAGGAAGTCGGTGACCGTCCGCGAGGCGAGGCGCGCGCTCAGGAACGCCTCGAACATGCCGTCTCCGGTCAGCGGGTCGACGAGCCCGGCAGCGTCGCCCACGACGAGACCGCGACCGTTCGTCAACCCGTCGCCCGCCCCGCGCAGCGGCAGCCGGTAGCCACGCACGTTCTCGAGCGAGCCGCCGTCGAGCCCGTACCCCGAGACGAGCTCGGCGAGATGGGAGCGCAGGCGCGGGCCTTCGGCCTCCCAACCGCCGACGCCGACGTTCACATGGTCGCCCTTCGGGAAGATCCAGCCATAGCCGCCGGGAACAGCCCCCAGCTGAAGCACCGCTCTTCCCCGATAGCGATCGCGATCGACGATGTCGTAGCTCAGGTCGGCCTCGAGCGCGACAAGGTGCACGCGGGCACGGTCGCAGCCCAGCGAGCGGGCCATGATCCCGTTCGTCCCGTCAGCGCCGATCACGACGCGGCAGGTTCCAGTCCAGTCCTTCGTTTTCACGACCACGTCGTCTGCCCGAAGCTCCACTTCCGCCACCTTCGTCGCGTCGCGGAAGACCGCCCCCGCCTCTCGAGCCCGCTCGACGAGGAACGCGTCCAGCATCACGCGCCGGGTCATGAAGATCAGCGGCTTCTCGCTCTGCCGCTCGAAGCGGCGTGAGTAGGAAAGCCCGATCTCGAGCCGGTCAACGACGTCCTCGACCACAGGGTCGATCGAGAACGGGAGCAGCGCCGCGGCGCGGCCCGTGACGCCGCCGCCGCACGGCTTGTCGCGCGGGAAGCGCGCCCGGTCCAGCAGCAGCACGGATAGCCCCTCCCGTGCGAGGAAGTAGGCCGAGGTCGACCCCGCCGGACCGGCGCCGACGACGATGACGTCGAAGCTCTCCGGCATAGCCACGATTCTCTCACAGGCGCCGTGCGACGCTCATGTGGGCGGCAGGAAGGTGAACGCGGACACGTCGAGCGCTCGCGCGCGGCGTTCGTACTCGCGCATGTAGCCCGGCCAGTTGGCGACGATCCGGCCGCTCGGGTCCCGGTACCACGAGTTGCAGCCGGTCCACGCCGTGCCCTCGAAGCGCGCCTGAACCCGTCGGTCGGTTCTCGCCTCCACGTCTGCGCGCACGTCGATCGCCGCGGCGCCCCGGTCGCGAGTGTGCTCGAGCGCCTGGCGGACATACGCGGCCTGGGACTCCTCGTAGACGATGATCGAGCCGCCGGAGGTGTTCGTATTGGGGCCGTAGAGCACGAACAGCCCGGGAAAGCCGGGCGTCGAGATGCCGAGGTAGGCGTGCGGTCCCCCGGCCCACGCCTCGCGGAGCATGCGCCCCCCGACGCCGCTGATCTCCATCGGGAACATGAAATCCGTGTTCCGGAAGCCGGTTCCGTAGATCACGCAATCGACCTCGCGCTCGACGCCGTCGGCGGTGACGACCCCGACGGGCGTCATGCCGCTGATCGCCTCCGTCACGAGCTCGACGTTCGGGCGCTGGAGCGCGCGGAGGAAGTGGGAGCTGAAGAGGACACGCTTGCAGCCGAACGGGTAGCTCGGCCAGACCTTGCGCCGCAGCTCCCGGTCTCT
>JANMJY010000181.1:0-51617 GCA_031371615.1 Actinomycetes bacterium | reverse complement strand
CAGCTCCCGCGCCCGGCCCCGGCGCAACGGCAGACGCTACTAACCGCTCCCGCTCCGAACGCCTGCCGGGGAGGTGGCTAGACTGGACCGCTTGCCACGCAACCGCACCGCAAGATCGGCGGTGCTGGGCCTTCCCGTCCGGCGTTCCGCCCCGCGATCGCACTCCTCCCGCACCAGCAGCGCCCTCCGGCGCCGCGTCGTGCTGGGGACGCTGGTTCTGCTTTCGCTTGCCCTGATCACGGCGTCCTTCCGCGAGCAGTCCAACGGGCCGTTGCACGGAGCGCAGTCCGCTGTGGCGGGCGCGCTGCAGCCGCTGGAGGTCGCAGTCGAGCGGGTGGCGCGGCCCTTTCGCGACGCCTACGGCTGGACGAAGGGCCTCTTCGACGCCCGCTCCGAGAACGAGCGGCTGAAGGCCGAGAACGAGCAGCTGCAGCAGCAGGTGATCCAGAACGAGTCGGCGCTGCAGGAGAACGTCCACCTGAAAGCGCTGCTCGACTATCAACGCTCGCCTGCCTTCCCGGTCGACTACAAGGGCGTCTCCGCGGAAGTGATCGCGCGGCCGTCGGGCTCGTTCGACCAGACGATCGTCGTCTCCGCCGGTTCCGACGACGGGGTCGTGACGGACGCGCCGGTCGTCACCTCCGACGGGCTGATCGGCACCGTCACGAGCGTGACGAGCGGCGCCGCCCGGGTCCGTCTGCTGACCGACGAGCAGAGCGCCGTCTCCGCGCTCGACCTGCGCACGAGCGCTGCCGGGATCATTCGGCACGGCCCTTCGGGTGACGCACTCGTGCTCGACCGGGTCTCCAAGAAGGAGGTCGTGCGGGTCGGGGACGAGATCATCACGGCCGGCTGGCGCTCCGGGACGCTCGCGTCGCTCTATCCGAAGGGGATCAAGATCGGCGACGTCACCTTCGTCGGCAGGCTCAACACCGACCTCTACCAGCAGGTGCAGATCGTGTCCGGTGTCGACTTCTCGGCGCTCGACTCGGTCTTCGTGCTCGTCCCCAAACGGCGGACCGCGGAGCTCCCGTGAGTGTGAGCGACAACGTCTCGGTCGCCGTGTTCGTCTTCGTCGCAGCGCTGCTCCAGGTGACGCTGGTGGCGTCGTTCGACATCGTGGGCGGGACTGCGGACGTCCTGCTGCTCTCGCTCGTCGCGATCGCACTCCTGCGCGGCGCGGTGGCCGGCGCGGTCGCCGGCTTCTGCGGTGGCCTGCTCGTCGACGTGATGACGCTCGACACGCTCGGGGTCGCTGCGCTGCTCTACGCACTCGCCGGCTACTGGATCGGGCGCTACGGCGAGACCACCGGGCGCGACCGCGCTCACGCGCCGCTGCTCGCGGTCGGCGTCGTCACGATCGCGATCGCCTTCTCGGGCCTCGGCCTGCACTTCCTGCTCGGCGAGGACGTGTCGGCGCGGCGAGCGCTCCTCGACGCTCTCCTGCCCGGGCTCGCCCTCAACCTGCTCCTCGGCGGCCCGGTCTGGGCGCTGAGCAGCAGGCTGCTGCGCAGGCCGACGATCTCCGACCGTGTCACCGAGGTGCGGCTGCTTGGCTAGCCCGTACCCCCAGCGCCGCTCGTCGTCTCGGCACTTCCTGCCGCAGGATCCGCGGACGACCGAGCCCTACCGCTTCACGCCGCAGCTCGCGCTGCGCGTCGGCGTGCTGGCCGCGCTCGCTCTCGTCATCTTCGGCGTGCTCTTCCTGCGCCTCTGGGCCTTGCAGGTGCTCTCCGGAGACCGCTACCGGCTCGCTGCGCAGAACAACCAGCTGCGTACCGTCCCCGTCGAGGCCCCACGCGGCTCGATCCTCGACCGCGCGGGCAACACGATCGTCTCGAACGTTCCGGGCACGGCGGTTCAGATCTGGACCGCCGACCTGCCCAAGGAGGGCCGGTACGCGATGTTGCAGCGGCTCTCGAAGGTCCTGCGGGTGCCACTGCCGCGTCTGACCCGGGCGCTCGAAGAGGGCAAGAACGATCCGCTGACGCCGATTCTCGTCAAGACGGCCGTGCACGAGGATCAGGTGGCGACCCTGCTCGAGCGCCCACACGAGTTCCCGGGAGTCTCGGTCGTCGGCACGTACCTGCGCGACTACGAGAATCAGGCGCTGGCCGCGCAGGTGCTCGGCTACGTCGGCGAGATCTCGAAGGAGGAGCTCTCGCGGCTCGAGCGGGACGGCTACCGCGGCGGCGAGAAGATCGGCAAGACGGGCGTCGAGGCGTCGTTCGATACGTACCTCCGAGGCAAGGCCGGCGCTGCGCAGCTCCGGGTCGACTCGCGCGGCCGACCGCTCGGGACGTTCACGGAGCGGCGACCGGCGCAGCCGGGCAACAACGTCCGGCTGACGATCGACATCGGCCTCCAGCGCGCGGCCGAGCGGGCGCTCCGGTACGGGATCAATCTGGCGCACGCGAATCAGGCATGGAACGCGAACGGAGGCGCGATCGTCGCACTCGACCCCCGCGACGGGGCGGTGCTCGCGATGGCGTCCAACCCGACCTACAAGCCCTCCGTCTACGTCGGCCGCGTCGATCCGAAGAAACTCGAGCCGCTCACCGTCGAGAAGGTGGCGAAGGAGCGCAACTACCCGGGAATCAACCGCGCCATCGCCGCCGCCTATCCGCCTGGCTCGGCGTTCAAGCCTCTGACCGCGCTGGCGGCGATCTCGGACGGACTGCTGTCGCCGTACGAGTACATCCAGTGCACGCCGTCCGCGGAGTACGGGCTCGACAAGCAGAAGTTCAGGAACTGGAACCCCTTTACGAACGCGCCGATGACGCTGACGACGGCGCTTGCTCAGTCCTGCGACACCTACTTCTACGACATCGGCAACCGCTACTACACGCGTGGTGAGCACGAGCGGCCCTACTGGACGAAGATGCAGGCGTGGGCGAAGAAATTCGGCTTCGGCGAGGCCGCCGGGCTCGACATCGGCGGTGAGGCGACCGGCCTCCTCCCGACCCCGGCCTGGCGCAAGGCGACCTACACCGGGATCGACCGAGCCTGGAACCCAGGCGACCTGATCCAGCTCGCGATCGGCCAGAAGGACATGACCGTGACACCGCTGCAGCTGGCGCGCTTCTACGCGGCGCTCGCGAACGGCGGCAACCTCGTGACGCCGTACGTCGTCTCTTCGATCGAGCAGCCCGGCAACGACGGCTCGCCACCCGTGCCGCTCTACACCTTCCCACCGCGGCCGCCGCTCCCGATCAACGTCGACCCGGCTGCGCTCAGCGTCGTCCGCGAAGGCCTCTTCCAGGCGACTCACGACTCCGAGGGCACCTCATCGGGCGTCTTCGGCAGCTTCCCGGTGCCGGTGGCGGGCAAGACGGGGACGGCGGAGAAGGTCGTCAACCTGCCGGGGTATCCGATCGGACATCTCGAGGATCAGTCGTGGTGGTGCGGCTGGGGCCCCTTCGACGGGAACGAGCAGGTGACGAGCAGCGGCACCAAGCGCGCTCCGCTCGTCGTGTGCGCCCTGATCGAGAACGGCGGCCACGGCGGCACCGCGGCCGCGCCCGCTGCGCTGAGGGTGTTCGAGCACTGGTTCCAGGTGAAGGCCGGCGTGCAGGCGGTGGTCGCGAGTGATTGATTACGCCTCGTCCGGCTCCCGCGCGTCGTCCACCGACCACATCGACGTCGTCGCCTTCATCCGTCGGCTCGACTGGTTCCTCGTCTTCGCGGTCGCGGCGCTCGTGGCCTACGGGCTCTGGGCCGTCGCCGGGATCACGCGCTACGACGTCGAGGGCAACCAGAGCTACTACGTCGTCCGCCAGGCGATCGCCGCGGGGCTCGGCTTCGTTGGCTTCCTCGTCGCGCTCGCGATCGATCCCGACCGCTACCGCCGCGCCCAGAAGGGGCTTTACGGGGTCACGCTGCTGCTGATGCTGCTCGTCTTCCCGCTCGCGAACACGACGCGGGGTTCGAAGCGCTGGATCGACCTCGGGCCCTTCCAGTTCCAGCCGTCCGAGTTCGGCAAGCTGCTGCTCGTGCTCGCGCTCGCGGGCTTCCTCGCCGACCGGGCGCGGCGGCTGGGCGACCCGAGGGTCGTGCTGCAGGCGATCGGGCTCGCGCTCGTGCCGATCCTGCTCGTCTTCAAGCAGCCCGACCTCGGCACCGCGCTCGTGTACGGCACCGCACTCACCGCCTGCCTGTTCGTCGCGGGAATCCGGTGGAGCCAGCTCGCGGCGCTCTGCGCAGTCGCTGCGCTCCTCGTCTCGAGCGCCGTCTGGTTTCTCCCGGCCGCGGGGGTCGAGGTGCTGAAGCCCTACCAGGTCGACCGTCTGACCGGCTTCGCCGACCGCCAGCGCGACCTCGACAGCATCAACTACAACGTCAACCAGTCGATCACGGCCGTCGGCTCCGGAGGCCTCGACGGGCGCGGCGTCGACGCCGCCACACAGACGCGGCTCGATTACCTCCCGGAGCATGCGACCGACTTCGTCTTCGCCTCCCTCGCCGAGCAGCGCGGCTTCTTCGGCGCGGCGCTGCTGCTCGGGCTCTACCTGCTCGTGGTCTGGCGCGGCCTTCGGATGATCACGCTCGCGCGCGACGCCTTTGGAGCGATCGCGGCGGGCGGGATCGTGATCGCCTTCCTCTTCCAGGTCTTCATCAACATCGGGATGACGATGGGAATCGCTCCTGTCACAGGCATCCCGCTGCCGTTCGTGACCGTCGGGGGATCGTCGATGGTTGCGAATCTCGTCGCCATCGGGGTGCTGCAGGCCATCTACGCGCGCGGCCACGGCGGCCGGCGCCGAGCGCGCTGATGGCGAAGCGGATCACTCCCTGGATCCTCTGGGGGCTCGTCAAGGAGCTCAAGGCCGCCGCCGAGGACACGCGCCCGCTCCACGTGAGCGGGGCGCTCGCGTCCCAGCTCAAGAAGGAGCTCGCCCGCGGAGCTGCGCCCGGTGCCGTGCGCTCCACCGGCCGGTGCGAGGACGCCGCCGTGCTCGTGCGCGTGCTCGGCGGGGAGCCGACCGAGGAGGACGAGCGCGAGCTGCGCGAGGCGAAGCGGGCGAAAGTCCCGGTCGTCGCCGTCCAGACGGGCACGGAGGCCTTCGACGTCCCGTACGTGCTCCCGACGGACGTGGTCGTGTGCAAGCCGGGAGCGGGCTTTCCCGTGGACGAGATCGCCGCCGCGGTCGCAGCGAGGCTCGGAGAGTCCGGCACGGCGCTGGCGGCCCGCACGCCGGTGCTGCGCGCAGCGGTGTGCAAAGACCTGATCGAGCGCTTCTCGCGGCAGAACGGGATCATCGGCGTCGCCGTCTTCCTGCCCGGGGCAGACTTCGCCGTGCTGACGCTGAACCAGCTTCGGCTCGTGCTCCGGCTCGCCGCCGCGTACGGGCTCGAGCTCGACCAGAGCCGCCTGCCCGAGGTGCTGGCGACGCTCGGCGCGGGGTTCGGGCTCCGCGCCCTCGCCCGGCAGGTGCTCGGCGCGGTGCCGGTCGCCGGCTGGGTCGTCAAGGGCGGCATCGCCTACGCCGGCACCCGCGCACTCGGCGAGGCCGCTCAGCTCTATTTTGCGCAGGTCGTGGAATCCGCGAAAGCGGATCCCACGACGCGCTAAGACCCCTGAAGGCGGCCGCTCGCGGCCGCAAAGACGTTCAAGCCGGAGTCGTGCTCTCCATGATGCTGTCCGGTTCGGGTCCTATGGTTCCGGAAACGACCTGGAGGGAGGCGGGATGGCAGGTTCCGAGCATGCCGAGGAATTGCTGCAGATCGAGGAAGCAGACGCCTGGTTCGAGTACCTCGAGGCGACGCGGGCGCAGAGCAAGAGCCGCTACGGCGAGGTCGAGCCATGGGCCTGGGCCCGCCTCTCGCAGCGCCTGCGCGGCGTCCACACGCGCCGGGCGCGGCTCCGTCCAGCCGCAGCGTAGGCCCACGCCCGTGCCGGTTTGAACCGGCTGCTAGCCTGTGTGTAGGCCATGCCTACGTCTTTGACCATAACCCGCAGCGCGCGACCGGCCGCATCCGCGGCCGCGTTTTTGCGCGCGCTCACTCTAGGAGAATCATTTGTCACCCTGGTTTCGAAGGAAGCGCAAGGAAACGATCGAGCAGGAGGCCCCACAGGCGCCTGCTCCCATAGAACAGCCCGTACGGGCTGAAGCCCCCGCTGCGGGGGCTGCTGAAACAGCGGCCGACGCGGCAACAGATCCCGCCAGAAAGCGCCGCCGCGGCAACCGCGGTGGACGCGGGCGCAAGAAGCCGGGCGCCGTGGCGGGCGCCGAGGGCGAGGCGAAGTCCGAGCCCACCTCCGAGCAGCCGGCCAGGCGCGAGCGCTCGCGGCCGAGCGGAGGTGACGGCGGCCAGCGCAGCCAAGGCAGCCAGCGCCAGGAGGCGCAGCGCAGCCAGCGGCAGGAACGCCGCGCCAACCAGCAGGGCAACCGCCGCCGCGTCCCTCAGAAGCGCGCGCCGCTGCCGAAGGCCAAGCGCGAGCTGCTGATCTCCGTCGACGTCGGCGAGCAGCGCGTCGCGATCCTCGAGGACGACCGCGTCGCCGAGGTGTATCTCGAGCGGCCGGAGCGCCGGTCGATCGCCGGCAACATCTATCTCGGGACGGTCGACAACGTCCTACCGGGGATGGAGGCCGCGTTCGTCGAGATCGGCCTCGAGAAGAACGGCTTTCTCTACGTCGACGAGATCGTCGTGCCCGAGCTCGAGGGCAAGCGGCACCACGGCAAGAAGATCACCGACCTGATCGCCCGCGGCCAGCAGATCATGGTCCAGGCCGTCAAGGATCCGATGAAGACCAAGGGCGCGCGGCTCACGACCGAGATCTCGCTCCCGGGGCGCTTTCTCGTCTTCGTTCCGCAGGGCGAAGGGCTCGGCGTCTCGCGCCGGCTCGACGACGCCGAGCGCGCGCGCCTGAAGGACGTGATCAAGGGGCTGAACGCGAAGGAGGGCGGGATCATCGTCCGCACCGCCGCCGAAGGCGCGTCCGCCGAGGACATCGAGCGCGACCTCGTCTTCCTGCAGCGGCTCTGGAAGACCATCCAGGCGAACGCGAAGAGCGCGAAGGCGCCTGCGCTCGTCTACCAGGAGGCCGAGCTGCCGCTCCGGATCGTCCGCGACCTCTTCGCGGGCGACTTCGAAAGCGCCCAGATCGACCACGACCGCACCTACAAGCGGATCGTTGGCTACCTGAAGAAGACCTCGCCGCACATGCTCGAGCGCGTGCACCACTACAAGGAGAAGACGCCGCTCTTCGAGGGCACCGGCGTCGACGCCGAGATCCGCTCGACCCTGAACCGGCGCGTCGACCTGCCTTCCGGCGGCTACCTGATCTTCGACTACGCCGAGGCCTTCACGGTCGTCGACGTGAACACGGGCCGCTTTGTCGGCTCGCGCTCGAAGAACTCGACCGGGCGGCTCGAGGACACGATTACGAAGAACAACCTCGAGGCGGTGAAGGAGGTCGTGCGCCAACTGCGGCTGCGCGACATCGGCGGGATCATCGTCATCGACTTCATCGACATGGCGAACCCGAAGAACCGGGCTACCGTCGAGGAGGCGCTGCGGACCGTGCTCGAGCGCGACCGGACGAAGACGTACGTCGTCGAGATCTCCCCGCTCGGACTCGTCGAGATGACACGCCAGAACGTCACCGACGGCCCGCGCGAGATCCTGACCAAGAAGTGCCCCACCTGTGCGGGCGACGGAATCGTCCTCTCCGAGGCGTCCGCGGCGCTCGAGGTCGAGCGCCGGCTGCGCGTGCTGGCCGCCGGCTCCCGCGCCCAGGCGTTTCGCGTCGAGGTCAGCCCGCGGGTCGCATCGCTGCTGCTCGGGCCGGGCGGCTCGCGCCTCGCCGAGATCGAGGAGGCGTCGAAGAAGCGCTTCATCCTCGTACCGAAGGAGGGCGTCCACGCAGATCACGCGTCGGTGCTCGCCGAGGGCAAGCTCGCCGACCTGCAGCCCGAGTCGCCGCTCGCCGAGGGCACGGAGGTCGAGGTCAAGCTCGTCGAGCTCGACAAGCACGATGCCGCGTCCGCGGTCGGCAAGGTCGATGGCATCGACGTCGTCGTCGGCGGCGCCGCGAAGCTCGTCGGCAAGAAGGCGAAGGTCCGCATCGACCGCGTCCTCGAAGACACGGCCTACGGGACGCTGCTCGCCGGCGGCGCCGAGAAGCCGGCCGACCCGATCACCTTCGAGAGCGAGGCCGAGAAGCCGACGCGCGCGCCGAGTCGCGCGAAGAAGACGACCGACTCGGGTACCGAGATCGTCGAGCTCGAGGCGGCGATCGACGACCGCGACGAGCCCGACGTCGACGAGCCAGAGGTCGGCGAGGCCGAGCTCGAGGACGTCGACGACGAGGCGGAGGACGAGCCCGAGGACGAGCGCGGCGAGGCGATCGAGGCCGACGCGAGCGAGACCCCCGTCAAGAAGAAGACGCGCCGCGGCTCGCGCGGCGGGCGCAATCGCAAGAAGAAGCCCGCTGGGGATGCCGCGGAAGCCGACGGAGACGCGCCCGTTGCGGAGACCGCCGAGCTCGACGACTCGGAAGCGCCTGCACCGGCGGCGCCGCGCATCCACATCCCGGACTTCGAGCTCGGTGACGGCGGCGAGAAGAAGCCGCCGCGCAAGCGCGCCGCCGCGAAGCCGAAGCCGGCTGTCCAGGAGGACGCGGCCGAGGCGGACGAGCCGGAGCAGCCCGACGAGGACGTCGAGGCCGTCGCCGGCGACGATGCCGACGCCGTTCCAGTCAAGAAGAAGACGCGTCGCGGCTCCCGCGGCGGGCGGAACCGCAAGAAGCCCGCGGCTGCGGGCGCGGTTGCCCTCGTCGAGAGCGAGAACGGCGTCGAGCCGGCGGTCGAAGAAGCTGCGCCGGAGCCCGTCGCGGCTTCCGGAAACGGCGCCGAGTCGACGACGGACGAGTACGTCCCGATGTCCGAGTGGCTCGACGACCTGGACGCCTAGCCGCTACAATCCCCCGGCTCGCGGGCGCCAGCCCGCGTTTCCTGCGCTTATGAATACTTACGCGATCATCTCCGTCGGAGGAAAGCAGTACCGCGTCCGCGAGGGCGAGACGCTGCTCGTCGACCGGCTGGCCCACGGTGAAGGGAAGACCTTCAACCCTGCCGTGCTGCTCGTGGGCGGCGGCGGCGCGGAGACGCAGATCTCCCCGAAGGACTTCACCGTCACCGCCCGCGTCGTCGCGGACGTGAAGGGCGAGAAGATCCGGATCGGCAAGTACCGGCCGAAGAACGGCTACAAGAAGCACACCGGCTTCCGCGCGAGCCTCTCGCAGATCGAGATCGAGTCGATCGGCGGCAAGAAGCGCTCCGAGCCGGCCAAGCCGAAGGCCGAGGCGGCATCGAAGGAGACCGCTGCTCCCGCCGAGGAGCGGGTGAAGGGGATGCCGAGCGACTACGAGGAGCTGACCGTCGCCGCGATCAAGGAGCAGTCCAGCGGCTGGACGCGCCCGATGCTGGAGGCGGCGCTCGGGTACGAGCAGGCGCACGGCAAGCGGAAGGGCGCGCTGGCCGCGCTCGAGTCCGCGCTCGAAGAGAAGGAGCAAAGCTAATGGCACACAAGAAAGGTCTCGGCTCTTCCCGGAACGGTCGCGACTCGAACGCGAAGCGTCTCGGCGTCAAGATCTTCGCCGGGCAGAAGGTGAAGGCCGGCATGATTATCGTCTGCCAGCGCGGCACGCGGTTCCGGCCCGGCGTCGGCGTCGGCATCGGCCGCGACGACACGATTTTCGCCAAGCGCGAGGGTACGGTCGAGTTCCGCACGAGCGGCGAGAAGCGCTTCATCTCGGTGGCCGAAGCCGCCGAGACCGCTGAGCAATCCTCAGGGACCTGACGGTGACGTGTATCGGCCGCGAAGCGGCTCCTTTAGGGGTCTTCGCGCGATGAGCATCCGCTTCCGCGGATGCTCATCTTGCGCAAACTAGAACCGTGTTTCACGATCGCGCCCGCATCGAGGTGCTGGCGGGCCGCGGCGGCAACGGAGGCCTGAGCTTCCGGCGCGAGAAGCACGTGCCCAAGGGCGGCCCGGACGGCGGCGACGGCGGGCACGGGGGCGACGTCGTGCTCGTCGCGAACAAGGATCTCCGCGACCCGTCGGCCTTCCGGGCGAAGACGAAGTTCAAGGCCGGTCGAGGCGAGCCCGGCACTGGTGCACGCAAGCATGGCGCGGACGGCGCCACGATCGAGATCGCCGTCCCGGTCGGCACCCAGGCGTTCGGTGTCGAGGGCGACCTGATCGCCGATCTGGCCCGTCCCAGCGCCCGAGTCGTCCTCGCCCGGGGCAGCACGGGCGGCCGCGGGAACGCGCGCTTCGCGACGCCGACCCGACAGGCGCCTCGCTTTGCCGAGGTGTCCGAGCCGGCCGAGGAGGTCGTGGTGGAGTTGCGGCTGAAGCTGCTCGCGGACGCCGCGATGGCGGGCCTGCCCAACGCGGGCAAGTCCTCGCTGCTGCGCCGGCTCTCGAACGCAACGCCGAAGGTCGCCGACTATCCCTTCACGACGCTCGCGCCGGTCCTCGGGACGGTCGAGTCCCCCGACGGCGCCCAGCTGACGGTCGCAGACGTGCCCGGCCTGATCGAAGGCGCCAGCGAAGGGATCGGCCTCGGTCACGAGTTCCTCGCCCACCTCGAGCGCGCGCGGCTGCTGCTGCACGTGATCGACTGCTCCGAGGAGGACGTCGAGGAGCGCTTCCGCACGATCGACCGCGAGCTTGCCCTCTACGGCGCCGGCCTCGACGAGCGGCCCCAGGCGATCGTGCTGAACAAGATCGACCTGCTCCCCGAGCTTCCCGAGCTCCCGCTCGAGGACGAGCGGATCGTCGGCGTCTTCCGGCTCTCGTGCGCGACGGGCGCTGGGATCGAGGAGCTCAAGCTCGCGCTCTTCCGGCTCTGCCCGGCGGCGCCCGAGCCGAAGGAGGACGATGCGCCCGAGCTGCCCGACTTCCTGGAGTACCGGCCGCAGGCTCCGGCGCGGCGTACCTATCGGATCTACCGCACCGACCGCGGCTTCCGGATCATCGGCGACGCTCCCCAGGGCGAGGAGCTGGAGGCCGTCCTGAAGGCTGCCGGCGCCCGCAAGGGTCAGGACGTCGAGATCGGCGACGAGGTGCTGGAGTGGCAATAGGGATCTTCGGGGGCAGGTTCGATCCGCCGCACGTCGGCCACCTCGCGCTCGCCCGCGCGGCCGTCCACCACTTCGAGCTCGCCGAGCTGAACGTGACCGTCGTCGCCGACGCCGCACACAAGTCGTCGGAGGCAGCAGCCGACGATCGGCTGGCGATGGCCCGCCTCGCGTTCGCCGGCTTCGATGCCATCGTCGAGCTCGAGCAGCACCGCTACACGGTCGACGCGCTCGAGGCGAAGCGCTACCACGACCCGGTCTTCCTGATCGGCGGCGACGAGCTCGCCGCCTTCCCCACCTGGAAGGAGCCCGCGCGGGTGCTAGAGCTGGCGCGTCTCGGGGTCGCGGCCCGGCCCGGCTGGGAGCCGGAGTCGGACTCGGGCCGGATCGAGATCTTCGAGCTGGAGCCGCAGGCGGTCTCGTCGACCGAGATTCGCGAGCGGGTGCGCGGCGGCCAGTCGATCGACGGTCTCGTCGTGCCCGCGGTGGCCGCATACATCGCCGACCGCGATCTCTACCGGGGCGCCTGATGACCGGTGTTGCGAGCTACAATGGGGGTCTGAGCTCCCTCGAACAAGCAAGACGGATCGCCGCTCTCGCCAACGAGAAGCTGGCTGAAGACGTCGTCATCCTCGACATGAGACCCGTGTGCGTCTACACGGACTTCTTCGTCATCGCGACCGGCCGCAACGCGCGCCAGACGAAGGCGATCTACGACGAGGTGCACGGCCAGCTCAAGCAAGAGAGCCGGATGCTGCCGCGTGCCGTCGACGGAACGAAGGAGGCGGAGTGGATCATCGCCGACTACCTCGACGTCGTCCTGCACGTCTTCACGCCCGAAACGCGCCAGTTCTACCGGCTGGAAGACCTCTGGGGCGACGTCCCCGCCGTTGACGTCGAAGCGGCGACGGCCTAGCTACAATCCGCGAGACCCAGGGGCCATAGCTCAGCTGGGAGAGCGTCTGGCTGGCAGCCAGAAGGTCGCCGGTTCGAGCCCGGCTGGCTCCACTGTTCTGCTGCGCAAGTCGCAAATCTGCAAGAGCAGATTTGCGACGCGCTAAGACCGCTGAAGCTGCGTGGGTCGTGCTGGGGGCTCATCGGCGAAGTACCGCTGAGCCGAACGAGACCGTGAAGGTGCGGCACCAGACGACGACCGTCGCCGCGTCTCCCAGCTCGAGCTCCGACGGCAGCGCGTACTGCTGGTTGCCGACGTTGCCCTTGAGCGCGCCGAGCCGTGTGGCTCCGTCGACGTCGTCTCCCTCGGTGGCACGAGGCGCGACGTAGACGAAGAGGTCGGGGCCCGCATCCGTCCGGAAGTCGACGAGCGCGAGGACGCGCGAGCCGTCGGGCTGCTCGATCACCCTCGCCGTTCCGATCGTCGTGTGCGCCTGCGGCTCGAAGGAGCCTACGAGCTCCGCGGTGCCGGCCGCGATCGCCTCGTCGACCGTCTTGTCCTGGAGCGTCGTCAGCGCGAGATAGCCGCCGACGACCACGATCGTCGCCAGCGCGACCGCGGTGACCGGAAGTCTCAGGCGCGGCGCTCGCCGCCAGACGACGAGAGCGGCCACCGAGACGAGGCCGAACCAGACCGCCGTCAGTCCCATCGAGACACGGAAGTCGTCGCTGATCACGCCTCCGGTCAACCAGAGGCCGGCGAGGACGATCGCCGCCGAGACCGGCGCGAGGAGAGCGCGGCTCACGTCAGGCCGACGGCAGGGTGAAGGAGATGCGGGCGCCGCCGCCCGGCCGGTTCTCCGCCCAGATCCGGCCGCCGTGGGCCTCGACGAGCCCGCGCGCGATCGCGAGCCCGAGGCCGGCGCCGCGTGCCGAGCGCGCGGGATCGCCACGCCAGAAGCGCTCGAACATCCGCCGCAGCGACTCCGACGACAATCCCTCGCCGGTGTCCTCGACCGTCACGCGCACCTCGTCCGCTCCCTCTTCGACGAGCACCGCGACCGAGCCGTCCGACGGGGTGTGACGGAGCGCGTTGACGAGCAGGTTCAGCAACACACGCTCGATCTTTTCCGGCGCGCAGCGGGCGGTGACCGACTCCGCGACCCGTGCCTCGAGCGACACGTGACGGGCGCGAGCCTCCGCCTCGACCCCGCGCAGGCACGAGTGCACGAGCCCGCCGAGCTTGGCGTCGCGCAGCTCCAGGGTCAAGGCGCCGCTGTCGATCCGCGCGAGCTCGAAGAGATCGTCCACGAGCACGGCGAGCGCCTCCACCTGCCCGCGCATGACGGGAACGTACTCCTCCGGCGCTGCGAGGCCGTCCTCGATCGCCTCGAGCATCGCCTGCATGTTCGCGAGCGGCGTGCGCAGGTCGTGGCTCGCCCACGCCACGAGCTCGCGCCGCGCGTCGAAGAGCTGCTCGATGTGGCCTGCCATGTTGTTGAACGACGCCGCCACGTCCGCGAGCTCCGCAGGACCTGTCGTCGAGGCTCGCGCGGTGAGGTCGCCGCTCGCGAACGTCGTCGAGGCGGCGCGCAAGCGCTCGGTCGCGCGCAGGAAGGACTGGCCGAGGACGAGCGCTGCGGCGAGGGCCGACAGTCCCGAGCCGACGCCGATCGCGACGACGGGAAAGTGGTAGTCGGGCTCGAGCATGACGAGGCCGGAGAGAAGAACCGCGCTGAACGGCAGGCCGGCGGCGAGCAGGCCGAAGGCCGCGAGCTGGAGGCGAAGGGTCGGGAGCCTGCGCAACGCGAGCGCGGCGAGGATACCCACACTGAGCGTGGCGATCGCGACGAGAATCGGGAAGCCGATCATCCGGCGAACCGGTAGCCGACGCCCCAGACCGTCTGCAGGAAGCGAGGGTGGGAGGGGCGTTCTTCGATCTTTTCCCGTAAACGCCGCACGTGGACGGTCACCGTGCCAGTGTCGACCGCGGACTCGTAGCCCCAGACGCGGCTCATCAGCTGGTCGCGGGAGAAGACCTTGCGCGGATGGCTCGCGAGGAACCAGAGCAGGTTGAACTCCGTCGCCGTCAGCTTCAGCTCCTCGTCGTTCCGAAGCACCTCGCGGGTGCCGGCGTCGAGGACGAGCCCGTCGAAGGCGAGGCGGGCGCTCGTCTCGGCCGTGACCGCGGTGCGCCGGAGCACCGTCCGCACGCGAGCGGCGAGCTCGCGCGGCGAGAACGGCTTGGTCACGTAGTCGTCGGCGCCGAGCTCGAGACCGACGATCCGGTCGGCCTCCTCACCGCGGGCGGTGAGGAGGATGACCGGAAGCTCGGAGCGCGATCTGATCCAGCGGCAGAGCTCGAGGCCGTCGGTGCCCGGCAGCATCACGTCGAGCACGACGAGGTCCGGCTGGCTGCGCTCGAGCAGCGCTCGCGCGTCGTCGCCGTCGCCCGCTTCGAGCGTCGTGTGCCCCTCGCGCTCGAGGTACTTGACCACGACCTCGCGCACAATCTGCTCGTCGTCGACCACCAGGACCGTCGCCATGCCGCTCATTGTGGCCGCTATCTCCTTACGAGGGGCTGAAATTGCTCAGCCGATCGCGATCGTCGGGCAGTTGGAGATGAACGGCGCCGCCTTGAGGCCGCCCAGGCTCGCATTCGCCGGGCCCGCGCCGCCGCTCGTAAGCCGGCCGGCTTTCACCTCGGCCGCGACCTGCGCCGCCGAGGTCAGCCGCTTCGGCGTCGCCGACGCGCTCCAGACCGCCGGGTGCACGTCCCAGATCGGGCTGTAGTCGGCCGCTCCGGGGAGCGACTGCGTGATGTTGAGCGGACTGCCCTCGCCGAGCACAGCCGACTGAAGGCCCTGGCGCTGCGGGTTGGACGTGCCGCGCGGGCCGTTTACGATCGGGACGATCGCCGAGCGGGACGAGCGCGCCGAGTTCGAGCCGGCGCCGGGTGCCGCGTCGAGGTTCTTTGCAAGCGTGCTGCCCTCGATTGCGGCGACGACGTCGACGGACGCGTCCGTACGCAGGTAGTGAACGGTCTTGCTGGCGAAGAAGCCCGAGAGGAGCTTCAGGGCGACGCGCCGTTTCGCCGTGTTGAGCGCGGTGACGGAATCGCTCCTGCCCGTCGGGTTTGCGACGTGGGTCGCATTGAGGACGATGCCGTTGCCCGTGGTCACGAGCGGGCTGTAGCCGGCGTCGCCGATTGCCCCGGCTGCGACGCTCTTCGGCGGAAAGCCCTCGTCGCCGGGGACGACGACCGTCTTCGGGCTGAAGTCGACGGTACCGGAGAAGACGAGCGCGCCGCCCCGGACCGATGCCTTCTGGACGGCCTTCGTGCCGAGCGCGTTCTTCAGCTTCGGCGTCCACGTGACGCCGCGCCGTCGCGCATCCGCCTGGTTCGACGATTCGGTGACGACGTACCAGACGTCCTTGCCGGTGGCGCTGCGGCCCTTGAAGAGCGGCAACGTGACGGTGCCGGCCTTGACGTCGAGCGAGATCGCGCTCTTGAGCAGCAGCTGTGGCGTGGGTTCCATCGGGCTCGCTGCGCCCGCAGCGAACGCGGCGACGGCCGCGATGGCGAAGAGCGAGAATGTCAACTTCATCGAGAACTCCTTCGGTAGGTGAGCCCCGAGTTGTACGAGCGCCATCTTGCGAGGGGCTTACGCGCGGCTGAAGAGAGTGCGAAATGTGCTCGGACTTCGCGCTTGTCGAGAGCGAGATCCCGAAGCCCGGAGCCGGGGAGGTGCTCGTCCGCTCGCAGTGGCTCTCGCTCGGCCTGACCGCCGTGGTGGCTCGCAGCGCGCTTGGCAAGCTTTTGGCAAGTTGAGCCCCAGCGTGCCCAAGTCGGTGCCGATCCCTGCCAGCGGATCGACCGTCGCGCCCTGCGCCTCGTCGAGCCCCTTCGAGAGGCTGCCGCTGCTCAGTGGCCCTTGAACTTCGGCGGGCGCTTCTCGAAGAACGCCTCGACGCCTTCGCGGAAGTCGTCGGTCGTGCGGAGCAGGCCGTAGGCGAGACCTTCGAGCTCGAGGCCGACTGCGAGCGGCGCGTCGTAGGCGTGGTTCAGTACGCGCTTCGCCATGGCGAGCGCGAGCGGGGAGGTGGTTGCCAGCTCGGCGACGAGCCGGGCCGCGGCGGCGTCGAGCCCGCCCTCCGGCACGACCTCGGTCACGAGCCCGAGCGCGAGCGCCTCGTCCGTGCCGACCCGCCGGCGGCGCATGATGATGTCCTTCGCGCGTCCGAGCCCGACGAGCCGCGCCAGCCGCTGGGTGCCGCCACTGCCTGGGATCATGCCGAGGTTGAGCTCGGGCAAGGCAAGCTCGGTTCCCTTCTCGGCGATCCGAAAATCGCAGGCGAGCGCGAGCTCGAAGCCGACTCCGAACGCGTAGCCGTGCAGCAGCGCGATTACGGGCTTCGGGCACCGCTCGGGTGCCGCCACGTTCCAGGCAAGCCGCGAAACCTCCTCCGGCGAAGCGTCCAGGAAACCCTGAATGTCGCCGCCAGCGGTGAACGCGGGGCCCTCGCCCCGGAGGATGATCGCGCGCACGCTTTCGTCCCGGCCGAGCTCTTCGAAGAGCTCGCGCAGCCGGTCCCGCGCGGCCATCGTGACGCGGTTCAGCTTTTCCGGAGCGCTCAGCGTGATCGTCGCAACGCCGTTGTCCTCGTCACGGCCGAGCAGCAAACCGTGTGTGTCGGTCACGCTTTCACCTCCTGGTCACGAAGCAGCCGGCGCAGAATCTTCCCCGCTGGGCTCTTGGGCAGCGACTCGACGAAGCGGTACTCGCGCGGGCGCTTGAAGCGGGCAAGCGAGGAGTCGAGGCAGTGGGCGTCGAGCTCCTCCTCGGTCGCGCTGCCGACGACGACGGCGACGACGCGATGCCCGAGGCGGTCGTCCAGTGCGCCGACGACGGCCACCTCGCGCACATCGGGATGGCCGGCGAGCACGTCCTCGACTTCGAGCGGATGGATGTTCTCGCCGCCCGAGACGATCATGTCGTCGACCCGACCCTGGATCCAGAGGTCGCCGTCCTCGTCGACCCGGCCGATGTCGCCGGTGTGGTACCAGCCGTCCCGAATCGCGCTCTCGTCGGCGTCCGGACGGTGCCAGTAGCCGCCGAAGGCCTCGTCCGAGCTGAGGTGAACCGTGACTTCACCGTCGCCGGTGAGGCGCAGCCTCGTATTGACGGCGGGTCTGCCGGCGCAGCCCGGCTTCGCTCGCTGATCCCGCCCGATCGTGAAGGTGTACACCTCGGTCGAGCCGTAGTGGTTGACGAAGACCTCCGGCCGAAAGACGTCGGCGCAGCGCTGCACGAGGCTCGACGACATTGCGGCGCCTGCGTATCCGAGCGCGCGTACGGAAGCGAGGTCGTGATGCGCAAGGTCGGGGTGGTGGACAAGGTCGTGGAAGAGGGTCGGTGCGAGGTAGAGCGAGGTCAGCCGCTGGTCCTCGATCAGTGCGAGCGCTTCGCCGGCGTCCCAGCGCGCCTGCGGGACGAAGCAGCCGCCGACGAGGTGCATCGCGAGGAGGGAGTGGATCCCCATCGTGTGGTAGAGCGGCATCACCCCGAGCGTGCGATCACCCCAGCCGTAGCCGTGCTGGAGCGCCTGCGACCAGGCGCCGGCGCGGTCGGCGCGGTGTGACCGCGGCACGCCCTTGGGGCGGCCTGTCGTGCCGGAGGTGTAGAGCATGAGGGAGGTCTCGCTTTCGTCCCGGTCGAGCGCCCCCGGATGCTCTCGGCCGTCGGGCAGCCCGTCGCCGTCGCGGATCACGACGCGCGCGCCACAGTCGTCGAGGCAATAGTCGAGCTCCGCCACCGCGAGCCGCCAGGAGAGCGGGACGAAGACCGTGCCGGCCCACTGCGCCGCCCAGTAGAGGACCACGGTGTCGAGCCGGTTGTCGAGGACGGCGGCGACGCGCTCGCCCTGGTCGAGCTCGAGCCCGCCGGCGATTCTGCGCACGCGGGGGAGCAGCTCGCCGTAGGTAAGCCCGGGAAACGCCTCCAGCTCGGGATGGCGCTCGCAGGCTGCGAGCAGGGACTGTGCAAGGTTCACTGCTCGACCGCCTGGAGGATCGCGTCCACGATCGGCTCGTAGCCGGTGCAGCGGCAGAGGTGGCCCGAAAGCAGGTCCTCGACCTCGTCGCGGCTCGGCCGCCCGCGCTCGAGCAGGTCGCTCGCCGCCATCAGGATCCCTGAGGTGCAGAAGCCGCACTGGAGCGCGTGGTGCTCTCGGAAGGCCGCCTGCAACGGCGTCAACTCACCGTCTCCCGCGAGATTCTCGACCGTCTCGACGCTCGCACCGTCCACCTGGGCCGCGAGCATCAGACAGGAGCGAACGGCCGCGCCGTCGACCCGCACAGTGCAGGCGCCGCAGACGCCGTGCTCGCAACCGACGTGCGTTCCCCGCAGCCCCAGCTGATGGCGCAGGAAGTCCGAGAGCAGCAGCCGCGGCTCCACCTGCTCGCGGCGGAGCCGGCCGTTGACCTCGACCGCCACGGGGATCACGGCGCCTCCAGGGCGTTCCGCCAGGCACGGCCGACCGCCCGCTCCACGAGCACGCGCGTCAGCTGCTTCAGGTACGCGGGCGAGGCGTGGAGGTTCCCGGGCGGATCGACCGCCGCAGCCGCGAGCTCGCCCGTCTCGCGGGCCGTCTCGGCGTCGATGGCGCGGCCTTCGAGCCCGACTTCGACGACGAGCGGGCGATCCGCGACCGAGCCGAGCGCGACCCGGCCTTGCTCGATGCGCCCGTCCCGAACGGTGAGCGCACAGGCTGCGAGACAGAGGCCGTAGTCGCCCCGCCGCTGCGCCAGCTCCTCGAAGGCGTAGCCCGATCCAGGGGGCGCGGCCGGCCAGATCGTGTCGACGACGAGCTCGTCCGGCTCGAGTGTCGTGAAGAAGTGCGAGACGAAGAGCTCCTCGGCCGCGATCGTTCGCTGCCCCCTCGCGGACGCCGCGACGACGGATCCACCCAAGACCGTCAGCACGAGCGGCAGCTCCGCAGCGGGATCCGCGTGGACGATCGAGCCGCCGACCGTGCCGCGGTTGCGGGTCACGAAGTGGCCGACGTACGGGAGCGCGTCCGCCACAAGCGGCAGGCGGTCGTGGACGAGCCGCGAGTCGAGCGCCGCCTGGCGGGCCAGCGCGCCGATGCGGACGCTGCCGTTCTCCGGCCGGATCGTGTCGAGGCCCGAGATCCCGTTCAGGTCGACGAGGACGGACGGACGGGCCAGGCGGAGGTTGAGCAGCGGGACCAGGCTCTGGCCGCCTGCGAGCAGCTTGGCGTCCGGCCCGCCCTCGGCGAGTGCGGCGAGCGCCTCCTCGACGGTCGTCGCTCGGACGTACTCGAACGGGGGCGGCTTCAGGGGAGAAGCTCCCAGACGCGGCCAGGGGTCAGTGGCACTTCGACGTCGTCGCGTCCGATGGCGTCGGCGACCGCGTTCGCGATCGCGACCGGTGTGCTCATCGTCGTTCCCTCGCCGAGCCCCTTCGCGCCGAGCGGTGTGAACGGCGACGGCGTCTCGCGGTGGCCGATCCGGAGCCGCGGCAGGTCGGGCGCGGTCGGGCAGACGTAGTCCATGAACGTTCCCGTGAGCAGGTTGCCGTCCTCGTCGTAGACGATGTGCTCGAAGAGCGCCGCGCCGGCGCCGTGGGCGAAGCCGCCGCGGATCTGACCCTCGGCGAGGAGCGGATTCAGGAGCCGGCCCGCGTCGCCGACCGTCGTGTAGTCGAGTACCTCGACTGCGCCCGTCTCGCCGTCGACCTCGACGACGGCGACGTCGACGACGAAGCCGTGCGCGGCCGACGACGCGACGCGGTCTTCCGCATCCGGGGCCGCCAGGTTCGGGGCGCCGAAAAACGCTGTCTCGTAGAGACCCGGCTCGAGCCCAGCCGGCAGCGACTCCGGGTGCCAGTGGGCGATACCGGCAAGCCGGCGCAGGCTGACCGACCCGTCGCCGTGCCACGCCTTGCCGTCGCGCAGGTCGACGTCCTCCGGGTCACAGCCGAGCTCGGCCGCAGCGATCGTCCCCAGCTTGGCGGCGATCTTCAGAGCTGCCAGGTGCACCGCGCCCGCCCCGACGCCCGAGAAGCGCGAGGAGTAGTTGCCGGAAGCCACCGTCCAGGCGCTCGTCGACGTGTCGAGCTCTGTCACGACGTCCACGTCTTCGGGCCGCAGCCCGAGTGCGTCGGCCGTCACCTGCGCGCAGACTGTCCGGTGACCCTGCCCCTGTGGCGTCGTACCGACCCGGACCGTGACGCCCCCGATCGGCGAGATGCTCACCGTCGCGCCCTCCGCGTTACCCGATTTCGGTAGCGCCCCCGTGCGCTCCTCCGCGGTCTGTGCGAGCGTGATGTAGCCCATGTTCGAGATCGACGGCTCGACGACGCAGGCGAGACCGATCCCGATCCGGCGTCCCTGGGCGCGTGCCTCCGCCTGCTCGATCCGCCACTCGTCGTAACGGGCGAGCTCGAGTGCGTCGTCGAGGCAGGCCCCGTAGTCGCCTGAGTCGTAGAGGCCGCCCGATGGGGTGCGGTAGGGGAACTCGTCCGCGCCGATCAGGTTCCGCCGGCGCAGGTCGGCCGGATCGAGGCCGAGCCGCTGCGCGGCGATCGTCATCGTCCGCTCGAGCGCGAAGTAGAGCTGTGGGCCCCCGAAGCCGCGATTCAGCCCCGTCGGACAGCGGTTCGTGAGCACGACGCGGTTCCGCGCGGCGACGGCAGGAACGCGATAGGCCCCCGACAGCGAGCCGTGCATCCGGTAGAGCGTCGCCGGTTCAGGCGCGCGGAGGTACGCGCCCACGTCCTCGACCGCGTCGTAGCGGAGCGCGAGCAGTTCGCCGTCCCGGGCAAACGCCGCCTCGAGCCCCGTCCTCCGCTCCGTCGCGTGCGAGCCGGCGGTGAGGTGCTCGATCCGGTCTTCGGTCCAGCGGACCGGGACGCCGAGGTGGCGCGACGCGAGACCGAGCAGGACGATGTACGTGTAGACGGCCGCCTTGACGCCGAAGCTGCCGCCTGAGTCGGGCGGGGTGATCAGGCGCAGGCCCGATCCCGGTAGGCCGAGGGCGCCCGCCGCCACCGAGTGCAGGGTGAACGGCCCCTGGAAGTTGGCCCAGGCCGTGAGCGTTCCCGCGGCTCGGTTCCAGTCGGCGACGACGCCGCAGGTCTCGACCGGATTGCATGACCAGCGCGGCGTCCGGAACCGCTCGGAGACGACGAGATCGGCGCGGGTGAAGGCAGTCTCGACGTCCCCGTAGCTGAACGAGCGGTCCGAGACGACCTCGCCGGCATCCGGGTCGGCGATGGCGTCGAGTGGATCCAGGTGCAGCTCGATCAACTCGAGCGCGTCCTCCGCGATGTAGCGGTCACGCGCGACAACGACCGCGAGCGGCTCGCCGGCGTAACGCGCAATTTCGTGGGCGGCGGCCAGGTAGGGCGGTGCGTCGGGAACGCCGACTGCGAACGGGCGCGACAGACGAGCTACGTCGGCGCCCGTGAGCACCCCGATCACGCCCGGGAGCGCGAGTGCCCGGGCGGGATCGAGTGCGTTGACGCGCGCGTGGGCGAACGGTGAGCGCAGGATGGCGGCATGGCCTGCGTGCGGCACTGGGTCGATATCGTCCATGTAGCGGCCCTCGCCGCGGAGCAATGCCTCGTCCTCGAACCGGGCCACGGGCTGCCCGACCCAGGAAGTGCGCTCTCGCGTGACACCCATGGGGTTATCTAACAAGGTCAGACGAGCGCATGTGCCCCGCGGCCGCGAGTGCGCCACAGCGGCAAGCTGCGGCGAGAGCGTCGTTGAGCTCGTCCCCCCGAGCAAGCGCGACGAGCAGGCCGGCGGCGAAGGCGTCGCCGGCGCCAAAGGAGTCCTCCGGCGCGTTCGTCGGCGGAGCCGCGCGCTCGACGTGTCCCTCCCCGACCGCGACTGCACCGCGCGCACCGAGGGTGACGCACGCCAGGCGACGGCCGCGCGCAAGCACGCGTGCCGCTGCTTCGGCAGGCTCGCCTGTCAGCCGCCGAGCGGCGTCCTCGTTCGCGAGCACGACGGACGCGTGTTGCGGGATCGAGGTCAGGCGGGCGGCGTCGAGCGCGATCCAGGGTGCGCCCGCCTGGGCGAGCGCCGCCTCCACTGTCGCCGGCGGCAGGTGGCCCGAGACGAGGACCGCGTCCGCCTCGAGATCAGGCAGGTACTCGGGTGCGAGGCGCGCGTTGGCACCCCGGTCGGCGCGGATCTCGCCGTCGACGACGAGCACGGTGCCGGTGGCAGCCTCGGAATCGACGGACACCTCCGCGCGGACGCCGCGCAGCGCAAGCTCTGAGAGCAAGAACCGGCCGGCGGCGTCGTCGCCGACGCGCCCGACGACCGTGGCGTCGGCTCCGAGCTCCGCCGCCCAGGTGGCGGCATTCAGCGCGGAGCCGCCCGGCACGATGGCGATCCGGGCCGAATGACCCTTCCCCGAGGCGGTAACATCGACCATCAGGTCGCCGACGGCGACGAACCGGATCACGCGGCGCGGCGCCGGGCGGCGTCGATCTGTTCGGAGGTCGGCCCGCCCGTCGCGAGGGCGCGGAATGCTCCGAGCACTGCCCGCGGATCGCGCTTGTGTCGCTTGGCGGCCAGGGTGAGCGGCTCGTGGAATGCACCACCGCAATGGGCGCAGGGCATCGCCAGCGTCCCCAGCAGCCTGGCTGCTTCGCCGTCGGGGAACATCCGGAGCAGCTCGACGATCGTTGTCGAGCCCCTGATGTCGTCCGGCGGCAAAGCGGTGGCATCGGCGCCCCGGGCCGCGCCGATGCCGCGGATCGAGGACTGGGTCAGTGCGCGTGCACCTCCTGCGGGAAGCGAAGCGCTTCCGCGTCCATGCGCACGATGTTGCTGGGCAGCTGGTAGCGGGCGTACGGCAGGACGATCACCTTGGCGTCGGGCCCGTGCCGCTCCATCGCCTCCGCGAACGCCTCGTCGAGCGACGTCGTCGCGTCCATGCCGATGTCGGCCGCCATTTCTAGGTTCTCCTCGAGAGTGACGAGCTTCAGGTGCTTGCGGGTCATCACCTCGTAGATCGGCACCCAGATGCAGCCGGCCCACATCTGGATCTCTCGCGCGTGGATGTCCTTCAGCACGCGTTGATAGTTCTCCTGGGTGGGCGGCATGTACGGCTTCATCAGGTCCATCAGCGCGAGGCCCGGGAAATCGCCGATCGCGGTCGACACGCCTGGGGAGGGACTCGTGTAGATGATCGTGCCGCCGTCGCGGAGCACGAAGTCGGCGGACATGCAGCCCCAGCCGGTGTGGAAGAAGAGGTGGTCGGTCGGAGCGAAGACGCCGCAGATCGCGATATCTGCCTGCGTGTCCGGACGCTCGTAGGTGTACAGCTCGTTGAAGCGCTCGATCGCCCGGCGGTGCGCCAGCGGATGCGAGCCGTAGACGGCTTCGAGCACGCGCCCACGCGTGTCGAGGATCACGTTCATGGTCACGTCGAGGCCGCACATCGTCGCCACCTCGTCGATGTCGGAGCGCATCGGCCCTGCATAGGCGCCGTAGTGCGTCTGCGGCGAGGGGACGAACGCACAGTGATTCGACTCGATCGTCTCGTCGGCGACAACGCCCGGCAGGATCAGCTTCCCGCCGCCGCCGGCGCCCCAGTGGTTCGACTGCGCCTGCCCGACCGTCAGCTTGACGTCGCAGCGCGCAACCTCCTTGTGCAACCAGACGGGCGTCCCGCGGGAGGAGACGCCGACGTACTCGTACATCTCTGCGTTGCGCGGCTCGTTCTGGAAGAACTCGATTCCCATGCGCTCCATGCGGGCGAGGTTCTCGCGTCCGATCTTCTGCTCGATGTCCGACTCGGACATGGGAAAGACCTTGCCGTTCGCGCAGACGACCACAGCTTCGACGCCGGCGGCCTCGACGGCGTCGAAGACCGGCGGGAGCAGCTTCGACTGCGGCGTCGGCCGGAACTGGTTGTCGATCACGATCGCAAGCCGCTGCTTCCCGGCGAGGAGCTCCGAGAAGCGTGGCCCGGTGACCGGCGACTCGAGCGCCTCCCGGGCCGCCTCAGTGGCGTCTGCGACGGGTTCGGGCTCGTCCGGGTAGATCGCCGCCAGGACGTTCGCATCCGGGATCTCGAGCTCGAGTTCGTCCCGGTTCAGCTTGCTGTCGTCCCCGGACGCTCCGATCGTGAGCGGATCGAGCGATTCGTACGGGATCCGGTACGTCGCCATTGCCACCTCGCCTTCCGTTGCTCGCATGCAGGGCGTCTTCCGAGCGAGGCTACTCGCTGCGTGCCTGCGCTTCAACCGACACACATCGGCGACTGAGACCGCCTGACGCGCTCACATCGCTAAAAGCTGCTTGGTCGTGGTCGGGCGCATTCATGCGACGTGAGAGACTCTGTTCGTGAACCGGCAGATCACGCTTGCGGCACGCCCCGAGGGCTTCCCGAAGGACTCCGACTTCGCGCTCGTCGAGTCCGAGATCCCGAAGCCGGGACCGGGGGAGGTGCTCGTCCACTCGCAGTGGCTCTCGCTCGATCCGTACATGCGCGGACGGATGAGCGAGGCGCGGTCGTACGCGAAGCCCACCGAGATCGGGGAGCCGATGACCGGGCAGGCCGCGGGCGAGGTTGTCGAGAGCAACGATCCCCGCTTCGCACCGGGAGATACCGTCGTCGGCCAGCTCGGCTGGCAGGACTACGCCGTCGCTCGGGGCGGCACGCTGCGGAAGGTCGATCCCGCGCTCGCGCCGCCGCAGACCGCGCTGCATGTCCTCGGCGCGACCGGCCTGACCGCCTACTTCGGCCTCTACGACGTGGGGGAGCCGAAGCCGGGCGACGCCGTCGTCGTCTCGGCAGCGTCGGGCGCGGTCGGCCAGGTGGTCGGCCAGCTCGCGAAGATCGCCGGCTGCGGCCCGGTGGTCGGGCTCGCCGGCTCGGCCGAGAAGGTCGCCGACCTGACCGAGCTCTACGGCTACGACGTCGGGATCGACTACAAGCAGGACGACGTCAATGCCCGCCTGAAAGAGGCGTGTCCGAACGGCGTCGACATCTACTTCGACAACGTCGGCGGTGCGATCTCCGAGACGGTCTTCCGTCGCCTCGCGCTGAACGCGCGGGTCCCGATCTGCGGGCAGATCTCCCAGTACAACCTGACCGAGCCGGAGCTCGTGCCGCGCAGCCTCGGCTTCCTGATCGTCTTTCGCGCCCGGCTCGAGGGCTTCCTCGTCAGCGACTACGTGCACCGCTTCCCTGAGGGCCTGCAGCGCCTCGGCGGCTGGCTCGCCGACGGCAAGCTCCGCTACCGCGAGGACGTGACCGAGGGCCTCGAGAACGCGCCTGCGGCCTTCATGGGCATGCTCCGCGGCGAAAACCGCGGCAAGACGCTCGTCAAGCTCCGCTAGCGGACCAGGCCTCCTTCAGCGTCCGGCGGTAGAAGAGCCACAGGACGACCCCGGCGACGAGCAGCACGAGCTCGTCGACCGGTCCGGGAATCGGGAGCAGGCCGAAAGCCACCAGACCGCGAAGCGGCCGCGGGATCCGGCCATCGCGCGCCAGTAGCTTCACCGCTCGTAGCAAGCGCCTCACGAGACCGGCACGCCTGCTTTCTGTAGCGCGTTCCGCAGCATCAAGGCGTTCGCCGGGGCCTGCGCGAGCTCGCCCTTCGAGGGATCGCCTGCGATCTGCTCCGGTTCCAGCCCTTCGAGCCCCGTCGCCGGGATCTCAGAGCGGCCGTTGTTGTTGAACATGGCGTACACCGAATCGCTCTCGCCTGCGAGCTCTCGCAGCGGCCCGACCCACTCCTCGAGCTCCTGCTCCGAGTAGAGGTAGTCGAAGCGATCGGCCGCGCTGCCGGTCCGCTTGTTCCAGGTCGCTGCGTTGCGGCCGTGGAAGCGGACGTACGCCGTCTCGCTCGTGCGCGCCACCACCGTCGGCACGAGATTCATCGCCTCGGTCTTCGGCGCGTCGACGATCACGTAGGTGAGTCCCCGCGACTCGAGGAACGAGAGCGTCTGTGCGCGGTGCTCGTCGTCGAGCCAGCTGCGGTGGCGGAACTCGACGAGGATCTCGTCCCCGGGGAGCTGCGCCGCAGCCCACTCGATGTAGTCGAGCGAGGCCGGCTTGTAGACGACGTAGGACGGGAACTGAAGCAGGATCCCGCCGAGCTTGCCTCGCTCCCGCAGCGGTTCCACCGCGCGTGCGAAGCGCCGGAAGACCTCGGCGCGCAGCTCGCGCGGCGGCCGGTCGACACGGCCGCGTTCGTCGACGGGCATCACGTCCCGCAGGTCCTCGGGCAGCGATTCGAGCTTGACGGGGTGCCGGGTCATCAGCCCGAACGCCTTGACGTGCATCGTGAAGCCGTCTGGCGTCCGCTCCGCCCAGTTTCCAACGAGCTCCGCATCCGGTAGCCGGTAGTACGTCGAGTTCGCCTCGACGGTGTCGAAGCGCTCTGCGTAGTGCCTGATCCGCGCTTCGCCCGAGCGGACGCCCGGCGGATACCAGACCTTCGTCAGCGTCTCGTCCGCCCAGGAGCAGGTGCCGACCCTGATCGTCGCGGCCATGGCCGGATCGTAGGGCTTGCAACGTTCCCTCGATCGGGGGTATGGGGTTTCCGCCGACCTCGGCGTCTTCACTTACATGACAGGTGTCGACGACCGAGGCGGAGCGGTGAGCGACGTCCGCTAGTGGCTGCCGGTGCGCTCCGGCGCGAGCCCGAGCGCACCGGCTACTTTCGCGGAGCTAGGTCGCGACCAGGGTCAGCGTGCGCGTCAGCTTCACGCCGCCGCCGCTGAAGACGTTCGCCTCAATCTCGACCGTGTAGCTCTTCCCCTTCACCGGCCGGAAGCCTGACAGGGGCACGCGGGCCGAGGCGTCCCGGCCGAACGGTGCGGTCGGCTGGCTCCCGGCGACGAGCTTGCCCTTGTCGCGCACCTTGACGTTGAAGCCGACGAGCTCGCCAGGCTTCGTGCCCGCTGCATAGGCGCGGAGCATCACCGACACGCTCGGGTTCGCGACACCCCCCTTGACGGTCACCAGCGCGTTGCGGGCGTCGACGAGGCGCGCAGCCGCGGTGAACTTCGCGAGTGAGGGCTTGGCGGCGCCGCTCGTCGTGCGGAGACCGCTCTGCCACTCGCTCGTCGCGTGGTCACGGAAGACGAACCAGATGAACATGTCCGTCCGCGGGTCCAGCCTGGCGAGCGCAAGCGCCTGTGCGGCGTACGCGGCCTGCTGCGCCCGCGAGACGCCCTTCGGCTCGCCGTCCGACTTCACTTCGTGTCCGTACTCGGTGATCCAGATCCGTGTGTTCTTCCGCTTGAACCAGGTGTCGAGCGACTTCTCGAAGCGCGGGAACGACGCGAGCGTCACGTTCGGCCACTTCACCTTCTGGTTCGGCTTCTGGTTGGCCGGCACCGGGTACGGATGCTGCGCCCAGGCGTCGAACTTCAGCCGTGGGTTGGCGGCCGCGACGAGCTGCGCGAAGCGGCCCGGCGAATGTGTCTCCGACTTGCCGGCGAGCGGCTTGTCGCGTCCGGCCGACGACGTTTCTCCGACCGCAACCTTGGCCAGCGGGTTGCCGGCCTTGATCCCCGAGTAAGCAGCCGCCGCGAGCTTGGCGTAGTTCCGCGGCGCCACGGACTTCCCCCTTGCATCGAACTGGGGCGCGAGGAAGAGCTGCAGGTTCGACTCGTTCCAGACCGAGAAGAAGCGCACGAACGGATAGCCCGCATAGCGCCCCGAGTAGCGGCTGGCGACGGCGCGCGAGAACGCGGTCAGGTCGCTCAGCTTCGTCGGCATGAAATTGGGCGTCTTGCCGCCGTTCGCCCACTTCGGAGTGCCCCAGATCGTGATCAGGACCTCCAGGTCGCGCTCCTGCGTGTTCCGCACGAGCTCGTCGAGGTCGTTGAACTTGTAGGCCGCGTCAAACGGGTCGGCGGCATTCGCTGGCCGTGTCGGCGCGACGTTCGCCCACGTCACGAGCGTGCGGACGATCGTGGCGTTCGCGTCGCGCGCCTGGTCGAGCATCTCGCTACGACGCTCGTCGTACCGGAAGCTTGGGTCGTCGTGGAAGCCGACGTGCATGCGGGCCGCGGCGCTTGCGAATCCGGAGGCGAAGAGCGCTCCCAAGGCTGCGACGACGAAGAGCTGCAGGGCTCGTTTCACGGGCAATCTCCTTTTCAACAGGGGAACCGAGCCACCCTAGCGAGAGCGTGTGAGGAGCGTGTTAGCTCCGTCGACGGCTCTACGCTGCGGTTCTGAGCGCTTCGATCTCCCGCGAGACCGCCAAACGCTGGAGGGCCGCCGCTTCGATCTGGCGGACGCGCTCCCGGGTGATGCCGAGGCGCCGGCCGATCTCCTCGAGCGACTGCGGCTCTTCGAGGTCGAGACCGTAGCGCAGGCTCAGAACCGTTCGCTCGCGCTCAGGCAGGTTGCCGAGAGCGCGGTGCAGCATGTCCTCGGTCAGGCTGATCTCGACCTCCTCCTCGACTCCGCCCTCGGCGACACCGATGAGATCGCCCATCGAGGCGCCGCTGTCGTCCCCGACCGGCTTGTCGAGGCTCGTCACCGCTCGCGCGGCCTGGCGCACCTCACGCAGGTGCTTCAGCGACACCTTCGCCGCCTTGCAGATCTCCTCGTCCGTCGGATTCCGGCCGAGCTTGACCACCAGATCTCGCTCGGCGCGGCCGATCTTCTGCTCGCGGTCGGCGATATGGACCGGGATCCGGATCGTGCGCGACTTGTTTGCGACCCCGCGCTGCACCGCCTGCCGGATCCACCAGGTCGCGTAGGTCGAGAACTTGTAGCCGCGACGCCAGTCGAACTTCTCGACGGCGCGGATCAGGCCGATCACGCCTTCCTGGATCAGGTCGAGCAGCGAGAGACCGTGACCCTGGTAGCGCTTCGCGATCGAGACGACCAGCCGGAGGTTCGAGTTGATCATTCGGTTCTTGGCCTCGACGTCGCCCTCCTCGATCTTCTTCGCGAGCTCCACTTCCTCCGCCGCGGTGAGGAGCGCGTAGCGGCCGGCCTCGTTGAGGAAGAGCTGCAGGGAATCGGTCGTCGCGCTCGCGAGGTCTCCGTTGACGTAGGTGGCGTCGGCCGCCGTGGTGCGACCGCAGTCGTCGGAGAGGCTGATGCTGCGCTCCTCGAGCTCGGCGTAGAGCGCCTCGAGCTCGTCGTCCTCGAGGTCTAGATCCTGCACTGCGGCGCTGAACTCGGACAGATTGAGGCAGCCTGCCTCTTCGCCGGCGTCGAGAATCGGTGCGAGCGTCTCGCGACTCATCGAGTGCATCTTCCCCACAGCCCGCCGAGGCTAACCCCAAGTCCGATAAGGACATCTAGACGGAGCACCGTCATCGTGCAATCTTGACGAGGATGGCACAAAGCCGTCACCCACCTGTTTGGACTCGGCCTCTAGCGTCGGAAGGGTCGTCGAACAGGAGGTTGCAGGATGCATACGTTGCCATTGCGCGCCGTCGTTGTGTTGACGCTCGCGGTCGTGCTCGCGCCCGCGTCGGCAGGTGCCAAGCCGCCCGGGAACCCGGCCCCGCACCAGGAGAAAGAGGTCAGGCAATTGTTCGAGCAGCCTGGCTTCGCAGGGATCGTGTCGTCCCGGTCGGCGTCAGTCGAGGAAGTTGCTGCCCTCGCGGCGGAGGCAGAGGGCTTGTCACCGTCCGCAGCGGTCGCTCGCGTCACAGGCGGCGACTCGGTCGCGGCGGTGTCGACGCTTGCGTCCACGAGTTGCAATGTCGTCGAGTACGCCACACACCGTGGCATCTTTCCGTACCACCGCTGGGTTTCCGGCCAGACGTACTGGTGTTACTACTACGGCGGCTCGATCACGTACCGGTCGAGCAGCACGTCTGCGCGGGTCGACGGCGTGTGCTCGGGCAGCAACGCCCGGGACTGGAGAGTCGCCGGAGGAGCTGGGTATTCCTGGGTGATCGTCCATCACGAGGCGGACTTCTCGTGTGCCACGCCCTGGTGGTATCGCTTGAACGACACGCTCTGGATGGAAGCCCAGTTCGACTCGTACGGAAACGCGTGGCTCACCCGGACGAGCTAGGAGCCGCGCGACGATGAAGCGCCCAGCGCGAACAGTGGTCGTCGTGTTGCTCGCGGCCGTCCTGCTGATCGTGGCCGGCTGGGTCGTGACGGTGGTTCTCTTCAAGTCTGGTGGGAGGGTTGAGGAGCCGCACCAACTCGCTCCTCGGCTCTCCCGTTAGACTTGCAGTGTGATCTGGGAGGTCGTTTTCATGCTCGTGATCCTCAAGATCCCGGTCGTGTATCTCTGCGCCGTGGTCTGGTGGGCGATCAAGGCGGAGCCACGGCCGCTCGAGGGCGCCGGCACGCTCGCGCCGCTCGGGCCGGGTCCCGTCTGCGACTGGCGGGCCCGTCGCGCTCGAGTCCTGCGACGTGGGCCGGCGCCGAGAGGTGGCGGTAGAGCTCGTCGGCCTGGACGGATCGCTTACGCCCGGGCGCGGGTGACGACGTGAGCACGGACGCTCACGCCGAGCCGTCGGGCCGCTGGACCGCAGCGGACACGATGGCCGGCTTGCTGGCGACGGTGTCCATTTTCGCGAGCGCCGTTGGGCTCGCCTACCGGCCAGTGCGTCTCATTCCCTTCGCGATCCTGCTCGCACTCGTCGCCGCTCGCATGTCCGAACGGCAAAAGCGACTCGCCGGTCTGGCGGTCGGCGCAGCCGTGGTCTGCTGGACGCTCGGGATGACGATTGCCGTCATCACCAAAAATCCCCTCTTCTAGGCCCCTGGCGTTGGTACAACACAGGGTGTGAGCGCGCACGACGTCGACGGGCTGAACTCGGGCTACGCCCGGCTTCTGCTCGAGGACTATCTCGAGAATCCCGACGCCGTCCCCGCCGAGTGGCGCGAGCTGTTCGAGAGCGGCGACAGCGCCCTCGTCGCCACCCATCCCGGCCTACTGCGCCTGCTCGAGACGCTCGACCGCGGCAACGGCCCTCCGCTCCCCGCCGCCGCCCCGGCTCCCGCGCCGGAGGCGCCAGTCGCCGTAGAGCCGGCGCCCGCAGCGGTCGCGGGTGCGATCGACGAGACGCTCCTCGGCGGCGTCGCCGCGGCCATGGCGCTCGTCAAGGCCCACCGGATGCACGGACATCTGGCGGCGCGACTGGACCCGCTCGGTTCGGAGCCTCTCGGCGATCCCGCCCTCGACGAGACCCGGCTGATCCCGCCGCTCACGCCCGAGCTCCAGGCGCGTATCCCGGCGAAGCTCCTCCGCGTCCACGTCCCGGGCGAGACACTGCGGGAAGCGCTGCCCGCGTTGCGCGACGTCTATTGCGGCACGATCGCCTACGAGATCGAGCACATCTCGGACCACGCCGAGCGCGTGTGGCTTCGCCAGGCGATCGAATCAGGCCGCTACCGGCAGCCGCTGAGCGTCGAGGAGCGGGTGCGGCTGCTCGACCGTGTCTCGCGGGCCGAAGGGTTCGAGCAGTACCTCCGGCGGGCGTTCCTCGGCCAGAAGCAGTTCTCGCTCGAGGGTCTCGACACGATGGTGCCGATGCTCGACGAGGCGATCGAGATCGCCGCAGCCGCGGGCGCCCACGAGGTCGTGCTCGGCAGGGCGCAGCGCGGACGTCTCAACGTGCTCGTCCACACCGTCGGGCGCTCGTACGAGTCGATCCTGCGCGAGTTCGAGGGCGAGCGCACGATCGACGCGGTCGTCACGAACGACGAGGGCGGGACCGGCGACGTCAAGTACCACCTCGCCGCGACCGGCACCCGCGCGACCGCGTCGGGCGAGGTGACCGTGACGCTCGCCCCGAACCCGAGCCACCTGGAGGCCGTCGACCCAGTGGTCGAGGGCTGGACGCGCGCAGAGCAGACCGATCGCTCGTTCGGCGCCGGCATCCACGACCCCTCCGTCGCGCTGCCGATTCTGATCCACGGAGACGCGTCCTTCGCCGGCCAGGGAGTCGTCGCGGAGACGCTGAACCTGTCGAACCTCGACGGCTACTCGACCGGAGGGACGCTGCATCTGATCGCCAACAACCAGGTCGGCTTCACGACAGACCCGGCAGAGGGCCGCTCCACGCGCTACTCGAGCGACCTCGCCAAGGGCTTCGACATTCCGATCGTCCATGTCAACGCGGACGACCCGGAAGCGGCAATCTCGGCGATTCGGCTAGCGATGGCCTACCGGCAGGAGTTCGGCCACGACATCGTCGTCGACCTGATCGGGTACCGCCGCTTCGGCCACAACGAGCAGGACGAAGCCGCCTACACCCAGCCGCTGATGGTGGCGCAGATCGCCGGGCACCCGACGGTGCACGCGCTCTACGCGGCCCAGCTCGTCGAGGAAGGCGTCGTCAGCGCCGAACAGGCCACTGCGGTCTTCGACGAGGTGCAGGCGGAGTTGCGCTCCGCGCACGACCAGCTGAAGGCGTCGATCGCCGTGCCGCGGCCGGTCAGGGAGGGGAGGATCCCCGCCGACACGGGCGAGGCGGTGGTCACGGCCGTCCAGGCAGAGCGGCTCGAGCAGCTGAACGAGCAACTGCTTCAGGTCCCGGAAGGTTTCGAGGGCAACGCCAAGCTGTTGAAGCAGCTCGAGCGCCGGCGTGACGCGTTCCACGACGGCGGCATCGACTGGGGGCAGGCCGAAGCGTTGGCGCTCGCCAGCCTGCTCACCGAAGGGATTCCGATCCGGCTCTCCGGCCAGGACACGGAGCGAGGCACCTTCTCGCACCGGCACGCGATGCTCCACGACCAGCGCACGGGCGAGACCCACGCGTCGATCCAGCACCTCCCCGACGCAGCTGCGTCGATCGAGCTCTACAACTCGCCGCTGTCCGAGTACGCCTGCCTCGGCTTCGAGTACGGCTACGCCGTCGCGGCGCCCGATGCGCTCGTGATCTGGGAGGCGCAGTTCGGCGACTTCGTCAACGGCGCCCAGATCGTCGTCGACCAGTTCCTCGTCGCCGGGCTCTCCAAGTGGGGGCAGACCGCTCGCCTGACCTTGCTGCTCCCGCACGGGTACGAAGGGAACGGCCCCGAGCACTCGAGCGCGAAACTCGAGCGCTTCCTGCAGCTTGCCGCCCAGGAGAACATCCGGATCGTGAACTGCACGACAGCGGCTCAGCACTTCCACCTACTGCGACGGCAGGCTCTCGATGCCACCGCCCGCCCGCTCGTCGTGATGACGCCGAAGGGCCTGCTGCGCCTGAAGCAGGCCGGCTCGACGCTCAGCGATCTCAGCGACGGCCGCTTCGAGCCGGTGCTCGACGATCCGCGCGCGGGCCGCGAGGTCGACCGGGCGGCGGTGAGACGTCTCGTCCTCTGCTCCGGGAAGGTCTACTACGACATCGACGGCCACGAAGACCGGGCGGCAGCGATGTCGGTGGCGGTCGCACGGATCGAGCAGCTCTATCCGTTCCCGGTCGAGCCGGCCGCTGCGCTCACGAGTTCCTATCCGAATCTGGAAGAGCTGATCTGGGCGCAGGAGGAGCCGCAGAACATGGGAGCGTGGCGGTCGCTCCGCCACCGGCTCGAGGCTGCCGCCCCTGACGGTGTCGCGGTGAAGTACGTCGGTCGTCCCTGGCGGGCCAGCCCGAGCGAGGGGTATCCGACCGCGCACCGGGTCGAGCAGGACCGGATCGTGCGCGAGGCGCTGGGGACAACCTAGTTAGCGCAAGATGAGCATCCGCGGAAGCGGATGCTCATCGCGCGAAGACCCCAAAAGGGGCCGCTTCGCGGCCCAAAAGCCCGCCTAGCGGTGGCGCGGCTTGCGCTTCGCGAGAATCGCCGCCGCGACCTTGGGTCCGTGCGTGCGGGCCGTCTGCATTACCCGCTTGCGCTGTGCCGGAGGCAGCCGCCGCCAGAGCTGAAAGGCTCCGAAGGCGATCCCGATCGGGCTGGTGGGGCGGAAGCGCGCCATCGGCCTATGTTCGCACAACCCGACCCGCCCGCGGTCACTTCTTCTTGTCGTGGCCTTTGCCGTGGTCGCCATGGTCCTTGCCTTGGTCGTCCTCACCGGACTCGTCCTGGCCTGGCTCGCCCTGATCGGCCTCCGCCGCAACGGGCTCGAGCGGCTCGGCGCGGGCGACGGGATCCGCTGCGGGGGGCGCAGCCTCGAGCGGCACGACGTCGTCCTTCCGCGCCTTCTCGTGCTTGGGCTTGTCCTTGTGCGTCTTGTCCTTGTGCTGCTTGTGCCGCCCGGACTCGTCGTCGGCGGCGGGAACCGGGACGGACGCGAGTGTCCGGACGGGCTCCGGAGCGCGCTGGGGCTGCGGCACGGCCGCTGGAACCGGCGTGGGAGCCGGCTGAGCAACAGCCTGAGCAACAGGCTGAGCAACGGGCTGAGCAATGTGCTTGGAGGCGGGCGCCACCGGACGCGACGACGCCACGGGCGGCTGAGTGCGCGCAAGAGCCTCGACGACGACGGTTCGTGCCGGTGCGACCGCGCGCGGGGTGATCCGGCGAACCGCGATCCGCACGGGCTGGGCCGTTACCGGCTGGGGTAGGCGGGTCGCCTCGATCACGACCTCGCCCCCCGGCGCGGGGATCGCGAACGCGTGCGAAGGTGACCTGACCTCGCCCAGCGTCAGGGTCGGCAGCACGATTGCCCAGACTGCCCCTGCGGTTGCGAGCGCTGCCGTGAGCGCGCGCGTGACGATCGGCCTCATGATCTTCCCCCCTCCTGCCGAAAAGACTTCCAAGGGGGTTATCGGCACGGAATCGGGAAACTGAAGGGCAAGATGCTGGGGAGCTTCAAACTCAAGCTGGTCGGCACGTTCTTGGCGCTTTCGGTGCTGCCGCTCGCGGCGGCATTCTGGGGGTTCACCCAGGTGGCCGAACGGAGCGTGACCACGAGCGCCGACGATCGCCTCGGGGCCGGGCTCAGCGCCGCGCTGGTCGCATTCGAGGACGAGCGTCGGCGGGCAGGCAGCGCCGCAGAGCGCCTGGGCCGAGACCCGGCGTTCCAGGCGGCTGTTGCGCGCGGCGACCACGCCGCGATTGCCAAGCTACTGCCCGCCTCGCCCTCGCTCCGCGTCGAGATGCCGGACGGGCCTACGGTCGGCCCGGTTCCTCCGCTCGCCGCCGAGACGGACGTCCGTCTCGTTGCCCGGGGCAACCGCTCGGTCACGATCGTCGCATCGGTGCCCCTGACGGAGGCGCTCACGCGCCGGCTACACGCCCGGTCGGGGCTCGCCTCGCCCGATGAGCTCGCCGTGGTGCGGTTCGATCATCGCGTCACCGCGGCGTCCAGCCCGTCGGTGCACGGTGTGGCCGAGCTCGTCCCGGGACGCGTGGCCACGGAGGAGATCGGCGGCCGCAGCTACCGCGCGGTCGCCGTGCGCCTCGTGCAAGAGACCGGAATCGAGCTCGCGGCGCTCACGCCGAGCTCGGGCATCGCCGCCGAGAAGCGATCCGTGATCGGGCGCCTCCTGTTCGGCCTGGTTGGATCGCTGTTGCTGATCGCGTTCGTGGCCTACCTCGCCGGCCGCTCGATCGTCAGCGGGCTCGGCCCGCTCGTGGCGGCCGCGAACTCGATCGCCGCCGGGCGCCTGCGCGAGCGCGTGCCGGTGCGGGGACGCGACGAGTTCGCCGAGCTCGGACGCGCGTTCAACGAGATGGCGGAGCAACTGGAAGCCCGGCTCGAGGATCTCGAGGATGAGCGCCGGCGCCTGCGCGATGCGAACGTCCGCTTCGGCGACGCGCTCGCATCCGCGCTCGACCCCGACCAGCTCCGGCGCGTCATCGTCGAGTCGGCCGTCGAGGCGACGCATGCGGACGGCGGTGTCGTGGTCAGCGAGGACGGGTCGGTCGTGGCCACGGGTGACATCGCTACGGGCCCGGAGCAGCTCGAGTTCGAGCTGACTGCAGGCCGGCGCAGCTTCGGGCACCTTCGCCTCCACGGCTCCGAGTTCAACGTCGAGGAGCGGATGAGCGCGGCCTCGCTGGCCGGCCAGGCAGTGGTCGCGCTCGAGAACGCCCGCCTGCACCGGATCGTCGAACGGCAGGCGCTCGTGGACGGGCTAACGGCCCTCGCCAACCGGCGTCAGGCCGACGAGACGCTCGCGATGGAGCTCGTGCGCGCCCAGCGTACTGGAGCGCCCGTGGGGCTGATCCTCGCCGACGTGGACAATTTCAAGGCCGTCAACGACCGGCATGGCCATCCGACGGGCGACATGGTCCTGCGCGACCTGGCTGCGACGCTCCGCGAAACGGTGCGCGAGATCGACACGGCCGCGCGCTGGGGCGGCGAGGAGTTCGCCGTGATCCTCCCGGGCACCGACCTCGAGGGTGCTGCGCAGGTGGCGGAACGCCTCCGCGTCGCGCTGGCCGAGCGAGAGATCCTCTCGGTGGTCGGGGAGCCCCTGCACGTCACTGCGAGCTTCGGTGTCGCTGTCTCGAGCACCTCGACGACGTTGGCGCACCTTGTCGGGGCCGCCGACGAGGCGCTCTACCGAGCGAAGCGGGCCGGGAAGGATCGGGTTTACGCAGGCACCGAGCCGGTAACGCGACACTAGGAAACGCCGGCAAGCAGGAGAGTTTTCGGGCCCTGCGCTACAATCCGGCCCCAGCACGATCGTCTTTTGCACCGCTGCCCTGCTCTCTACGACGGAGGCCCCATGCCGGTTGAGACCCCTTCGCTCTTCGCCCGTGTGATCCAGGATCACCTCGAATTGAAGCGCCGTAACGCAGAGCTCGAGTCCGGGATGCCGATCGACGGCTACCGCGTCGAGGATCCGTTCGACAATCACCCGCTGTTCAAGACCGAGGAGCAGGCCCGGCTGGAGGAAACCATGGACGGCGATGAACCGGCCGTGCAGATCGAGAGCGAGCCGCTGGCCTGGCCCGGAGAAAACACCGTCGAGGACGTTGCCTCGGACGCGCCGTCCGGGGAAGACACGAGCTTGTGGTCGAAGTCGCGCGACTTCGACTGGGGCGACTAGCCCTCCTCGCTCCGGGCCGTCTCGGCGGCCCGCAACTCTTCGACGACCGACACTCCTCAGCTAGCCGGCACGCGAGCGTTCACTCGCGCGGGGGATCGCCGCGCTGCGGCGCGATGGCGATAGAAACAAGCGCCACTCTTGTTGTCAGATGAGGAGTCAATGTGCTGCGGAAAATCAGTTTGCTGGGAATCATCGCGCTCGTCGCCGTCGGTGCTGGTCAGGCGAACGAGGGCAAGGAGCTGCGGATCTCCGGGGCGGTCGTGCGCGCCTCGGCCCAGGTCCTGTCGGTCGAGAACGGGGTCGGAGACGCCGTGCTCACGTGCGCTGTGCCCGCCCGTCTCGCCGAGCAGGCGGCCGCGGTGAAGCCGGGCGACAAGATCCGGATGGTGTGTATCCGCTACCGGGGCCGCAGGGCCGAGCTCGTAAAGCTGCAGCGGCTTGGCGTGCAGCCGACCGAGAAGAGGCCCGAGGAGAAGCAGTCCGAGGAGAAGCAGGAGGCGGCCGGCCTCGTCGCTGAGCTCGGTCCCGGTGCGATCGTCGTCCAGGCGACCGACCAGCGCCTCGCGTGCAGGGTTCCCGCCGAGATGCAGGCGAAGCTCGAAGGCCTGAAGCTCGGCGACAAGGTCAAGATCTCGTGTGTGGCTCACGTTCTCGCCGGGCTCGAGCGGGCCACCGCCGACAAGCCTCCGGTCGAGGAGGTGCGCCTCTACGGCAAGATCACCACGCTGTCGCGCGACCGCGTCACGGTCCAGGGTGAGTCCGGCTCGCTGTCGTGCTTCGCGCCGGCCGCGTTCTCGGAGAAGCTCGCGCGCTTTGCCGTCGGCGACTACGTGAAGATGATCTGCCGCGGCTCCGAGCTGACCTACCTCGAGAAGCCCTAAGGAACGGCCTACGCTGCCGGCGCGCCCTCCTCGGAGGCCGCCGGCAGCGCGTCCTCGACGAGCTTGTGCGCGAGGCGCCGGAACGGCCCTGCCTGCGCCATCAGCTCGCGCTCGGTGCCTCGCTGAACGATGCGGCCGTGCTCGAGCACGAGAATCTCGTCGGCGCGGCGGACGGTCGCGAGGCGGTGGGCGATGATGATCGACGTGCGTCCGGCGAGCAGCCGGTCGAACGCCCGCTCGATCAGGATCTCTGTCGGCCGGTCGATGTTCGACGTCGCCTCGTCGAGGATGAGGATGCGCGGGTCGGCGAGGAGCGCCCGCGCGATCGAGATCAGCTGCCGCTCTCCTGCGGAGAGGCCCGCGCCGCCCTCGCGGACGACGTGGTCGAGCCCGTGCTCGAGGCGCGCGGCCACCCGGTCGACGCCGACAGCGGCCGCGGTCGCGCGCACCTCGTCGTCCGACGCGTCAGGTTTCGCGAAGCGGATGTTGTCGGCGATCGTGCCACTGAAGAGAAATGGGTCCTGGAGCACGACGCCGAGCTGACGCCGGTAGCCGACGAGCTCGACGTCTCGCAGGTCGGTGCCGTCGACGCGGACGGCGCCCTCGTCCGGGTCGTAGAAGCGGGCGATCAGCTTTGCCGTCGTGGACTTGCCGCCGCCGGACTCGCCCACGAGCGCGATGCAGCCGCCGGGTGGCACCGAGATCGCGATCTCTCGCAGCACCGGCTCCTTGCCGTAGGCGAAGGTGACGTGGTCGATCTCGAGCTTGCCGTCGATCCGGCCGAGCGTCAGGGCGTCCGGCTTGTCGGCGACATCGACCTCGGCGTCGAGCACCGAGCTGATCTTGTCCATGGCGGCACTCGCGGCCTGCACCTGCCCGTAAAGCTCGGAGAGCTCCTGCAGCGGCTGGAAGACGAGCGCGAGCAGTCCGACCGCTGCGATCAGCGTCCCGATCTGCATCGAGCCTGCGCCGATGAACTGCGCACCGGCGTAGAGGACGGCCCCGGTGGCAATCGCTCCCAGCAGCTCGATCGCCGGGAAGAAGACCGAGTAGATCTTCTGCACGCGGACGTTCGCGATCCGGTTTTCCTCGTTCAGCCCGTCGAACTCGGCCTGGAAGGCTCGTTCGCGGTTGAACGCCTGGATCACCGCCATCCCGGCGACCGACTCGGCCAGCTGCGCGGTGACGATCGCGATCCGCGTCCGCACGTCTGCGGCGGCGACGTGGGAGATCCGCTGGAACCAGCGGGTGATCACGATTCCCGGCGGCAGGATGCAGAGCGCGACGAGGCCGAGCCGCCAGTCGAGCAGGAAGAGGCCGCCGACCGCTGCGAGCAGCGTCAGGGTGTTGACGACGAGCGTCGTCAGCCCCTGGTTCAGCACGTCCGAGAGCGCGTCGACGTCGCTGTTCAGCCGCGAGATGATCCAGCCTGCCTTCTGCTGCGAGAAGTACCGCAGCGACAGCGAGGTGAGATGGGAGAAGAGGTCGCGACGGAGCTCGAGCACGATCCGCTGCCCGACGCTCGCGAGACCCAGCCAGGTCAGCGTCCCGAGCACCCAGGCCGCAGCGTTGACGCAGACGTACGCGAGGACGGTGATCAGCAGTTCGTGCTCGTCACCGGCACGGATGCCCTCGTTCGTCGCGTGCTCGACGAGCAGCCAGCCGGTGACCGGTGCGGCCGCGGACAGGGCCGCGAGCAGCGCGATCAGGGTCATCTGCCCCTTCCGCTCGGCGGCGTAGGGGAGCAGGCGCGACAGGCCCGTGTGTCGCTTATGCGGCAACGGACTCGTCCCCGAAGAGAGCAGCGAACAGCCCGCCGGCGGCGAGCAGCGCGGCCGGCCGGCCTTCCTCGACGATCCGGCCGTCTTCGATCACGACGGCGCGATCGGCGACCCCGATCGTCGAGAGCCGCTGCGTCGCGACGAGGACGGTGCGGCCGGCGACCGCGGGGCGGAGGTTCTCGACGAGCAGCCGCTCGGTCTGGGTGTCGACGGCCGACATCGGGTCGTCGAGGACGAGCACGCGCGCGCCCGCAAGCAGCGCCCGGGCGAGCGCGACGCGCTGACGCTGGCCGCCGGAGAGGTTGACGCCGCGCTCGCCGATCAACGTGCCGTAGCCGTCGGGCAGGTCGTCGACGAAGGCGGAGACTCCGGCTGCGTCGCACGCGGCGAGCACCTCGTTCCAGTCGGCGTCGGGGCGCGCGGAGAGCAGGTTCTCTCGCAGCAGGACGGAGAAGAGGACGGGCTTCTGGGTGACGATCGCGACGGCGCGGCGCAGCTCTGCGACGGGCACGTCGCGCGCGTCGACGCCGCCGACGAGGACGCGGCCGCCCGTCGGGTCGTAGAAGCGCGGGAGCAGGTTCAGCAGCGTCGTCTTCCCCGAGCCCGTCGGGCCGCACACGGCGACGATCTCGCCCGGCTCGACGGCGAGGTCGATCCCCCGGAGCACGTCGGCCTCGGTTCCGTACGCGAAGCGGACGTCTTCGAAGCGCACGCGGAGCTGTCCCTCCGGCAGTGGCTTGGGCTCGGCCGGCTCGGGGAGCAGCTCGATTCCATCTAGCCACGCAAAGCTACGCCCGGCCGACGCGACCGCGCGCTGACCCAGGTTGATGATCCAGCCGAGCGCCTCGAGGGGCCAGACGAGCTGGAGCAGCAGCGTGATGAAGAGCGAGAACTCGCCGATCGTCAGCTGGCCCGAGATCACCTCGCGGCCGCCGAAGAGCAGCACCGCGGCAATCCCGAGCGACGGGAGGAAGAGCAGACCGGGGAGGAAGTACGCCTCGACGGACGCCGCCCGCATCGTCTCGTGGCGAACCGCCTCCGCGCGGCCGAGGAAGCGCGTCCGTACGTCGTCCTCGCGGCCGAAGGCCTGCACCATCTCGATCCCGACGACGGCCTCGTCGGTCGCCTCGGCGAGATGGCCCTTCTTCGCCTGGACGAGCCGCGAGATCGGGAAGAGCCTGTGGGCGAAGAACCAGGTGAGAACGGCGATCGGGGGCATCGCGAGCGCCGCGTAGAGCGCGAGCCGGGGATTCACGATCGTGAGGACGATCGCCGCGCCCGTGATCATCATCGCGCTCTGGACTCCCTGGACGACCCCCCAGCCGATGAAGTAGCGCACGGGGTAGATGTCGTTCGTCGCGCGTGAGATCACCTCGCCCGTCGCGTGCCGGTCGAAGAACGCGCGCGGATAGCTGAGATAGGCGTGGTAGAGCATCCCGCGCAGCCTCGCTTCGACGGCGATCCCGACCCGGGCGGTCGCGAAGCGGCGCGCGAAGTTGATCCCGAACCGCAGGATCGCCAGTACGACGATGATGCCGAGGTACGGCAGGAGCCGGCCGCTGTGCGGGCCGTCGATCGCCTCGTCGATCACCTTCTTGATCAGGATCGGGATCGTGATCGACAGGGCCGTGAAGCCGAGCGCGCACACGAGCCCGGGCGCAACCAGCCGTCGCTGCTCCCACCACAGCGGAAAGAGCCGGCGCATGGTCGGCCAGAGCGCGAGATCAGGGGGATCGACGTGGTTCAACCGGCTGTCGACGGTACCAGGAGGCTCCGCTGGAACCCTCCGCACCGCTTTCGACATCAATGCGACATCGAAGTGACTTGACGAGACATCAAAGTGATGTCATAATGTCGTCATGCAGATGGAACACCACATTCACGCGATCCAGGAGGACCTCGCCGCGGCCGCATCACTGGCCGCTGACGAGGCCACCGTGGACGCCGGCCGCCGGCTGACGCAGGCGCTCGGCTCGTCGCTTCACCTGAGGCTGCTCGACGTCGTCAGCGAAGCGGCGCTCGCCCTCTCCGACTCGGTGCCCGGCCGGATCGAGGTTCGCCTCGCCGGACGCGATCCCGAGCTCATCTACGTCGAGGAAGAGGAGGCGGAGCCGGTGCACACGCAGGCCGGCGCCGACGACTCGTTCTCGGCCCGCATCACCCTGCGCCTGCCCGAAGGGCTGAAAGCGCAGATCGAGGTGGCCGCCAACCTGGAGGGCGCCTCCGTCAACACGTGGATCGTGCGCGCGCTTCAGCGCGGGCTCGAGCCGCGTACCCGCTCCGTTCGCACCGGCCGCCGCTTGAGTGGCTACGCGGACAGCTAAGGAGGAACCATGTCCCGCCTGCAAGCAGTTCCCTTCGGCACCGGCGTGTTGCTGGTCCCCGACTGGTGTCACCCCGCCGGCGATCAGCGGATCGCAAGCGATGAGCGCATCGTCCGGCCGACGCGCCCGAAGGAGTCCCGCCGTGTTTGGATTTGACACTCCGGACAAGCTGCGGCTGCGCGTCCGCAACGCCGCTGGGTCGATCTCGGTCGAGGCGGTCGAGACCGACCGGACGACGGTCGAGCTCGAGGCGCTCCGAGACGACGACGCCACCCGTGAGGCAATCGAGCGGGCGACCGTCGAGCTGAACGGCAACGAGATCCTGGTCGAGATCGGCACCGGCGGCAAGGGCTTCGGCGTCGGCCCGGCCTGGATCTCGTTCGGCCGCACCCCTCAGGTTGGCATCCGCATTCGCTGTCCCGAGGGCGCCGACCTCGATTGCATCTCGGCGTCCGCCGACGTCGCCGGCACAGGCCGGCTCGGCAAGGTCGAGGTGAAGACCGCCTCCGGCGACGTCGCCGTCGACCACGTCGCGGGGCTGCGGGTGCAGTCGGCCAGCGGCGATGTCCGCGGCGGCACGGTCGTGGGCGAGGCTCGGCTTCAGACCGTCTCGGGCGACGTCCGCCTCGGGACGGTCACGGGCCCGGTCTCGACCACCCTCGTCTCGGGCGACTTCGCGATCGAGGAGGCCCACACCGACCTGTCGGCGAAGACCGTCTCCGGCGACCAGCGGATCGGCGCCGTCCGGGAGGGCGTGATCAAGCTCCAGTCGGTCTCCGGCGACGTGCGGGTCGGCATCCGGCCCGGAACCCGGCTTCACATCGACGCCAACTCGACGAGCGGCGACGTCAGCTCCGACCTCGAGGTCAAGGATTCGCTCTCGACGGCGCCGAGCGGGCCGGAGGCGCGGCTGCAGGCGAAGACGGTCAGCGGCGACGTCGAGATCACGCGGGCCGCCTAGTGCGGCGGCCCGGCGGCCTCTGGCTGCATCGCGACTTTCGCGCCCTCTGGGGCGCCGAGACGGTCAGTCAGTTTGGCTCGCAGGTCACCCTCCTGGCGCTCCCGCTGGTCGCGATCCTCAGCCTGCGCGAGACCACGTTCAAGGTCGCGCTGCTGACGAGCGTCGAGTTCCTCCCGTTTCTCCTTTTCACGCTCCCCGCCGGCGTCTGGGTCGACCGCCTGCGCCGGCGCCCGATCCTCGTGCTCGGCAATCTCGGGCGGGCGGTCGCGCTGGCGACAGTCCCGCTCGCCCACTGGCTCGGCGTCCTGACGATCTGGCAGCTGTACGCGGTCGGCTTCGTCGCCGGCGTGTGCACTGTCTTCTTCGACGTCGCGTACCAGTCGTACCTTCCCTCGCTGGTCGGCCGCAGCCAGATCGTGGAAGGCAACGCGAAGCTCGAGACGAGCCGTTCGGCTGCGAACGTTGCTGGCCCCGGTCTGGCAGGCCTTCTCGTCTCGCTCCTGACCGCGCCCGTTGCAATCATGGTCGACGCCGTCAGCTTCCTCGTCTCTGCGTTCCTGCTCGGCAGGATTCGCCAGGAGGAAGTGCTTCCGCCGCGCGAGCAGCGGGGGACGCTGCGCATGGAGCTGCTCGAGGGGTTGCGGTATGTCCTCGGGCATACCTATCAACGCGGCATGGTCATCGCAGTCGCGATCTCGAACTTCTTCAGCCAGTTGGTGTTCTCGATACTCCTCGTCTACGCGGTGCGAGACCTCGGTCTCTCTGCGGCGACGATCGGTGTGGCGCTCGCGCTCGGCAACGCCGGCACGCTGGTGGCGGCGTTGACCGCGCGGCGGATAAGCGACCGGCTCGGAGTTGGACGAACGATCGTGCTCGCTTCGATTCTCTTCTCGCCAGGGGAGCTCTTGATCGCCGTCGCGCCCAAGGAGCTCGCAGTCCCCTTCCTCGTCGCGAGTGGCTGGGTGCTGGGCTTCGCAATCATCCTCTTCAACGTCACCGCGATCAGCCTGATCCAGGCGATAACCCCGGATCGGATGCTCGGCCGGGCGAATGCCTCCCGCCGGTTCGTCGTGTGGGGAGTGATCCCGGTCGGCGGGCTCGTCGGTGGGGCGCTTGCGTCCACGATCGGACTGCGGGAGACGATCTTCGTCGGTGCGATCGGCGGCGGCCTGGCGGTGATTCCGATCCTGCTCTCACCGATTCGGTCGGTCGGAAAGATGTCAGAGCTGGAAGATCAGTCGCCGCCGATCGCTTCGGCGAGCAGCGCGCCGGCGTAGCACTGCCACGCAAGATCCGGCTGCGCGCGAAGCTGCGCGAGCGCCGATGCGACCGAGGCCAACCCCTCGGCTTCGGTCGCGAGCGCGTTCAGGGCGTTCTCGAGCTGTTCGCGTGCGTCCGGATCGTCGAGGTCGTCCGCGACCGCCGTGACGGCGCGACCGTCGAGCTCGAGCTCGCGGCGCGGATCCCCGCCGGCGGCGAGCAGCAGCTCCGCCCGTCTCACCGTCGCGCGCACCTCCTCCTCGTCGAGCTCGATCCCCTGTCCGGCCAGCCAAGCGAGGCCTAGTAACAGACTGTTACTAGGCCCCGCCTCGAGCAGTTCCAGCAGCTCGCGCACGCGGCGAGCTTATGTCGGCTTACGGGATGAAGAGCAGGTCCTCCGGCGGTGCGCCGACCATCGGCGTCTCGAAGAGCGGGCCGGCCCCATCAGGGTCGATGACGCTCGCGCCGCCCGATGCGAAGAACTCTGCGATCTGACCCTGCGCAGCGAGCGCAACCTTCCCTGCACCCACGGAGCTCGTCGCGCCGGGGATCCGGGTCAGGAACGTATGCGGGTTCGTTGGGAACGTCGGATCGGCGGCGTACGCAAGATCGTTCCGGAACAGCGTCGTCCGGTCCTGCAGGCCGCCGGCACGGATGATCGCCGACGTGGTCGGGTTCGGAACGGTCTGGTCGCCCCGGGCGAACTGGAGGATGATCGACTTCGCGGGAACACCCGCGAGCGGCTCGGCGCGGAGGTGTGGCGCGTATGCCACCGGGTTGCCCGCCTGCGACGTCCACTCCGACCACTCGATCAGCTGTTGAATCGCCGAAGCGCCCGGAACGGTGTCGATCAGCGGCGGCTGGTTTCGCAGCGGGATGTTCTCGTTGAACTGGAACAGGCCGGGGAGGTTCGCGAGCACCGGCGAGCGGCTCACGAGGCTGACCCAGACGAGCGGCCGGAAGGCGCCCAGCCGGGCGACTTCGATGATCGCCCCGCCCGGAACGTTCGGCACGCCGAGCCGGACGTTCGGCTCGACGGCCATGAACTTCGTTCCGTAGATGCCGCCGAACGACTGACCGAAGTACGAGATCCGCGACGGATCGAGATCACGAGTCCCGTTGCCGTCGACGTCCATGCCCACCTCGATTTGGCGCACGAGGCTCATCAGGTCGATCACTGTCTGCCGCAGCCCGTCGCGGCTGGCGATGAGCGTCTGCGGCGGCGCGGCGTTGACCCCCTCGGTCGTGTCGATTGCCCCGTTGCCGTCCTGGTCGATGCCCCTGCCGCCGGCCGACAGCACGACGGGCGTGCCTGCGGTGCGGTTGACGGTCAGGGTGCCGAGCGGACCGGAGCCGTGGCCGACGACGTTGATCGCGATCGTGGCGATCCCGCGTCGCGCCATCGACCCCGCCACGAGGAACGGGCTGCCGTTCTTGTTGTCCGTGAAGCCGTGCCCGTAGATGGCAACCGGCCACCCGCCTGCGGGAGCGGTCCCGGGCGGGAGGAAGAGGTTGAAGTAGAGGCGGTTCGTCCCCTGAACCGCAGGCACGCCCGTGCGGCTACCGACGGCGGGGATCACTTTCGATGCAGTCTCGTAGTCGGGGGCGTTGAATGCTCCGAATGCGATCGAACCCACACCAGTTGCCGCGAGGAAAGGCGTCAGGTTGGTCGTGTCGGTCAAGGTCGTGCCGGTGGTGCCCTGGAGCCTGAACCGGATCGACGTCACGCCCGTGAGTGGGAAGAACGTCCGCACGCCGCCCGCGCCGAGCGCAAAGTCGGCCGGGGTGGGGCTGGAGGCCTTGATCTGGCGGCGCACCTGCTCCAGCAGCGTCGTCGCGCTCTGCGTCGAGAACAGGCTCGCGACCGCCACATCCTCCCTGCCGACACCGGCGGGAAGCGAGTGGTTGAGCGCTGCGATCAGCTCCTTGCGGTACGCCTTGTAGCCGGCGTCCTTCGCATGCCCGTAGTTCAGGTCCTGCAGGAACGAGGAGGCTGCGATCGGCTGGCCGGCGGTGTCCTTGACGCCGTTCGTGACGACGAGCAGGTAGCGCGCGTCTTGATCGAGCAACTGGTCCGACTCCGCGTGCAGCGTGTTCACCGCGGGCTCCCAGACGACCTGGTTGATCCCGGTCACGGCACCGTCGGAGAGCCGGACGAGGAAGACGTCCGCGCTCGACACGCTGGCCACGTCGATCGCGCCGGTGAAGGGGATCGAGACCCGCGGCTGCAGGTTGAAGCCGTCCAGCGTGTTGAGAACGTCGATGTCGAGGCAGTCCGACGGCCGGACTGCGCAGTTCGGCTTGGGCAGGTCGACGCGGACGCCTGTGAGCTGTGTCGCGTCAGCGACCGTGTAGCGGTCGCTCGGGAACGGAGCGCCGGACGGGCTCGACAGGTCGAAGCCCGGCGCCACGCGCGCGGCATGCGCTGTGGCGGGTGTGAGCGCGAGGCTGACGAGTGCCAGCAGAATCAGGCGGCGCGGCATCAGAAATCTCCTTTGTGTTCTCCCCTGGTGCCGAGGCGGTCAACGCGCATTTGCCCGGCAAATCACGCTACCACGGTCCGGAGAGCACGGTCAACGCCCGCTCAGGCGCCGACTGCGGCGGCGGCGCCCGAGCGCTCGAACCAGTCCGAGTAGCCGCCTTCGAACGACCGTGCCTCGCCACCGTCCACCTCGACGATCCGGTCGACGATCCGGTCAAGGAAGTAGCGGTCGTGGGAGATCACGCAGACGGTGCCGGGAAACTCCTCGAGCGCGGCCTCGAGCGCCTCGACCGAGTCGATGTCGAGGTGGTTCGTGGGCTCGTCTAGCACGAGCAGGTTCGGCTGGGCCAGCATCAGCAGCAGGAGCTGGAGCCGCGTCCGCTCTCCGCCGGAGAGGAGCTTGTTCGCGCGGCGCACCTGCTCGTACGGGAAGAGGAACTTCATCAGGAGCGAGACCGCATCTCCCTCGGAGCAGCGGTGCGCGAGGCGGACGGTGTCGAGCGGGCTGGACTCCGGGTCGAGCGTCTCCTGGTCTTGCGCGAGGTAGCCGGTCCGGATCGACGGGCCGACCCAGACCTCGCCCTCGGTCGGCTCGAGCTCGCCGACGACGGTCTTCAGCAGCACGCTCTTGCCCGCGCCGTTCGCGCCGACGAAGCCGACACGCTCGCCGTGCACCACGGTCAGCTCGACGTCGGCGAGCACGACGTCCTCACCGAACTGGATCCCGACGTGGCGAAGCTCGAAAACGCGCTGGCCGCCGCGCACGTGCGGGTGGAGCCGTAGCGCGATCTTGCGCCGCTCGAGCACGGGCCGCTCGACCTTTTCCATCCGGTCGATCTGCCGCTGCTTGTTGCGCGCCTGCTTGATGTGACGCTCGTCGACGACCCGGTGCGCCCAGTCTTTGAACCGGCGGATCGCAGCCTCCAGCCGCTCGATCTCCTTCTGCTGTGTGACGTACTGCTGCTGCTGGCGCTGCAGCTCGAGCTCGCGCTCGAGCGTGTAGGCGGAGTAGTTCCCCGGCCACATCCGGATCCGCCCTCGGTCGAGCTCGGCGATCTGGCTGACGGTCTCGTCGAGCAGGTAGCGGTCGTGCGAGACGGCCACCGCGGCGCCGTCGAATGCGGCGAGGAGGCGCTCCAGTAGCGAGCGGCCGACGGCGTCGAGGTGGGCCTCCGGCTCGTCGAGGAGCAGCACGTCCGGGTCCTGCGCGAGACAAGCCGCCAGCGCGATCAGCTTTCGCTGTCCACCTGAGAGGGCGCTCGTCGGCAGTGTCAGGTCGGCTTCCTCGAGCCCGACGTCGAGCAGCATCGCCCGTGCGCGTCCGTCGATGCTCGGCCCGCCGGCCGCCTCCCAGCGCTCGACGAGCTCCTCCTGGCGGTGGAGGACGCGCGCCATCTTGTCGAGGTCGGCGGCAAGCGCAGGCGAGGCGAGCTGCTCTGCGACACGATGGAGGTCGCGGTCGAGCTCGTCGAGGTCGGGACGCGCGGCTCGTACGGTCTCAAGCGCGTTTCGCTCGTCGCCGAGCGGGTGCTGCGGCAGGAACGAGACGACGATGCCCCGCCGCCGCACGGACGTGCCGGCGTCCGGCTCCTCGAGCCCGGCGATCAGGCGCAGCATCGTCGACTTGCCGGAGCCGTTCGCGCCGATTACGCCCACGCGGGCGCGCGGCTCGATCGCGAAGTCGAGCCCGTCGAGCACGGTTCGGCTGCCGAACGACTTGCGGACGGCGTTCAGGCTGACGAGGGCCATCTAGGCCCCGCGGACGAGCGAGAGCACGTACTCGTCCTTGCCCTCGCGCAAAGCGTCGGCGAGGCGCGCGTCGCCGGAGATCCCGGTGCGGGCTGCGAGCACCTCGTAGAGCCGCTCGTCGCTGAGGCCGGCGCCGCGGCCCGCCCGTACGAGCCGCTCGATCACCGGCAGCGGCTTTCCGTCCGGCGCGAACTGCCAGGCGGGGTACAGGAAGTCCTGGCCGCCGGGCCTGCGGACGCCGAGGAGCTCGCCCGCCCGTCGCATTGCGTCAAGCCGCTGCGTGCCGACGCCGAGCCGGCTCGAGAGCCACGAGCCCGACAGGGATTCCTCGGCCAGATCGACGTCCATGCCGCCAATCATGCCGGTGCGAAGCGGACTATGCTGGTACGCGTGCCAGGCATCGGTCAATGGGAGCTGATCTTGCTGGGAGTGGTCATCCTGCTGCTCTTCGGCTCGAAGCAGGTGCCGCAGATCGGCCGCTCGCTCGGGCGCGGGATGCGCGAGTTCAAGCAGACCGTCGGGATGGTCGATCCGCGCGAGGACGTGCGCCGCGCGATCGAGGCTCCCGAGGACGAAACGCGGGCGGCGAGTGACCGCCACCCGCGTCAGCCCAAGAGCTAGGGAACCGCGACGTAGTCGTCGAGGAACGCCCGCGCCGACGGCGAGCCGCGCCGACAGCGAAGAGACCTAGGCGGCGCCCCGCGTTGCGTTGCCGGACAGATCGTAAGCCCTGACTGTCCAGGTGTGGCTCCCCTTCGCCAGCGTGCGAAGCAGGCGGGTCTGGCCGCGGCCGGCGATGAGCGGCTTGCCGTCGACGGTCACCTTGTAGCCCTCGAGCTCCGCATCCGTGGCCGGCGACCAGCGGAAGCTGACCGCTTGACGGTGAGCGAGCCGGAAGTGAGCAGGTGGCCCCGAGGCGTGAAAGGGCGTTGGCGCGGTGGTATCCGGATCTGCCATCGCTGCGAGCGCACCAGTCGCCGACAGGAGGCCGTTCGCCTGATTCGTGCCCCGCAGGCTCGCGACATCGTGGTTCGCGCCGACGATGATCGCCCGCCGCACCTCGGCGGCGGTCGCCGCGGGATATGCCGAGAAGAGCAGTGCTGCGACGCCGGAGACCGTTGCCGCCGCCGCCGAGCTGCCGCCGACGTAACCGCCGTTGACGCTCCCGGGATAGTCGCCCCACAGCGTGTCGCCGAGCGAGGCGATCTGGACGTGCGCGGCGCCGTAGTTGGAGTCGGAAGAGAGGTAGCCGAGGTTGGAGAAGTTCGAGACGGTGAGCGTGTTCGACAGGCCGTACGCGTCAGCGTTCGGAGACTGGACGTAACGCCTGGTGTCGTCGAGGTTCACGCCCTCGTTCCCGGCGGCGATCACCACCAGCACGTTTGCATTCGCAGCTGCGGCGAATGCGGCGGCCACGCCGGGGAACGAGCCGACGTTCAGGCCGCCCCAGGAGCAGTTGAGGACGCGCGCGCCATGACTGATCGCGTAATAGATGGCCTTCGCGGGTGCGGTGTTCGACCAGCGGCCGCCTCCGGCCCCGCCCATGATCTTGACCGGCAGAACCTTTGCCTGTGGGGCGATCCCGATGTAGCCGCCATTCCCGCCGGCGGCAGCGATGATCGAGGCGAGCAGCGTGCCGTGTGCCGCGCCGTCTGCCGTGTCCGCGTTGCCGTCGTAGAAGTTCCAGCCGGGAACCAGGTTCGGCGCGTAGTCGGTCTGGTCGGGGTCAACGCCGGTGTCGATGAGAGCGACCGTGACGCCCGCGCCCTGCGTGCGCTGCCAGACCGGGAGCACGTCCAGACCGGGAACCGAGCTGGTCGGCGTCCCCTCCAACGGAAAGCTCGGGAGCAGCCAGTAGGCGCAGTTGCTGCCGTTCGCCTGGTCGTCCGTCGTTCCCGTGCTCACGAGTGCGCTCGAGCAGTAGTAGTAGGCGGCCTTGGCGGAGGCGGCGAACGCAAGTGAGCAGAGCAGGCTGAGCAGCGCGAGTCCGCCGACGAGGCCGCGGCGGCCGAGAAACGCAGGGGAAATCGGCGCGCGAGGCGCGGTGAAAAAGCGATGCAAAGAAACCTCCGGGCGGGATGCAGCCGCACCTTGCTGGTGCGTTCAAGTCATCGTCCGGAGGCGCCGAACCGCCGATCCCTCGAACTGATTACCCCGTACGAGGAGACCTACCGAAATCTATCGCCTTACGTGTATTTCCAATTCGCTTGTGTTTTTTCTGCCAAATAGGGGGATACGCTGTCATCTCACTACTTCGAAGCAGGGGGAGAACATGAAGGCGGTCAAGACACTGCTGTTCGCCGTCGGCGTAGCTGCGGTATTGGTCACTGTGGCAGGCGCAGGCGGCAGCGCATCAGCCGTGGGCGTTCACGGACTGAAGATCCGGAACGGGGTCATCCATGGTTGCTACGAGACGAAGGGCGACGCGACGACGCGTGGTGACCTGAAGCTCTTCAGCACGAACAAGTCCTGTAAGCCGATCTCCTGGAACCTCAAGGGACCGAAGGGCGCTACCGGACCGTCTGGTCCTGGCGCAAACGGGCCGTCTGGCCCGGCGGGTCCCGCCGGCGCCAACGGCGCAGCCGGAGCGGCCGGAGCGGCCGGAGCAAAGGGCAACAAGGGCGGCCAGGGTGACAAGGGTGACAAGGGCGACAAGGGTGATCCCGGAGCGCCTGCTCCGACGATGCTTCGTCTCAGCGGTGACTTCTCGGGTACGAACGCGAGCGTCGCCACCTCGCTCGACGGCGTGCAGTTCGGGCCGTACCCGGACGGCGGCACGTGGGGCGGCTCGGTGCTCTACAAGGGCGCGAACGGCAAGAAGCTGTCGGAGATCACGCAGCTCTCGTACACGGTCGAGCACTCCTCGGGCGACGACAGCCCGATCAGCTCGCCGTACCTGCGGATCTTCCTCAAGGACAGCGAGAACGTCGAGCATGACGTCGTCTTCGACGCGACGAAGTGCGCGACGGTCGTTCCGACCGAGGACGAGTTCCACACCTACGAGGTAGTCGGCAGCGACGTTCGCTACGACGACGACTCGTGCGACGGTGTCGCGCCCGACCAGCAGCCCTACGCGACGGTGCTGGCCGCTCATGGCAACGAGACGGTGACGGGCATCTACGTGACGACAGGGTTCGCTGGCGGCAAGCCGCTGGCGGCGATCCTGCGCACGCTGAAGTTCAACAGCACCGCGTACACGTTCGGCGCTCCGTAAAGCAGGGCGCGATCGGTTAGGGCGGCGGCTCCTTCGGGAGCCGTCGCTTCTTCACCT
>JANMJY010000095.1:0-10793 GCA_031371615.1 Actinomycetes bacterium | reverse complement strand
GCCGCGCTCCTCCCCGCCCCGCGCGAACCTGAACGACGTCGTCTACGAGACGATCAAGCAGCGGCTGGTGCGCCGCGAGCTCGGCCCCGGCGAGAAGGTGAGCCTGCACGAGCTCGCCAGCGCGCTCGGAGTCTCACGCAGCCCGGTGCACCACGCGCTCACGCGCCTGGTCGCGGAGCGGCTGCTGACCGTCAAGTCGCGGCGCGGCTACTACGTGACGGCGCTGACCGGGGCGGCGGTCGCGGAGGGATACGAGGTTCGGCTCGCCCTCGAGCTGCAGGCAGCGGAGACCGCCGTCGGGCGGGTGGGCCCGGACGCCCTGCGCGGGTTCCGCGAGCTGCACGAGACCGCCGCCGCCGCCGTTTCGCACGAGGACTGGGACACCGCGAACGCCGCCTTCCACGAGTACCAGGTCGACCTCGCGGCGAACGCCCTGCTCTCCCGCTTCTACCGCGAGCTCTCCGTCAACCTGATGATGCAGGTGATCCGCGGCGGCAAGCTCGAGGGAGGCTCGTCCCTGCCACCCGAGCACGCTGCGATCGTGGACGCCTACGAGTCCGGCGACCTGGCGGCCGCCCAGGCGGCGATCCGCGCCCACATCGTGACGGGACGGCGGATCGCCCTGGACGCGATCGAGTCGAGCGGCGGCGTGCTCTAGCTCGGTACCGGCGCGGCGATCTCCGCGGGGACGCCGTTCACAAACGCCTGCGGCGCACCGGCCGGGGCGTCCGAGAAGTAGGAGAGGATCGCCGAGGCCGAGAAGAAGCCGACGACGCGCAGTGTCTCGGAGCCCGTGTTGCGGACGCCGTGCGGCACCGACGCCGGGACGAGGGCCAGCTGGCCCGCGCCGATCGGGGCAGTCTCGTCGCCGACGGTCGCCTCGCCCGATCCCTGGAGCACGAGCAGGATCTCCTCGGCGCTGTCGGTGTGGGTACCGAGCTCTGCGCCGGGATCCACCTCGAAGACGACGACGGCGGAGCCGGCGTTGCCGGTCCCCTCGTGCATGGGGAACTCGTAGCGCATCCCCTCTTCCGGCTCCTTCAGCTCGACACGATCGAGATCGACGGTGAGCATGGAACGTCTCCTTTCGTTGCACGATTATGTGCAGCGATCCTACAGATACACTACTGTGCAGTCAAATGGCTCGCACGTATCGGCAGAGGAAGCGCGCGGAGCACACCGCGGAGACGCGCCAGCGGATCGTCGACGCGGCCGTCGATCTGCACACGACGCTCGGTCCCGCGAAGACGCCCGTGTCCGCGATCGCGGAGCGCGCGGGCGTGCAGCGGCACACGGTGTACGCGCACTTCCCCGACTCGGGCTTGCTGTTCGCCGCGTGCTCGGCGCACTGGGCGGCGCTGCATCCGTTCCCCGAGCCGGAGCGGCTCGAGAAACTCGGCGATGCACTCGACGCCGTCTACGCCTGGTACGCGTCGGTCGAGGATGACGTCGCGCTCTTCGAGCGGGACGCCGCAGAGATCGGTGAGCTGGAGACCGAGCAGGTGCGGCTCCTGGGGGAGCTCCGACGTCGCCTCGGCCGCGGCCGCAGCAAACGGGCGCGAGCGGCGATCGGACACGCGCTCGAGTTCGAGACGTGGCGCTCCCTCGTCCGCCGGCAGGGGCTCTCGCGCCGTGCCGCGGTCGACCTGATGGTGCGGCTCGCTGACAATCTCTAGCCTTCGGTCGATGGCGACGGGCGAGAAGCGGGAGACCGACTCCGGGATCGAGATCGAGCCGGTGTACGGCGACGGCGAGCAGCCCGGCGAGTATCCGTACACGCGCGGGCCCTATCCGGACATGTACCGCGGGCGTCCGTGGACGATCCGCCAGTACGCCGGCTTCGGCTCCGCAGAGGAGACGAACGAGCGCTTCCGCTACCTGCTCGACCGCGGCCAGACCGGCCTCTCGGTCGCCTTCGACCTGCCCACGCAGCTCGGTTACGACTCGGACGACCCCCACGCGCTCGGCGAGGTCGGCCGCACCGGCGTCGCGATCGACTCGCTCGAGGACATGCGCCTGCTCTTCGCGGGGATCCCACTCGACGAGGTCTCGACGTCGATGACGATCAACGCGCCTGCTGCGCTCCTGGTGCTGCTCTACGAGCTGGTCGCCGAGGAGCAGGACGTTCCCGGCACGGCGCTCCGCGGCACGGTCCAGAACGACATCCTCAAGGAGTACATCGCCCGCGGGAACTACATCTACCCGCCGCGACCGTCGATGCGCCTGACGACGGATCTCTTCGCCTATGCGGCTGAGCGGATGCCGAGTTGGAACACGATCTCGATCAGCGGCTACCACATCCGCGAGGCCGGCTCAACTGCGGTGCAGGAGCTCGCGTTCACGCTCGCGAACGGGATCGCGTACTGCGACGCGGCGGTCGCCGCTGGTCTCTCGCCGGACGAGTTCGGCGCACGGCTCTCCTTCTTCTTCAACGCCCACAACCACTTCTTCCAGGAGGTCGCGAAGTTCCGCGCCGCCCGGCGGCTCTGGGCGTCGATCATGCGCGACCGCTTCGGCGCGACGAATCCGAAGGCGATCGCGCTCCGCTTCCACGCGCAGACGGGCGGCTCGACGCTGACGGCGCAGCAGCCGGAGAACAACATCGTGCGCGTCGCGATCCAGGCGCTGTCGGCCGTGGCCGGCGGTGCACAGAGCCTGCACACGAACGGCTTCGACGAGGCACTCGCGCTCCCGACCGAGCGCTCGGCGCGAATCGCGCTCCGCACGCAGCAGATCCTCGCCGCCGAAGCGGGCGCGACGGACACCGCCGACCCGCTCGGCGGCTCGTACTTCATCGAGTCGCTCACGGACGAGCTCGAGGAGCGTGCCCGGGAGCTGATCGAGCAGATCGACGAGCTCGGCGGCGCGGTCGCGGCGGTCGAGGCCGGCTTCGTCCAGCGGGAGATCGAGGAGGCCGCGTACCGCTGGAACCAGCAGATCGAGTCGGGCGAGCGGGTGATCGTCGGCGTCAACGCCTTCGCCGACGCGGCCGACGAGAAGGTCGAGCTGCTGCGGATCGATCCGGATGCCGAGCGCCGCCAGCTCGAGCGGACGGCGCGCGTGCGCTCCGAGCGGAACGCCGAGGAGGCCGCCGCCGCCCTCGCCGAGGCGCGCCGAGCCGCGCGAGGCACCGAGAACCTGCTGCCGCCGATGCGGGAAGCGCTGCGCGCCGGAGTCACGATCGGCGAGATCTCGAACGTGCTCCGCGAACAGTGGGGCACGTTCGACGCGTCGCGCGCCTCCTAAGCGCTGGCGCCGGAGTAGCGGCGCAGGCCGAAGCCCCACCACCAGCGCGTGAAGACGAACAGCGCCGCCGCGAAACCCACCGCCAGCGCTACCGTCCCCCACCCGAGCCGCGAGGTCACCGCCTCCGCCGGCACGGTGATCGCGAAGGCGATCGGGATCAGGAACGTGACCCCGACCCGCAGCCAGCCCGGGTAGATCGAGACCGGCCAGCGGCCCGTCGCGTACACGCCTTCGAAGAGCTCGAGGATGCTCCACGTGTTCACGATCCAGAACGCACCCGTCGTGATGAAGAGCCAGAAGCAGTAGATCGTCAGCGCACCGACCACGAGCATCGCCGCGAACAGCGCCGCGTCGCCGAGGTCGACGCCGGCCTCGAGGCCGTTGATGCCATAGGCCAGAACGAGCGCTCCCGCGACGATGTCGACGGCACGCCAGATCCGCACCTCGCGCACGCTGACGAAGAGCTGCGAGTCCTCCGGCTTCGTCAGCGCGAAGTCGAGCTTCCCGTCGCGCACCTCGTTCATCAGGCGCTCCATGTTCGGCTGGATGCTCATCTTGATCAGGCCGCCGAGCAGGATCTGGATCCCCATCACGACCTGCAGCTCCGGCTCGCTCCACCCGTTCAGCTCGTCCGTGTGCGAGTAGACGAGCTTCAGCACGACCAGCGCCGTGCCGACGGCGACGACGGACTGGAGCAGCTGGATGAAGAAGTTCGCGCGGTACTGGAGCTCGGTCAGCGACCCGAGCTTGAAGTACAGCCACGCGAGCCTCGGAGCACGCATCAGTTGCCCACCGCCGAGTAGCGCCGGACCGCGAAGCGCCAGACGAAGAGCGTGATGCCCGTCAGCACGGCGAACCAGAAGGCCTGCATCGCGAGGCCGCCGAGCAGCTCGCGCGTCGAGAGGTCGCCGACGAGCGACTCGATCGGGAAGTAGAACGACCACTGGAAGGGCAGGAAATCCGCCACCCGCTGGACCCAGTTCGGCATCACCTCCATCGGCACGAGCCGGCCCGAGAGCAGCAGCTCGGCGGCGATGAAGATCTCGAAGATCGCGCTGACCCGCGTCGTCCAGAACGTGATCATCCCGAGCGTCGACATGAACATTGTCCGGATCAGGTACGCGCCCCAGATCGCGAAGAAGAAGACGACCATCTCGAGCAGAGTCGGATCGAGGACGGGATCGAACGCGACCCAGAGGGCCGCCGCGACCGGGAGCCACATCAGGATCACGACCGGCTTCCAGCCGGCGAAGGCGGCGAGGTCGTCGTGAAGCGGATGGAGCGGGCGCAAGAGGGCGGCCGAGAGCTCGCCCTCGCGCAGCCGCTCCTCCCAGCCGAACGGCGTGAAGACGATGTTCATGTTCCGGACGAGCGTCCAGACGACGTAGTAGGCAGCGAACTCCCCCGTGGTGACGCCGTTGATCGAGCCGCCGTGCTGATCGGCGATCGTCGTCCAGACGACGAGGTAGACGATCGGCTCGGCCAGCATCCCGATCATCCAGAAGTACGTCGCGGCCCGGTACTGGAGCTGGCTCTGGATCTGCGTCCGACCGCGCGCGACGTAGAAGTCGAGCAGCGAGCGAACGGCGCCCGCCTCGCTATTCACGGCGCTCCTGCGCGAAGACGAGCTCGATCACGTCCTCGATCGGCGGATCCTCGACGGTCAGGTCGGCGACGTCCTGCTCGGCCAGCAACCGGGCCGTGACACGCGCCACCTCCGCTCTCGGAACACGGAGCTTCACGCGCCCGGCGTCGCTCTCGACGATGTCGCCGTAGGCGGAGAGATCGGCCTCACCATCCTCGAGCTCGACGTCGATCGTCTTCCAGGCCGCGAGGTCGTCGCCGAGCCGCGCCAGCTCGCCGTCGAAGAGGATCTTGCCGTGGTGGATGACGATCACGCGGCGGCAGAGCGCTTCGACGTCCGCCATGTAGTGGCTCGTCAGCAGCACGGTCGCCTCGTAGCGGCGGTTGTACTCGGCGATGAAGCCGCGGATCCGCTTCTGCATCGTCACGTCGAGGCCGATCGTCGGCTCGTCGAGGAACAGCACGCGCGGGAGGTGCAGGAGCGAGCCGACGATCTCGACCTTCATCCGCTCGCCGAGCGAGAGGTTGCGGACCGGCTTGCGGACGAGGTCGCCGACGTCGAGCAGGTCGATCAGCTCGTCGCGGCGGCTCGTGAAGTCGGCCCCCCGCGGGATCCTGTAGATGGCGCGGTTGAGCTCGAAGGAGTCGAGCGCGGGCAGATCCCACTGCAATTGGTTGCGGTTGCCCATCACGAGCGTGATCCGGCTGAGGTAGGCCCGCTCGCGCTTCGAGGGAACGTGGCCGAGCACGCGCGCCTCGCCCGAGGTCGGATAGAGCAGGCCGGAGAGCATCTTCAGCGAGGTCGTCTTGCCGGCGCCGTTCGGGCCGAGGAAGCCGACGACCTCGCCGGGGGCGATCTCGAAGGAGATCTCGTCGACCGCGCGCACCTCGCGGTGCTTCCGCCGGACGAGGCCCTTGGCGGCGGCGCGCAGCCCCGCCTCCCGCTCGGGGACGCGGAACGTCTTGTTCAGGGCAGCGACGCGGACAGCAGGTTCACTCATGCCGCGAACCTAGATGATTCGCCGGATGCGGATCCTGCTCGTCTCCCAGATGTACCCCTCGGCGGCGGCGCCCGACTTCGGCGTCTTCGTGCGGGGCCTCGAAACACAGCTCGCGGCTCGGGGCCACGTGATCGAGCGGGTCGTGCTCGACCGGCGCGGCGGCGGCAAGCTGCGCCACGTGAGACTTGCGCTGCGCGCGCTCCGGGCCGCCCGCAGCTTCCGGCCCGACGTCGTCTACGCGCACTTCCTCGTTCCGACGGGCCTCGGGGCGCTCGTCGCCGCACGTTCGGTCGGGGCGCCGCTCGTCGTCACCGCACATGGCCAGGACGTTGCCAACGCGACCGAGTATCCGTTCGTGCGGCCGTTCATCCGTCGCGTCGTTCGCGGCGCGGCGGCGGTGATCGCCGTCTCCGACTGGCTGCGAGCCCGGCTCGAGCAGTCGGTGGCCGAGGCACGCGGCAAGACCGAGGTCGTCGACTGCGGCGTCGACCTGCAGCGCTTCAGCCCGCTCCCGCGCGCCCACCACGCGGGCCCGGCCTTCGTCAGTGTCGGCTCGCTGATCGAGCGGAAGAACGTCGTCCGGCTCGCCGACGCTTTCGGGCGGCTCGGCGAGGGCACGCTGACGTTCGTCGGCGACGGCCCGCTGCGCTCGCGGCTCGAGGGCCGGCCAGGCGTGACGGTGACCGGCTACGTGCCCCACGACGCAGTGCCGGGATACCTCGCCGGAGCGGACGTCCTCTGCCAGCCGAGCCTCGTCGAGCCGTTCGGCCAGGCGGCCCTCGAAGCACTCGCCTCCGCCCGCAGCGTCATCGCGACCCGTGTCGGCGGCCCACCCGAGTTCGTTCCCCCCGCAGCTGGAGTGCTCGTCGACCCCGAGAACGAGGACGAGCTCGCCGACGCGCTCCGCGCCACGGCGGCGCTGCCCGTTCCGAACCAGGCCGCGCGGGCCGCCGCCGAGCAGCACGATGTCAGGCTGCAGGCGGCCCGGGTCGAGGAGATTCTCGAGCGAGCCGTTCGAGATCGGCGAGCCTGACCTCAACGAGCGGGCGCACCGCGTCCTCGATCCCCGCCTCGCGAGCCACCGCCAGCGCCTGCTCGTAGCTCTCGCGTGCCTTCTCGGCTGCGACGCCCTGTTTCAGGCGGTTATCGCCAGTGACGAGCAGTCGCTGGATCTTCGCGCGCACTTCATCGCCCGGGGGGTTCACAGCCGTAGCCTAAACAGGCGAGATCGCGTTGGGGTCTAGGTGATAGAGAAGGACATCACGCCGGTCCGCGTGCTGATCGCGGACGATCACCGCCTCTTCGCCGAGGCGTTGGAGGCCGTGCTCTCCAGCGAGCCGCGGATCGAGGTGGTCGGGCGGGCGTCCGACGGAGGCGAGGCAGTCGAGTTCGCGCGCCGCCTCCAGCCCGACGTGGTCGCACTCGACATCAGCATGCCGGTCCTGGACGGCTTCGAAGCCGCAGCGGCGATGGAGCGGCTGCAGCACCCGCCCGCGATCCTGATGCTGACCGGCTCGAACTCGCCGGACGACATCGACCGCGCCCGCCGCGCCGGCGCGAAGGGCTACATCACGAAGGACGCGATCGCCGCCAGCCTCGTCGACGCGATCCTCGCCGCCGCAGGACCTCGCTAGAGAGCTTGCTACCCTTGTGCGGCGATGTTGCAGGTCTCCGCAGTCTTCCAGGTGCTTGTCTCCGTGGCGCTGCTTGCGCTGATCCTGATGCATTCCGGGCGCGACGCGGGCCTCGGCGGCATGGGCTTCACACCCGCTTCGCAAGGTGGCACCCACATCGTCGAGCGCAACCTGACGCGGCTCACGGTCGCCGTTGCGACGCTCTTCTTCTTCAACAGCGTGCTGCTCTACCGGCTTCTGGCCTAGGGCTACACTGTCTCCCCCCGCGCTGGTGGCGGAATTGGTAGACGCGCAAGGTTGAGGGCCTTGTGGCCTTAGGGCCGTGGAGGTTCAAGTCCTCTCCAGCGCATGCGGGAAGAACGGCCCCTGACCGGGGCCGTTTCTCTAGCCGTAGAGCGCCGCGAGCTGCGCCGGGCTGATGTTGCCCCCGCTCGCGACGAGCGCGACGCGCTTGCCGCGCAGCCGCGTGCGGAGCTTCAGCGCTGCGGCCAGGGGCGCCGCCCCGGCGGGCTCGACGAGATTGCGCGTGTGCTCGATCATCAGCCGCGTCGCGTCCCGGATCTCGTCCTCGCCGACGAGGACGAAGTCGTCCAGGTGCTCCCAGAGGATCTGCTGTGGCAGCTCGAAGGGGACGCGGGTCGCAAGGCCTTCCGCGAAGGTGGCGGTCACGTCCTCGATGAAGCTGCGGGCCCGCCAGGAGCGGAACGCCGCGGGCGCCGCCTCGGACTGGACGCCGATTACCTCGATCTCCGGCCGGATCGCCTTCGCGACGATGCACGCGCCCGCAGCGCCGCTGCCGCCGCCGATGGGGACGACGATCGCGTCCACGTCGGGCCGGGACTCGAGGATCTCGAGCGTCCCGGTCGCGACTCCTGCGATCAGGAGCGGCTCGTTGCCGGAGTGGACGTACCGATAGCCGTGCTCCTGGGCGAGCGCCGCGCAGTGCTCGCGGGCGGCGTCGAAGTCCGCACCGTGCTCGATCAGCTCCGCACCCTGCGCCCGCATCGCGGCCAGCTTCACCGGGTTCGCTCCCTCCGGCACGCACACGCGCGCCGCGACGCCGAACAGGCGCGCGGCATAGGCGACCGACTGCCCGTGGTTGCCGGTCGACGCGGCGATCAGCCCTCGCCGCCGCTCGTCCTCGCTGAGCTGCGAGACGAGGTTGACGCCGCCGCGAACCTTGAATGCGCCGACGGGCTGGTGGTTCTCGTGCTTGACCAGGACCTCGGCGCCGAGCAGCTCGTCCAGCCCGGCATATGGATAGAGCGGCGTCGGCCGGAGATGCGGGTCGATCCGCCGCTTCGCTTCGAGGACGTCCGCGAGCGTGATCGTCGGCCAGTCCACGACGGCCAGTGTCTCACCTTCCTTGACGCCGTCCGGAAGGATCTCTAGCCTTCAGAGCGAACACACGTTCGGACACCCACTTTCGGAGGCGCAATGTCTGCCGCACAGCAGCTCACCGCACGGCAACAGGAGATCTGGCAGTTCCTCGTCGACTACGTCGACCGGCACGGCTATCCCCCCACCGTGCGTGAGATCGGCGAGGCGGTCGGGCTGGCCTCGCCCTCGACCGTGCACGCGCACCTCGCGAACCTCGAGCGCGCCGGACTGCTGCGCCGCGACCCGACGAAGCCGCGTGCGCTCGACCTGATCGGCCACCGCCGCGAATCCCGGGGCGAGGAGCCCGCGCACGACGAGTCGCGCAAGCTGCCGCTGCTCGGCCAGATCGCCGCCGGCGGACCGCTGCTCGCCGAACAGAACATCGAGGACGAGCTTCGTGTGCCCGAGCCGCTCGGCCGCAACGCCGACTTCCTGCTCCGGGTCAAGGGCGAGTCGATGATCAACGCCGGGATCCTCGACGGCGACATCCTCGTCGTGCAGCGCGCCCAGGACGCGCGCAACGGCGAGATCGTGGTCGCGCTCGCCGGCGACGACGAGTCGGCCGACGAGGCGACCGTGAAGACGTTCTACCGGGAGGCGGGCCGCGTGCGGCTCCAGCCCGAGAACGACAGCCTCGAGCCCATCTACGCCGACTTCGTCCAGATCCTCGGCAGGGTCACCGGGGTTTTTCGGACGCTCTGATGACGGTCTCGTTCCTCAACCGCACCCTCGACCAGGAGCTGGCCGCGATCGCGCGCGGAGCGAGCCTCGAGTGCCTCGTCTGCGGCGAGTTCCTGCTCAAGCGCCCCGTTGCGCTCGCGTGCCTTGAGTGCGGGACCCTGCTCTGCGACGGCCTCGAAGTGCCGCAATCCGAGCTAGAATTCGTCGCGCAGGCCGGGTGACCGCGTCGCCTCCTCTGAGGCGCCGAGGAAAGTCCGGACACCGAAGGGCAGGACGCTGGGGAAATCCCAGGGGGCGAAAGCCGACGGAAAGTGGAACAGAAAGCAAACCGCCTGCGGTGCGTTTCCGGAAGCTCCGCAGGTAAGGGTGAAACGGTGGGGTAAGAGCCCACCAGCGCCGTGGTGACACGGCGGCTCGTCAAACCCCGTCCGGTGCAAGGTGAAGCAGATCCCGTTGACGCGGCCCGCCGAGGGATCGGGTACACCGCTCGAGCCGTGAGGCAACTCCCGGCCTAGAGGGATGGTCACCCTCGACAGAATCCGGCTTACAGGCCTGCTAAGGAAAGCCCTGCAAATGCAGGGCTTTCTATTACGTCCCGCATCACAGGTGCATCACGGCCGCGACCCGGCCCGCCGGGTCGCGGCTTGACTGCAAGTGGGAAATCGAGCGCGACTAGCCCTCTGGGTGTCAAGACTCGCGTCGCTCCTGCAAATCGACGACTTCTCGCCATCTGAACCGAGTTTTGGCACCCTTCAGACCAGGGCCGAGTCCGTTCTCCATCGCGGAAGCAGCTACCGACGACATCTCCGATGCAATGCCCGGGCTCCCACTTCACACGAGGCGGACCCCCTTGTAGTGTCCGCCACGCTTAGCCCGTTCGAGGCGGCTGAGGGAACCGGGGACACGAGAGGAGGTCAGTCGTGAAGAGACCAGCCCTAACAGGAACGATCCTGATCGTCGTGCTGGTCGCAGCGGCGCTCGCGACGGCGGTGCTGGCGCGGGCGGACAGCGACAAGGACGCAGGGGAGGTGCGCGGCGGCGGCACGACGATTGTGAAGGGCGGAACCGGCCCGCCCGGCCACATTCCCGTGCTCACGAAGTTTGCGCTCCACTGGCGGGGCGGGGAGGGAGGCTTCGAGTGCCTGGCGCTCGCGCCGAACAGCCCCAGCGGGCCGAACAGCGGCCAGTTCGAGACGAACGCGATGTACGTGACCGGGAAGATCACCTCGGTCAAGGTCCGCGGGGAGACCGCGGTGCTGGAACCCCT
>JANMJY010000040.1:0-4928 GCA_031371615.1 Actinomycetes bacterium | reverse complement strand
CGATCGCCGCACTCCGGGCTCGCGACGTCGTCTTCCACCCGGAGTCCCAGCACCGCTTCGCGCTCGAGTCGCTCGAGTCGGCGCCGGACTGGAACATCTCGCGGCAGCTCTGGTGGGGCCATCAGCTGCCGCTCTGGGAGTGCCCGAACGGGCACGTCACGTGCGAGCTCGAGACGCCTGCCGCGTGCGGTGAGTGCGGCTCGGCGGAGCTCGTCCGCAGCGAGGACGTGCTCGACACCTGGTTCTCGTCGGCGCTCTGGCCGTACGCGACGCTCGGCTGGCCCGAACAGACGCCCGAGCTCGACCGGTACTACGCGGGCAACGTCAACTCGACCGCGCGGGAGATCATCCGCCTCTGGGAGAACCGGATGATCTGGACCGGCCTCGAGCTTCTGGGAGAAATCCCCTTCACGGACGTGATCATCCACTCGACGATCCTTGCCGGCGACGGCCGACGCATGTCGAAGAGCCTCGGCAACGGCGTAGACCCGCTCGACCTGATCGCCAAGCACGGCGCCGACGCGACCCGTTACGGGCTCCTGAAGATGTCCTCCACCCAGGATGTCCGATTCGCAGAGGGGCCGCTCGAGGAAGGCAGGAAGCTCGCGAACAAGCTCTGGAACGTCTCGCGGCTGCTGCTGCAGGAGCGGATCGAGCCGGCCGCAAACCCGCGCGCGCTCGAGGAGCGCTGGATCCTCGCGCGCCTCGACGCGGCGCAGGTCGAGGTCGAGGCCGCGTGGAGCGCCTTCGAGTTCTCGCCCTCAGTGCAGGTGCTGTACCACCTCACGTTCGACGATTTCTGCGACTGGTACGCCGAGGCGATCAAGCCGCGGCTGCGCGAGCCCGAGGCGCGGGCGACGGCGCTCGCCGCGCTCGAGCGCCTGTTGACGATCCTCCATCCGGTGCTGCCGCACGTGACCGAGGAGATCTGGTCGCAGTTCCACCCTGATACAGCCACTGGCCGGCTGATCGTGGCGCCGTGGCCCGAGGCGGCAGGCGAGTACGCGGCCGACCTGCACGCGCTCGACGCGGTTCAGGAAGCGGCGGCGATCTTCCGGCGCAGCGGCGTCGCAGTGCCGCTCGCGGGCGACGAGAAGAGGATCTTCGACGCTGTCGTCCGGCCCGAGCGGTCGAAGGCGAACGGGAACGCGGCGGTCGAGATCGAGCGCCTGCGCAAGGAGATCGAGCGGGGGGAGCGGATGCTCGCGAACGAGAAGTTCGTCGGGAACGCCAAGCCCGAGGTGGTCGAGGCCGAGCGAGAGAAGCTCGCGCGCTACCGGCGTGAGCTCGATGCCCTCAGCAGTTGAGTGGCTCGATTCGCAGACGCCGTGGCCGAAGAAGTTCGGGCTCGGGCGCATGCGGACGCTGCTCGCCGCGCTCGGCGACCCCCAGCTTGCGTACCCGGCCGTCCACGTGGTCGGCACGAACGGCAAGTCCACCGCGACGCTGACGATCGAGGCATTGCTCCGCGCCGAGGGTCTCTCGGTCGGCTCGACGATCTCGCCGCACATCCGCGGCTGGGCGGAGCGGATCCGCGTCGACGGCGAGCCCGCCGACTTCGAGGCGGCGGTCGCGCGTGTACGCCCCGAGGCCGAGGCGCAGGAGGCGACCCAGTTCGAGACTGTCTGCGCGGCGGCGTTCGCCGAGTTCGCGGCGCGGGAGGTCGACGTCGCGGTTGTCGAGGCGGGCCTCGGCGGCCGGCTCGACGCGACGAACGTCCTCCGCTCGCACGTCGTCCTGCTGACGAACGTCGGGCTCGAGCACACGGACGTGCTCGGCGACACCCGCGAGCAGATCGCCGCCGAGAAGCTCGCGGTCGTGCAGGAGGGTTCCATCGCCGTGCTTCCCGACGAGGAGTTCGCCGCTCTCGCCGGCTCGAACGTCGTCTACGGCGGCGCCCGCGAGGCGGCCGAGGCCTACCTGGGGCGGCGGAGCGAACGCCAGGTGAGCGTCTCGTTGCCGGGAAGGCTGGAGCGGCGTGGGGAGGAGGTCTGGGACGGGGCGCACAACGCCGACGGCGCCGCCTGGCTCGTCCGTCAGCTCGCGCCGGCGCAGTACGTGCTGTGCGTCTCTGTGCTGCGCGACAAGGATGCTGCCGCGATGCTCGCCGAGCTCTCGGCGCTGGGCAGCACGTTTGTCGCGACGCGGTCATCGAATCCGCGCGCGCTGCCGGCCGACGAGCTGGCCGGCCTCGCCGCGCGATACTTCCCGGTCGTCGAGATCGAGCCGGATCCGGCCGCGGCGCTCGCCCGGGCACGCGAGCATGGCCGGGTGCTCGTCACCGGCTCCCTCTACCTGATCGCCGATCTCTCAAGGAGAGATGCCTAACATGACGAAGATGCGCGAACGGGTGACCGTGCTCGCGTTCGCGCTCGCAGTGCTCACCTTCATCGTCGGTTCCGCGTTCGCGATTGGCTATCTCGTGGGAAAGATCCTCCTGTGATCCTCGCCGCCACCACCACCAACGACAATCTGCTCGGAGGAGTCAACGACTTCTTCGACTCCGGCGCGTGGATGGTGATCCGCAACCTGACCATCTTCTTCGTCGCGGTCTTCTGGCTTGCGACCGCCTACTGGGTCTACAAGGACGCGCGCCGCCGGATCGAGGATCCGTGGCTCGTGGCGATGGCGACGCTGCTCGGGCTGGTGCCGCCGTTCGTCGGGCCCTTCATCTACCTCTTCTTCCGGCCGCCGGAGTACATCGAGGACGTGCGCGAGCGGGAGCTCGAGATCCGCGCGATGGAGGAGCGACTGTCGAAGCGCGACCTGCACTGCCCGGTGTGCCGCGCGGCCGTCGAGTCGACCTTCCTCGTCTGCCCGGTCTGCACGACCCGGCTGAAGCAGGCGTGCGTCAAGTGCAACGCGCCGCTCGAGGCGCTCTGGCAGATCTGCCCACATTGTGCGACGCCGGTCTCGACGCCGAACCTGCCGGGAATCGTCGACGAGACGATCGCCGACTCCTGGACCGCACCGCGCAAGCGTGCCGCCGAGTCTGAGTAGACTCCGCCGCCGATGGCTGTCGAGCGCACCCTGATCCTGATCAAGCCGGACGCGACGGAGCGCGCCCTCGCGGGCGAGATTTTCGGGCGGATCGAGCGCCGCGGCTTCAGGGTCGTTGGCGGCAAGCTGCTTCGTGTCAGCGCGGAGCTCGGCAAGGAGCACTACGCCGAGCACAGCGAGAAGCCGTTCTTCGGCGAGCTCGTCGAGTTCATCACCTCCGCCCCGACCTGGGCACTCGTGGTCGAGGGCGAGGGCGCGATCGGGACGATGCGGAGGACGATCGGTGCGACGAACCCCGCCGATGCCGACGCCGGGACGATCCGCGGCGACCTCGCAACGGCGATGCCGAACAACCTCATTCACGGCTCCGATTCGCCCGAGTCGGCGCAGCGCGAGATCGCGTTGTGGTTCGCCGACGATGAGCTCGTCTAGCGACGCCGCGCGCAACCGCGAGGTCTGGACGCGGTCGAACGCCGAGCACACCGGCCCGAAGGCGCGCGAGGCCTGGGCTGCCGACGAGATCACGTGGGGCATCTGGAGTATCCCGGAGTCCGACGTGCGCGTGCTGCCGGAGCTGGACGGAAAGGACGTCGTCGAGCTCGGCTGTGGCACGGCGTACGTCTCGGCCTGGCTCACCCGGCGCGGCGCCCGCCCGGTCGGCGTCGACGTCACGCCCGCTCAGCTCGAGACCGCGCGCGCGATGCAGGCGGAGTTCGGGCTCGAGTTCCCGCTGGTCGAGGCCGACGCCGCCGAGACCGGCCTGCCAGACGGCTCGGCCGACCTCGTCGTGTCCGAGTACGGCGCGTCGATCTGGGTCGACCCCTACCGCTGGATCCCGGAGGCGGCGAGGCTGCTTCGCCGGGGCGGCGAGCTCGTCTTCCTGCTGAACTCGACACTCGTGATCCTCTGCTCGCCCGACGGCGACGAGCCCGCCGGCGAGCAACTCGTGCGTCCGCAGTTCGGCCTGCACCGCATCGAGTGCTGGGACGGCGTCGAGTTCCATCTCGGCCATGGCGACTGGATCCGCCTCCTGCGCCACAACGGGTTCGAGATCCTCGACCTCGTCGAGCTCCAGGCCCCGCCTGAGGCCGAGACGCACACGTACTACGACTTCGTCACCGCGGACTGGGCCAGGCGCTGGCCGAGTGAGGAGATCTGGAGAGCGCGGAAGCGTTGAGCTCGCACCTCGTCGACTCGATCCTGCTGGCGTCGACGAGCCCGCAGCGCCGCGCGATCCTCGACCAGCTCGGCATTCCGTTCGACGTGGTGGCGCCCGACTACGTCGAGCACGACCCGCCGGAAGCGGACGCGGTCGAGCTCGTACGCGAGCATGCGCTCGGGAAGGCTCGCTCCGTCGCCGCGCAGGCGGGCAACCGGCCCGTGCTCGGCGTCGACACCGCCGTCTCGCTCGGCGGGAAGATCTTCGGCAAGCCGGGGAGTGCGGAGGAGGCCGAGCGGATGCTCGAGGAGCTCGCGGGCAAGACGCACGTCGTCGTCTCCGGCCTCTGCCTGCTCACGCCGGGCTGGGAGCTCGTCGAGCACGAGACGACGAGCGTCGCGTTCCGTGAGCTGACGCCGCGGGAGCTCGCGCACCACCTGACGTACGGCGAGTGGGAGGGACGAGCGGGCGGCTATGCGATCCAGGGACGCGGCGCCGCGCTCGTCGAGGAGATCGAGGGCGACTACCTCAACGTCGTCGGACTGCCTGCCGCGCTCCTCGTCCGGATCCTCGCGGAACGGTTTCCCGGCACCTACGGCTTCGGGTAGGTCCGGCCGACCACGGCGTCCCACGCCCGGTCGGGCAGCAGCCGCCGGACGGCCATGAAAAGCCCGGCGGACGGCGTCACCCGGTAGCGCGTGCGCGGCCGTCGCGCCGAGATCGCCCGCTCGATCGTCTTCGCGACCGCGTCCGGCCCGCCCGCGAGCCT
>JANMJY010000031.1:0-9217 GCA_031371615.1 Actinomycetes bacterium | reverse complement strand
ATGTTCGGGATCGTGCCGGCGGCGCTGATGGGCGTCGACGTGGAGCGCTTCCTGCAGGCGGCGGCCGAGATGACGCTGGCCTGTCATGGCGAGGACGGCAATCCCGGGCTCGAGCTCGGGCTCCGGCTCGGAGACGGCTGGAAAGCCGGCCGCGACAAGGTCTGCATCGACGAGACCCCAACCGGCTTCGGGCTGTGGACGGAGCAGCTGGTCGCCGAGTCGACGGGCAAGCTCGGAAAAGGGCTCGTGCCGGCGCCCGGCGAGTCGCTCGACGGGCCGGACCGCCAGCGGGGCGAGGTCGAGATCACCGATTCCTACGATGTCGCGGGCGAGTTCTACCGCTGGGAGTTCGCGACCGCCGTTGCCGGCCACGTGCTCGGCATCAACCCGTTCGACCAGCCGGACGTGCAGGCGGCGAAGGACAAGACGAGCGAGGTGCTCGCGGGCGGCGAGCCCGATCTCTCACCCAGCGGCACCCTCGACGAGCTGCTCGGCCAGGCCGGCGAGACCGACTACGTCTGCATCCAGGCGTTCATCGACCCGGCGCGCGAGCAGGAGCTCGCACCGCTGATCGCCCGAGCGCACGAGACCGGCTGCGTCGTCACGAATGGGCTCGGGCCCCGCTACCTGCACTCGACGGGGCAGCTGCACAAGGGCGGGCCGAACTCCGGCCTCTTCATCCAGGTCGTCGACGAAACCGGCGACGAAGTGCCCATCCCCGGCCGCGACTTCGGCTTCGGCCGCCTGATCCGCTCACAGGCGGCGGGCGACTTCGCGGCACTCGAGGAACGGGGCAGACGCGCAATCCGGATCAGACTGGAGGACCTCTAGATGCAACTCGGAATGGTCGGCCTCGGCCGGATGGGTATGGGGATGACGAAGCGGCTGCAGCAGGCCGGGCACGACATCAAAACGTACGACCCGAACGTGAAGGCGACGGCCAAGACGCTCGGGGCGCTCGCGAAGCAGCTCGACACGCCCCGGCACGTCTGGATGATGGTCCCGTCCGGGAAGATCACCGAGGACACCTTTCAGAAGCTCCTCAAGGTCCTCGAGCCGGGCGACACGATCATCGACGGCGGCAACTCGAACTTCCGCGACTCGCAGCGCCGCTACAAGGAGGCCCGCAAGGAGAAGATCTCCTTCGTCGACATCGGCGTCTCCGGCGGCATCTGGGGCCTCGAGGTCGGCTTCTGCCTGATGGCCGGCGGCGACAACGCGCCGCTGAAGCGCCTGCGGCCGATCTGCGAGGCGCTCGCACCCGAGGACGGGTACGCGCACGTCGGCTCGTCCGGCGCCGGTCACTTCACGAAGATGGTCCACAACGGGATCGAGTACGGGATGATGCAGGCCTACGCCGAGGGCTTCGAGCTGATGTACCACTCGGAGTTCGACCTCGACCTGAGCGAGATCGCCGGCATCTGGCGGTACGGCTCGGTCGTGCGCTCGTGGCTGCTCGAGCTGCTGCACGCGGCGATGGAGCAGCATGGCGACAAGCTCGACGACATCGCCCCCTACGTCGAGGACTCCGGCGAGGGCCGCTGGACGATCAACGAGGCGATCAACGAGAACGTGCCGGTCCCGGTGATCAGCGCCGCGCTCTACGCCCGCTTCGCCTCTCGGCAGGAGATCAGCTTCTCCGCGAAGGTCGCGGCCGCGCTGCGGAACCAGTTCGGCGGGCACGCGGTGAAGGCCGTCAAGGACGCCAAGGCCGGATCCGACCCGCGGTGAGCTCGGCACAGAGCGAGAACCCGCTGCTGGAGGGGCTGCGGCTGCGCCGCAGCGCCGATCCGTGCGCGATCGTGGTCTTCGGCGCCTCCGGCGACCTGGCGCGTCGGAAGATCTTCCCGGCGCTCTACTCGCTCGCGCTCCGCCGCCTGCTGCCGGAGCGGGTCGGGATCGTCGGCGTCGCGCGCACCGAGCAGACGACGAAGCAGTGGATCGCCGAGATGAAGCAGGCGGTCAAAGACCACGCCCGGGACGAGCTCCGGGCCGACGTCTGGAAGGACCTCTCGGAAGGGATGCGCTACGTCTCCACCGACTTCGCCGATCCCCACGGCGAGGACGTCGTCGTCGAGGCGCTGCGCGATCTCGACGAGAAGCGAGGGACCGCGGGCAACCGCCTCTACTACCTCGCGGTGCCGCCGGCAGCCTTCGAGACGATCGTGAACGAGCTGGGGCAGCGGCGGGGCGCAGAGGGTTGGACACGGCTGATCGTCGAGAAGCCGTTCGGCCACGATCAGGAGTCGGCCAAGCGTCTGAACGAGATTCTGCTCGCGCACTTCTCCGAGAACGAGATCTTCCGGATCGACCACTACCTCGGCAAGGAGACGGTCCAGAACATGCTGGCGCTGCGGTTCGCGAACGGGATCTTCGAGCCGATCTGGAACCGCCAGTTCATCGACCACGTCCAGATCACGGTCGCCGAGTCGATGGGGATCGGGGGCCGCGCGGCGTTCTACGAGCAGGCCGGCGTCGTTCGCGACGTCTTCCAGAACCATCTGCTCCAGCTCGTCGCGCTGACCGCGATGGAGCCGCCGATCGACTTCACCGCCGACTCGGTGCGCAACGAGAAGGTGAAGGTGCTGAAGTCGCTGCACACGCCGGGGCCGAAGTCGGTTGTGCGAGCCCAGTACGGGCGCGGCTTCGTCGAGGGCGAGGAGGTGCCCGGGTACCGCGAGGAGGAAGGTGTCGCGACCGACTCGACGACGGACACGTTCATCGCCGCGAAGCTGTACGTCGACAACTGGCGCTGGGCCGACACGCCCTTCTATGTCCGTGCCGGCAAGCGAATGGCCCGTCGCGAGACGACGATCGCGATCCAGTTCCAGCGAGCGCCGCACCCACCCTTCGCGGAGATCGCAGGTGACGGGCTGCGCCCGAACGTGCTCCTGATCCACGTGCAGCCGGACGAGGGCGTCTCGCTCGCGATCGGGGCAAAGGTGCCGGGAGCGGGCATGTCGATCCGGACTGTGCACATGGACTTCCTCTACGGCGGGGCCTTCCGCACGGGGCTACCGGAGGCGTACGAGCGCTTGATTCTGGACGCGATGCTCGGCGACGCGACGCTCTTCACTCGGGCAGACGAGGTGGACGAGCAGTGGGCGCTCGTCGACTCGATCGTCGCCGCGTGGAAGCGCGACCACCCGTCGTTCCCGAACTACGAGGCCGGCAGCTGGGGCCCGCGGGCTGCCTCCGACCTGGTCCACCGCGACGGGAGAAGCTGGAGGCGGCACTAAGCAGTGAGCATCGTCGCCCAGGTCGAGCGGCAGCTGGCGGAACTGCGCGTCAAGCGCGCAGAGGGGACTCGCACGAGCGTGATGACCCACGTCGCCTGGGCGCCGCCGCAGTGGGAAGCCGCCGCGCGCAAGACTCTGGCCGGGCTCGACGAGCTGCACCCGTCACGGACGATCCTGCTCTTTCCCGACCCGAAACGGCCAGACGGAATCGATATCCACGTCGAGCTGAAGTGCTTCAACGTCGGCGGATCGTCTTACGAGGTGTGCTCGGACGTGATCGAGCTTCGCCTGGGCGGGAGGCGCAGACGCGTACCCGGTTCGATCGTCCAGCCACTCTTGATCACCGATTTGCCGACGTTCTGCCGCTGGCGGGGCCTGCCTCCTTGGGGCGAGCCGGAGCTCGAGCAGCTCGTCGACGTCTGCGACCGGCTCGTCGTCGACTCCTCGGAGTGGCGTGGCCTCCCGCGCGCCTATGGCGAGCTGGCGAAGCATTTCGACCGGATCGCCGTCTCGGACATCGCCTGGGGCCGGGGCGTCGGCTGGCGCGGACGGCTCGCAGCCGAGTGGCCGGAGATCAAGAAGGTCAAGAAGCTCTCGGTCACCGGGCCGAAGGCGGACGCGCTGCTGCTTGCGGGTTGGCTGCGCTCGCGGCTGCGCAAGCCGGTACAGCTCTCGCACCGCGCCGCCGACGAGCTCGAGCACGTCGCCGTCGACGGCGAGCCGGTCGCGCCGCCGCGGGGCGGGCCGCCGAGCCCCAGCGACCTGCTCTCGGCAGAGCTCGACCAGTTCGGCCGCGACCCGGTCTACGAGGCCGCGGTCAGCGCAGCTCGCTGACATCGAGCAGCCCGTTCCACGAGACGGAGCTCTCGTAGCGGCCGCCGGCCTCTTCGAGGATGATCGGCAGGGGTGCTTCGTCCCAGATCGCAAGGCCGGGCTCGTCGACGGCGAGCTCGGCCGACCCCTCTGCGACGAGCATGTGCGCCCAGAAGTCGCCAAATCCGCGCACGTGCCAGGCGCGGGCGACGAGGGCCGGCGCCTTCCGGGCTCGGACGAGCACTGTCGCGTCCTCGATGCGGTCGATGCCGGAGACACGGATCGGCGCACCGTTCGCGTAGGCGCCGTGGCCGCGTTCCGCCCACCAGCGCCGCCCGAGTGCGGGCGCCGAGATGACGGCGACGCGCTCCGCAAACACGATCATCGTCGCCCAGACCGGGATACCCCGCGTGTAGTTCCGGGTGCCGTCGATGGGGTCGAGGATCCAGCCGCTCGTGTCCTCGCCGCCTTCCTCCTCGCCGAGGATCGGCTCACCGGGCCGCTCGCGGACGAGCCGCGCGCGTAGTGCGGCCTCGACGGCGCGATCAGCTTCCGAGACGGGCGTCAGGTCAGGTTTGGTCTCGACGCGGAGATCGGCGGCCCGGAACCGTGGGAGCGAGATCGCATCCGCGTCGTCGGCGAGGGAGAGGGCCAGCTGCAGATCGGGGCTCAAGAGCCCCGCGAGCTTATCGCCCGGACTTCTTGACGATCGCGAAGGTCGGTACCGAGACCCTGACGCCGACCGGAGCCGACCACGTCATTGCGCGGGCCGTGCCGGGCAGCGAGAAGTTGACGCCGCGAACGCGGTAGTACCAGAGCCCGGGGTCGAGCGGCAGCAGGACGGAGGTGGCGTAGGTGAGCTTCTCCCCGGCCTTCACCCACGGGTAGCGCGTCTTCGACCACTGCACCTGATACTGGTCGGCGCCGAGCGCAGGCTCCCAGGCGACGAGCGGCGTTCCGTAGAACGACGGCACCGAGCGAGCCGCGGTGGTCAGCAGGCCCCGCGGGGAGAGGCCCGAGACGAAGGGGGAGGTGGTCCCGGCAACGAGCGGCATGCTGCCCTTGCCGAAGGCCTGGACCCGGCCGGCCGCGCAGACGTCCTGCGGCAGCTCGAGGTCCCAGTAGTCGAGTGTCGCCGCGAGGTTCTCCACGACCTCGCCGACGGCGTGCGCGTACGTGGCGCCGGTGGTGGTGATCACCTGGTTCAGCACCGGGTCGACCGAGGCGATGCTGAGGGTCTCCTGCGTCGCGCCGGCGCCGATCCGGATGAGCTGCTCAGGCGAGAAGCCGGTGACGTCGGCCAACCGGAATGAGCCGGCACCGGGCGCCGTGGCCTGGGCGATCGTCGTCAGCTTCGGCTCCGACGCTTCGTACCGGACCGGCACGACAGTCCAGTAGAACCGGCCGTTCGGCCAGCCGCTGTCCCACAGGTCGACGGGTGCGCCGGTCGACGCGGGAGTGGCGGGAAGCGAGGGGTCGTTGGCGGGCGGCGTGCCGGCGGGATCGTCGGCGGGCGCTGCGGGCGTGGTCGGCGCCGGGGTCGTGCTCGTGGTCGCCGGCGTGGCAGCCTGCTTCGCGGGCTCCGGATCGCTCTCGGTGCTGGACACCGTCGACGAGTCGTACATGAAGGCCGGCACCTCGCCGTCGCCCTTCTTCAGATCCTTGAGATACGACGTCTTCGCCTTGAGCACGCCGCTGACCGTGTTCGGCAGCACGAGCGACCCGGTCGTACGGGGCACGTACGCCGGTGAGGCGACGACCGAGCCGCGATGAATCACGTTGACGCAGTCGGAGTCGCTGAAGATGTAGACGCGATAGAGGTCGGCGCTCGTTCCATCCGCAGCCCGGGTCCCGGCGAACGAGAACCCGGGTGTGAGCTGATGGAGCGCCGGCGTTGTCGCAGTGCTGACGGTCGTGTCGGCGGCGGCGACCGACGGGACCATGGTTCCGTCGACGATCGTGGGATTCACGGACGTGTTGAGCTGGCTCCAGGGGCCGTAGCTGACGGCCGGAAGGGCCGACGGGATCTTGCCGTAGAGGTTCCGAACGGCCCGAACCCGCCAGCGCACGTTCGCGCTGAACGCGGCCTGCTGATGGAAGGCGTAGAACTCGCGGTGGTCGACGGCGTTCGTCCGCGTTCCGACGATCTTGCGGATGTCCGCAAACCAGACCTGGTAGCTCGTCGCGCCGTCGACGACGCTCCAGCGTGACATGCCCGGATAGGTCTGGATCGCCTGGGGCAGGCTGCTCCAGCGGACGTTGAAGCCGAACGAAGCGCTCCACGGGCTGACGCCGTCGCGCGTGATTGCGCGCACGTGCGCATAGACCGCATACGGGTTGCCGGTCAGCCACGGCAGAGCGACGGGAACGGAGACCGCCGGTGTCGTCAGCTTCTCGTCCGACCAGAACGTGCCGGCCTCGGTGAAGGTCGGATTCTTCGAGAGCTCGAACTCGTAGCGCATGGCGCCGTGGACGGGCAGCCACGAGAAGGAGGGGGTTCGCGCGAACTCGTGGGTCACTGCCTCGCTCGGACGAAGGAGGAAGGCTCTCAGACCCGCCGGGGCGGAGGGGGCGTTGGCGTCGGGTCGTGCCTGAACGCTGCCGGTGACGGCGAGCGCGACAAGACAGATCCCGAGCAGGCGGAAGGAACGCATCTGCACCTGTTGTCGGCCGGGAAACCTCCCGATCCGTCCCTCAATCGAGGGATAGCAGTCGCGCGGCGGCCAGTACGAGCGCGTCCGCGCCCGCCCGCCCGGCGATCTGGAGTGAGGCGGGAAGGCCTTCCTCGGCAGCGCCGCACGGGAGCGCGAGGGCCGGCCAGCCGAGCGCGGAGAACGGATACGTGAAGCGGATCAGCTGCTCGCGGACGTCGAGGTCGCCTGTGCCGCCCCGGTTCAGCGGCGGCGCCACGATCGGCAGCGTCGGCGTGAGCACGAGGTCGAGCCCCTCGAGCGCAGCCTCGGCCTGCTCGCGGTACTCGGCCCGCAGACGCTCCGCGCGCTCTACCTCGGAGTCCCGCACGGCGAGGCAGCGCTCGACCTTGACCCGGACGTCCTCGCCGTAAAGGTCGCCGTTCTCGGCGAAGAGCTCCCGGTGGACGTCTGCGACCTCGCGCATGAAGACCGCGTACGTGGCGTTGTCGATGAGTGGGAGCTCGACGGACCGGAGCCGGGGGAATCGCGCAGCTGCCTCCTCGACGCGGGCCCGGACGAGAGGATCGGCGAGCTCCGTCCAGGCGACGCCGACCTCGAGCTCCTCGAGCGACTCGAGCTCTGCCGGCTGATAGCCGGGAGCGAGTAGTTGGAGCATCCGTTCGCAACCTTCGACGTCACCGGCCAGAGGCCCGGCGGTGTCGTAGCTTGCCGCGAGGGGCCAGCAGCCGTCGAGTGACACCAGGCCGTGGGACGGCTTGTGCCCGACGACCCCGCAGCAGGCGGCGGGGATCCGGATCGAGCCGGCCGAATCGGTGCCTAGTGCCGCGTCCGCGAGGCCTGCAGCGACAGCGGCCGCGGAGCCCCCGCTCGACCCACCGGCGACACGGCCCGGGAACCGCGGGTTGGGGACGTCGCCGAAGTGCGGGTTTTCGGAGGTCGTGCCGTACGCGAACTCGTGCAGGTTCGCTTTGCCGACATTCGCGTAGCCGGCGGCCTCGAGCAGCTGCACCGCCTCGGCGGTCTGCCCGGGCACGTGACCGGCGAACACGGCCGAGCCGTATGTGGTCTCCAGCCCTGCGGTGTCGAACAGGTCCTTGACGGCGAGCCGGATGCCCGGTGCGGGCGAGTCCGGCTGTGCAAGGAAGATCGTCAGTCGAGGGCGAGGTAGAGGAGCGCGACCGCGACGGTGCCGGCGAAGAGGAGCAGGAAGATCCCGAACAGCGCCCAGCCGAGGAGCAGGTTCTTGCGCGCGAGCTCCGGGGTCAGCTCCTTCACAGCAGCACCGGGTTGGCGGCGGCCGCGACGAAGAGCAGGGCGAGGTAGGCGAGGGAGTAGTGGAAGAGGACTGCCGCTCGCCGCGGGGTCGTGTCGTGGCGGAGCTGCCACGCGAGCGCCAGGAAGATGCCGCCGAGCACGGCCGCCGCGACCGTGTAGACCGGCCCGAGCCAGAGGCCGACGACGAGCGTGAACGCGACGAGGACGATCGTGTAGAGCACGATCTGGCGTGTCGTCTCGCGTTCACCCCGCACGACCGGCAGCATCGGGACACCGGCGTTCGCGTAGGCGTCCTTGATCAGGAGCGCGAGCGCCCAGAAGTGCGGCGGCGTCCAGAGGAAGACGATCAGGAAGAGCCAGAGCGCCGGCAGGCCGAGGTTCCCGGACGCGGCCGCGTAGCCGACGAGCGGTGGCACCGCGCCCGCGGCTCCGCCGATGACGATGTTGTGGGGCGTCGAGCGCTTCAGCCAGCGCGTGTAGACGAGCACGTAGAAGAGGTTCCCGACGAGGGCGAGCGCGGCGGTCAGGACGTTCACCGTGCTGGCGAGCAGAACGAAGGAGAGCGCCGAGAGGACGAGGCCGAACTCGAGCGCGCGTGACGGCGGCACTCTGCCCGCCGCGACCGGGCGCTTCTCGGTCCGCTTCCCCATCAGCCTGTCGATGTCGGCGTCGAGCACATGGTTGAGCGCGCTGGCGCCGCCGCAGGCGAGCGCGAGGCCGGCCATCGCCGCCACGAAGAGACCCGGCGAAGGGGCGCCGTCGGCGCCGACGAACATCCCGGCGGCGCCGGTGACGAGCAGCAGGGACATGATTCGCGGCTTCGTCAGCGTCACGTAGTCCCGCAGTACCTCGGAAGAGCGTGGCCCCGACGCGGCCGCTTCGCCGCGGCAGCACTGGACGGCGGAGACGAGCGCGGCCGCGAGCGCCGCCGCCGCGAAGGCGACGTGGAGACCTGGCGCCGTCACAGCGGCGGCGACCCCGAAGAGCGCGACCGCCAGCAGCGCCGGCGCGACCAGCCGCCGATGCGCGATCCAGGCGGCGATTGCGACCGCCGCGAGCGGGGGCAGGGCGAGCGCCGAGATCAGCTCGTGCCCAGTGCCGGTCGTGCCAATAGTGCCGAGCGTGCCGGAGACGACCGCGAACACGGTCCCGGTCACGCCGAGGAGCGCCGCCAGCTGGAGCCAGGGCCCCGGCGAAGCCGACGAATGAGCAGAGCTAGAGGACACCGCGCTCCTT
>JANMJY010000284.1:0-14571 GCA_031371615.1 Actinomycetes bacterium | reverse complement strand
GGGACGGCGATCATGCCTGCTGTGAGCTCGGTGTACAACGCCGATCCGCCCCGCAGGATCCAGCAGCTCGCACGCGAGCTCGATCTGCCGCTGCTGCGCGGCGCGGGAGGCGCGATGCGCGCGCTTGCGCGCGCCGCCCGGTGGCGGCCTGCGCGAGTCGCGGCGGCCGGGTCGCCGGCGGCCGTGGGGCTCGACGGCCTGCTCGATGTGGAGGGCGCGCTTGCCGAGCACGAGTCCGCGTCCGTGCTGGAGCACTACGGCGTTCGCTTCGCTCCGCGGCGGCGCGCGGCAACGCCGGCCGACGCGGCACTCGCAGCGGCCGAGCTCGGCTTTCCGGTCGTCGTCAAGCTCGACGGGCCGGCGCACAAGAGCCGCAGCGGCGGCGTCGTGCTCGGCGTCGAGAGCGCGCAGGCCGCGGCCGACGCCGCTCGTGCCCTCGGCGGGAGCGTCCTCGTGGCGAAGCAGCTTGCGGCTGGGCCAGAGGCGTTCTGCGGCATGAGCCGCGACCCGCACTACGGGCCGGTGCTCGCCGTCGGCGCCGGCGGGACGGCCGTCGAGTCGCTCGGCCGGATCGCGCTCTCGGTTGCGCCGATCGACCTGGAGACGGCGGCCGAGCTCGCCGCCGAGGCCGGGATCGACCGTGCGCGCGAGGAGGTCGCGCGGACGCTCGCCGCGCTCGGTAGCATCGCCCTCGACCATCCGGAGATCGCGGAGATCGACATCAACCCGCTGATCCTGAGCGACGAGGGCGCCGTCGCGGTGGACGCGCTCGTGGTCGTCGATCGAGGAGGGACCTCATGAGCGAGCTCGTCCTCTACGAGCGGCGGGGGCCGGCGGCCTGGATCACGTTCAACCGCCCCGAGAAGCTGAATGCGATCAGCCGGGCCATGGTCGACGACCTCCACGGGGAGCTCGCACGCGCACTCGCAGACGATGACGTGAAGATCGTCGTCCTCACGGGCGCTGGGAAGGCATTCTCGGCGGGATACGACATCGGCGAGGAAGTGGCGGACGGCCTCCGCGGCGCGAACGAGTGGCGCGACGCCCTCGCGCGCGACGTCGGGGTCGCGATGGAGCTCTGGAGCCTTCCGAAGCCAACGATCGCCGCGGTGCGGGGGTGGTGCCTCGGAGGTGCGTGCGAGCTCGCCATGGCCTGCGACCTGATCGTCACCGCAGAGGACGCACGCTTCGGTGAGCCCGAGATCCGCTACGGCTCCGGGCCCGTGGCGCTGCTGATGCCGTTCGTGCTCGGCCAGAAGAAGACGAGCGAGCTCCTGCTAACGGGCGACACGATCGACGCCGCCGAGGCCTACCGCGTCGGGCTCGTCAACCGCGTCGTCCCCGGCGACGAGCTCGAGCAGGCGGTCGCCGAGCTCATCCGCAAGATCGCGCCGACACCGCTGCCCACATTGCGGTTGACGAAGCTCGCGCTGACGCGGGCATACGAGGCGATGGGGCTCCGCGCGGCCGTGAACGCGAACCTCGATCTCTCGGCGATCCTCAACGCCGTGAACAGCCCCGAGCAGCAGGAGTTCGACCGGATCGTCGCCGCGCGCGGTCTCAAGGCCGCGCTCGCGTGGCGCGACTCCCGCTACGAGAGCGGGCCTGGCCAGCGACTCTAAAGCCGGCGTTCGACCGTCGACCTCTCCTCGCCGTGGACGGTCTCAGAAACGAGCCCGGCGGCTCGCTCCACGGCGTCAGCCGCACGCTGAGCGCCGGGAGCGCGGCGGAGACCGGCTCCGAGCTCGGCTGCACGCCGAACCGCCTTCTCATCGAGCAGCGAGACAAGCCTTGTCGCGATCTCGGCCGGGGTCGCGGAGCCGGGATCGATCGCGTCACCGAGGCCCGCGCGTCGCAGGTCTTCTGCTCCTGCGAACTGGTCCGTCGAGAACGGGGTGGCGAGGATCGGCAGGCCGGCGGTGAGCGCCTCTGTGACCGAGTTGTTGCCGCCATGGCAGACGGCGACGTCGCACGCCGCGAGTGCGGCTACCTGAGGAAGGTGTTCTCCGAGCACCCACGTGGAGGGTACGGAGCCGAGTTCCTTGGGAGCGGTGGCGCCAGTCGCGATCACGGCGTCCCACCCGAGCATCCTGAGCGCGTCGGCTATCCCTCGGAGGACGTCGGAGCGCGCGGAGAGGAAGCTGCCGAGGGAGACGTAGGCGCGCGGCCGCGCTCTGCGCCGGCGGGCGAGGCGCTCGAAGAATCGGTCAGGCGCCTCCGAGCGGACGCAGGAGCCGATCAGCTCTGCGTGAGGGAGGCGGGCGGCGTGGGATCCGAGCTGCCTCGGATAGTTGACGAGCGTCGCCAGCGTTCCACCGACGGCAAAGACGTCGTCGAGCTGGGTCGCGGCGGGATCGAGAGCCGTGACGACGGCGTTGTAGGCCGCACTGAACTCGGAGGCGACGTTGTCACACAACTCCTTCAGCGATCGGAGCGCCGCCGGTGACACCGGAAAGCCGGGTGGGCGGAGTGATGGGTAGCCGAACGTGTCGCCGGCGGCGGGGAGCTGGCACGGATGGCCCGGGAGAAATGAGACGAATGGCACGCGTAGCCCGCGAAGGGCTGCCGTGGCGCCGAACGCGAGTTGGTCGACGAGAACCGCGTCGGGGGCGACGTCCGCGACGATGGCCTGCAACCGCGCAGCGACGGCGTGGGGTTCCCAGAGCAGGTCGTGCCGGCGCCGCTCGGCTTGGTAGCGCAGGGTCGCGATCATCCCCTCGCGGGTCGCTGCGAAGAACGCCTCGAGCTCTTCGGCCGGCTTTGCGCCAGGCGCGCCGCTGTTGCTGCCGGATCCGAGAGCGAGTTCCGCGTGCTCGTAACCGTCCGCGACGGTCTGCGCGGCGAGTGCCATGCCCGTCGCCACCACGACCTCGTGGCCGCGCGCCCGGAGCGCCGCGGCAACGGCCGACAGCGGATACCAGTGCGAGATGTAGTCGGGGACGACGACGAGGACAGTCACGCAGCGACCTGGTCGCTCTCGCGGCCCACGTCTGCGTAGACGCTCGCGAGCGATGCGGCCATCGCCTCGATCGTGTAGGTGGAGCGAACGATGTTGGATGTGCGGCGAGCGCGTGGCTCGTCCTTGCGGGAGGCGAGTGCTCGGTGGAGTGCAGCGCGGACGCTCTCGATCGACGTCGTGTCCGCAAGGAAGCCTGTCTGCCCCTCTTCGACGTAGGTGGCGGGCCCGCCGGAGTTCGGGGCGATGACCGCGAGCCCGGTGGCCATCGCTTCGAGTAGTGCGACGCCGAACTCTTCCTTCTGGCTAGCGCAGGCGTAGATGCCGTGCGGCTCGATCAGTTCAGTGAGCCCCACTTGGGCGATTCGCAGAACCGTCGCAACATCGTGGTTCGGCCTGTGGCCGAGCAGCGCGAGGCCTTCGCGGGACTGGGGCAGCCGGGCGCACACCTCGTCGATCTGCCCGAGCACGGCCTCTTCCTCCGCTGTGGGCTGCTCGAGGTTGCCTCCGACGAGGACGAGGTTGAGCGAGCAGAGAAGGTCGTCGTCGCCGGCCCAGGCTTCGAGCAGAAGCGGCAGGCCCTTCACGCGATGCAGACGGCCGACGCTCACAAGGAGCGGAAGGCCGTGACGCTTCAGTGGCAGCGTGGCGATCTCGTCGAGCAGGTCGGCAGCGACTGCTGGAAGCTGCCCAGCACGCGTGGCGCGCTCGAGATCGGAGCCGGCGCGGTCGACCTCCGCCAGCGAGATGCCCTCGGCGATTGTCTGGATTCGCCCATCGTCGAGCTGGGTGAACGGCTTCCCGATCAGCCTTCCAAGCGCCACTCGTGCGTCCGGTCGTGGCAGAACGACCACGGCGGCGGCCTGGTCGAGCAGAGTCTCGACCAGCTGGGCGCGTTGTAAATAGTGCTCTCGCTGTTCAGTCGTCGGAAAGGTCTCTCGTGTCAGTTCGCCTGTCCGCTCGGCGGACGCGATCACTCCGTGCGGATCAGGGGCGGCAGTGAAGACCACGGGGATGCCGAGTCGCCGGCAGACGCGCGCCGCGGCAAATGCACCCGCGTCGGCGAAGCGCAGATGGGCGACGTCAACTCCACCGAGCTCTGAGATCGCCGTTTCCAGTGCGCGCTCCAGCTCGAGCCGATGCTGCCAGAGGTCGCCGGCGGGCACGTAGCCGGCCGGGCCGAAGGGAATGCGTTCGATCGAGGCGCTGGGGCCGTGCGCCTCGCTCAATGCGGTGTGCCGCCAGCCGGTCTCGGGCTCGGCGAGAGCGCGTGCGATCGTCGCCACTCGATCGATGGCTGGTTGCGATCCCAACGCCTGCCCGAGATGCACGAGGAGCGTGGCGATGCCACCACCGTCTCCCGCACCCGCGTATGTGAGCTCTCCGTCGAGTCGACCCTGGACGAATACCTGTGCGATGCGCAGCCCTCGCCGCTCGGGCGGGGGGATCGCCCGGCCTCGCACGAGCGCTACCAGCAGGCGGTCGTACGGCTCATCCGAACCGAGGACGGTGCTCGCGATCCTCGCAGCGGCTTCTCCGGCGACCGCGGTGCGGCCTGAGAGCAGCGCACGTGTGCAGGCGAAGCGCAACTCGGGGCCGCCGCCGAGCGCTGCCCGCCTGAGATCGTCAAGCAGATTGGGGGTGGCCAGGGCAGCTAGCCCTCGCGCTGCGGCGGCGCGCACGGCATCGCGCTCCTCCGTCGAGCGGAGTACGCGCGTGAGGAGGAGTTGGGCTTCAGAGTCGCCCCCGATGCTCGCAGTCTCGACGAGACGAGCGCGTGTCGCCTCGTCGTCCCAATGCTCGAGCTCGGCAGCGATGGCCGGCGCCACGGCGGGGAACGCGTCGGCCCAGCGTTCGACCGCCAGCTGCCCGATCACGGGCGAATGGCCGCCCCCGGCAACTGCACCGACGACAGCTGCGATCCCTGCGGCCGTGGCCGGGCGGTCGCCGAGCGCCCACACCGCCTGCTCTCGCATCAGGAGGTCGTCGCTCCGTGCGAGGACGTGCAACGCCGCGTCGGAGTCGCTGCCGGCGATCCGGGAGAGCGGCCGAACCGCGAGAACGCGCGCGAGGCGATCATCCGACCTCAACAGCAACCGCAGAACCGCCTCATCGGATGCCGTTGCGCGCGGAACGCGAAGCAGCGCCGAGTGGGCGTGGAGCGCCTCCAGTGGAGTGCCCGAGGCGAGCGCGCGGAGAGTGTCGATGGTCTGCGGCATGATCGCCAAGACTCGGCTGCCCGACGAGGTCTTCCCGCCGGGCAGCCGAGACGCAGCTCGTCCAGTTAGCGCGGGATCAGGACCTTGTTGATGACGTGGATGACGCCGTTGGAGGCCATCACGTCGGGGGTGATCACCTGGGCGCCGCCGACGAGCACCTTGCCCCCAGCAACCCGGATCGAGAGCGTGTCGCCCTCGAGCGTCGTCACCGTCTTGAGCTTGACGACCTTCGCCGCCGTGACCTTGCCCTTGGCGACGTGGTAGAGGAGGACTGCCTTCAGCTTTGCCTTGTCCTTCGCGAGTGCGGCGAGCGTCGCCTTCGGCACCTTCGCGAATGCCGCATCGGTCGGGGCGAACACGGTGAGCTGGCCCGGTGCGGAGAGCGCTCCGGCGAGGCCGGCCTGCTTGACGAGTGACACGAGCGTCTTGAACTGGCCTGCAGCAACGGCGGTCTGGACGATGTTCTTGTCGCTCATGCCTGCCTGCTTCGCCGACGAGGCAGTGGCGAGGCCGGCAACGGCGGCGACCACGACGGTTGCGGCGACAAATGCTGCAATCGACTTCTTCACAGTGGATCTCCTTTTCCTTCGAGGGGGGATGTCTTGTGCTTACGCCGCGTCGACGACACGGAGTCCTTTGCTCTCACTCGCCTCGCGCTCGGCGGCGCGCCTGGCCTCCTCGTCCCGACCGTCGAGGACCGCTCCCCAGAAGAGGAGCGCCATCGCCAAGGCGGCGAGGAGGGTGACGAGCGTCCCGACGATGAAGAGGCCGAGATTGCTCATCGCCGTTCACCCCGCGGGAGCACGATCGAGCCGAGCGAGAGAATGGAGGGAACCCAGAGGCCCACGAAAATGCCCTGTGACTCGCTTCCGGCAAACCAGAGCGAGACGGAGAGCACGAACGAGATAGCGGCGGCGGAGAGGAGCAGGAGTCGCGACGCCTGCTCGCGGCCTCCGGCGACCCTGATCACCGTGGACTCGACGTGGTGGATGTGAGTCATGCATGTCCTCCTGTCTATGTTTTGTAGAGTGTTTGTACACCATCTCGTCAGGGTTGTCAAATTTTTGTCCACGTTCTGTAGAGTGAGGCCATGAATTCGCCCAACGGGCACCTGAGAATCGGCGAGCTGAGTAGACGCGTCGGGGTCAGCCCGGAGCTCCTACGCGCCTGGGAGCGCCGGTACGGCCTGATGGAGCCGACGCGCTCGACCGGGGGCTTTCGCCTCTATTCCGACGCGGACGAGCTCCGCGTCCGCCGGATGCAGGCCCATCTCGAGCTCGGCCTGTCCGCCGCGCAGGCCGCAGAAGCCGCGCGAACCGGCGTCGAGCCACGTCGAGAGCCAGACGACAGCGCAGCCCGCGGCGGCACCGAGACGGTCGACAAGCTGCTCGACGCGATCGAGCGCTACGACGAACCGGCCGCCAACGCGGTTCTCGACCGGGCTCTCGCCACCCTGACCACCGAGGCAGTCCTCGTCGACATCGTCATGCCGACGCTCCGCGCGGTCGGGGAGCGCTGGATCGAAGGCACACTCGCGATCTCGCAGGAGCACTTCGCAGCGCATCTCCTACGCGGTCGGCTGCTGGGTCTCGCGCGCGGCTGGGGCCTCGGCATCGGTCCCCTGGCGCTCCTCGCCTGCCCGTCGGGCGAGCAGCACGACCTTCCGTTGCTGCTCTTCGGCATCTCGCTGCGATCTGCAGGCTGGCGCATCGCGTTCCTCGGGGCCGACACTCCCATCGAGACGATCGAGCGCGCGGCGACAGAGCTCCAGCCGGACGCTGTCGTCTTGAGCGCTGTTGCCCCCGAGCGCCTGCTCGCGGTGGAGCGTGACCTCACTGAGCTCGCCCGTCGCACGACCGTCGCAATCGGCGGTCAGGGGGTCGAGCCGGGCCTCGCAGAGCGTGTCGGAGCGGTTCCGCTCGAAGGAGACCTGGTGACCGCTGCGGCCACGTTCGCCCACCGGGGCCGACCCTGAGCGAGGACACCCTCGCCCGGGGGCAGGAAGCTGCTGACCGGCGCGACCGGCTTGAGGGAAGGCCTATCCACGCGCCCGGTAGCGGGCGGCCGCTGCGGCATGGTCGACGATCGGGGCCGGGTAGCCGCCGCTCAGCAGCGGGCCGAGCCGCCAGGGCTCGTGGACGGCGGCACCCGGTATTCCCCGGAGTTCCGGGATCCAGCGTCTCACGTAGTCGCCGCTTCTGTCGTAGCGCTGCGCCTGGAGTGTGGGGTTGAAGATTCGCCCCGGCCGGGTGTCCACGCCCGTTCCGGCCGCCCACTGCCAGTTGCCCGTGTTCGAGGCGACATCCCCATCGAGGAGGAGGCTCGCAAAATGCGCTGCGCCCTCACGCCAGTCGACGTTCAGATCCTTCGTCAGGAACGAGGCGACGATCATCCGGGCGCGGTTGTGCATGAAGCCGGTCGCGGCGAGCTCGCGCATCCCGGCGTCGACGACCGGATAGCCGGTCAGACCCTCCTTCCAGGCCGCGAGCCCGACGGGGTCGTCGCTCCACTCACGGTTACGCGGGTTGAGGTCGCGCCCGGCGCTCCACGTGTTCGCGGCGAGCAGCTGAGCATAGAAATCGCGCCAGGCCAGCTGGCGCACGAGCTCCCGGTTCGCTGAGCGGGTTGCGACCTCCAGCGGTGAGATCAGCCCGAGGTGGAGGGGAATCGACAGCTTCGAGGTCGCGTCGGCGGCGAGGTCGTCGCGGAGGCCGGGGTAGCGCGAATCACCCTCGGCCAGCCAGCGTTCGAGCCCGGCTCGAGCCGCCGTCTCGCCTCCCTCGGAGGTGCTTGGCGGCAGGTCGCCCACCTCGACGCCGTCGGCGATCGTGAGCCTCGCAGGTGGATGCTCGGGCGCCCGCCACGGCGTCGCCGCCCAGGCACGGTAATACGGCGTGAACACGCGATAGCAGTCACGCCCCGAGGGAGCGACCACGCCCGGCGGGACGACCGTGATGCCGGGGAAGGAACGCACTTCGACCTGCTCGCTGAGGCGCTGCTCGCGCCGGTGGGCGTACGCGGAGACGTCCTCGGCGACGAACACCGCCTGCGCGTTGGTCTCCCGAGCCACCCGGATCGTCTCCGCGGCGACGTCTCCGCGTCGGACGACGAGTGCTGCTCCCAGGCGTCGAAGGGAGCGATCGAGGTCGTGCAGGGCGGCGGCGAGCAGCCTCGCACGTGCGGCCGAGCCGGCAAGCAGCCGTTCCTCGAGGACGAACAACGGCACGACTCGATCTGCTGCACGCGCCGCGCCCGCGAGCGCTGGATTGTCGTGCACGCGGAGATCGCGGGTGAACAGGACGACGGCGCAGTTCAACGGGCCGTGAGTCTCGCACGAGCACGCTCGTTCTGAGTCGGTATCCGCTGCGTATGATCGAGGCATGGCCCGTTACGTGACGACGATCGAGTCGGCGCTTTCCCCTGCGGATGCGTTCGCGTACATGGCCGACTTCTCGAACGCGCGCCACTGGGATCCAAGTGTTCTCGAGGCCGCTCGGGCGACGGACGGCGCGGTCGGCAAGGGCGCGGCGTTCGACCTCGTCGTCACGTTCGGCGGCCGGAAGTTGCCGCTGCACTACGAGATCGTCTCGTATGAGGAGCCGCGGCAGCTGGTGATCGAGGCGAAGAAGCCGTCCTTCGTCTCGCGAGACACGATCACCGTCTCGCCTTCCGGCGCCGGATCGACCGTGCACTACGACGCGCTGCTCGCGTTCAACGGTGTCGGCCGCGTGCTGGATCCGATGTTGCAGTTGATCTTCAACCGCACCGGTGACAAGGCCGCGGCGGGGATGCGCGCAGCGCTCAACCCGTGAGGCCGGCCCGCGTCCTGGACGCGGTGCTCGAAGCGAGCGTCGTTGGCAGCTTCACGCGACTCGGCTACGTGGCCCGTCGCCGGCTCGACCATTGGACGCCTCTCGAGGAGCTGCGGCTCGACGGGAAGACGGCAGTCGTCACCGGCGCGACTTCGGGCCTCGGTCTCGAAGCAGCGCGGATGCTTGCGCGGCAGGGAGCGCACGTCTGCGTCGTCGGCCGCGACCCCGAGAAGACCGAGCGAGCCCGGGCGGCGGTCGCCGGCTCGGAGTCGAATCTCGCCGATCTCTCCTCCCTCGCGGAGACGCGTGCCTTCGCGGAGCGGTTCACCGCAACGCACGATCGACTCGACGTGCTCGTCCTGAACGCCGGTGCAATGACGCACGAGTTCACCCTCACTGTCGAAGGGCTCGAGGTGACGTTCGCGACGCAGGTGCTCTCACAGTTCCTGCTGATTCGTGCGCTCCTTCCGTTGCTCGAGAAGGCGCCGTCGGCGCGCGTGATCATCGTCGCGTCGGGTGGGATGTACGTCGAGCGGCTCGACGTCGACGCGCTCCAGCCAACGGAGGCCGAGTACGACGGCGTCAGGGCATACGCGCGGGCGAAGCGCGCCCAGGTCGCGCTCGCCGAGGAGTGGACGCGTCACCTGGCCGGGACGAACGTCACCGTGAACACGATGCATCCCGGGTGGTCGGACACGCCGGGCCTGCGCACCGCGCTGCCCGGTTTCAGCCGTGCGCTCTCACCGCTGCTGCGGAGCGTGCATCAGGGGGCGGACACGATCGCGTGGCTCGCTGCCTCACCCGATGTCGCCGGCCGCAGCGGCCTGTTCTTCCTCGACCGGCGGGCGCGCCCGACGCACCGCAAGCGCAGCACCCGGCGGCTCGACGAGGCGAGCGAACGGGCGCGGCTCTGGGAGCTCTGTCAGACCTTGACGGACTCGTTCAGCGGCCGCGACAGCGTCAGTTGAACGTCTCGTAGCGCCCGCAGCCTGAACCCGGCCTCACAGAAGGCGAGGTAGAAGTCCCAGGTGCGCTCGAAGGTTCGGTCGTAGCCGAGTGCGCGGATCTCGTCGATGTGCTCGTGAACGTTCGCGCGCCAGCGTCGCAGCGTCTCCGCGTAGTGCGGGCCGATCTCGTGGACGTCGAGCATCGTCAGCCTCGACGACGCGGTCGCAGCAGCCGTGAGAGCGGTCAGCGACGGGATCAGACAGCCGGGGAAGACGTACTGCTCGATCCAGTCCGGCGCCTTGCGGTAGCGCTCCCAGCGATCGTCGGGGATCAGGATCGTCTGCACGCACGCGATCCCGCCGCGCTCGAGCACGCGGTCGATCGTCGCGAAGTAGGCCCCGAACTGCTTCTCGCCGATCGCCTCGAGCATCTCGATCGACGCGACCTTCGTGTAGCGGCCGTCGTGCTCCCGGTAGTCCTCCTCGAGGATCGTGATGCGCTCCTCGAGACCGGCGGACGCCACGCGTTCGCGCGCGAGCTTCGCCTGCTCGGCTGAGATCGTCAGGCCGGTCACGCGACACCCGGTCGTCGCCGCGGCGTGGATGGCAAAGCCGCCCCAGCCGCAGCCGATCTCGAGCACGTGATCGTCGGGCCCGAGCTGGAGCCTGTCGCAGACGCGTTGCAGCTTCGCTCGCTGTGCGTCGGCCAACGTCGCATCGTCGTGCTCGAAGATGCCGCACGAGTAGGTCATCGTCTCGTCGAGCATCAACGCGAACAGGTCGTTGCCGAGGTCGTAGTGGTACGAGATGTTGCGTCGCGCGCGCAGCAGGCCGTTACGACGGTTCGGCCGCGGGCGCGCCTCGACGAGACGGCGAACGGTGCCGTTGCGTGCCGCGGCCGCCTCCGAGTTGCGCAGCAGCAGCTCGAAGAGGCCGACCAGGTCGTCGGTGTCCCAGTCGCCGGCGGTGTACGACTCGCCGAACCCGACCTTGCCGCGCGTCGCGAGCCGGCGGAAGAGCGCTCGGTCGTGGATCTCGAGGCTGAGCGGCGGTCCCGAGCCGAACGAGCGGCGCGACCCGTCGGGCAGCGTCACGTCGAGCGTGCCGCCCTGGAGGTGCGCAAGCTCACGCTCGAGGATCGCGACCGCCACCCGGTCGACGATCCGGCCGCGTGCGCTCGGCGCTTGCCGCAGGCTGCGCTCGGCCGTGCTCACGGGCGGATCGACCCTTTGCCCGGCACGAACGCCGGCTTGTGGTGGAACGGCACGCGCTTCCACCAAAGCTTCAGCGCCTGGCGGTGGATCAGCGTCGTCACCTGGAGCGGCATCAGCGGATAGCGCACGAGCGAGCGCGCAACCGAGGCGTTCGACAGCTCGCGCCGCTCGCCGTGCAGGACGGCGGTGAGCGGCTTCGTCCCGTGCTCGCGGACGTGGATGCGCGCACAGACGGTTGCGCCCGGCTGCGAGAACGTCCATTCGTACGACTGGTCGAGCCCGAAGAACGGCGAGACATGGAGGCGTTTGTCCTGCTCGTAGTGCGGGCCGGGCCCGCGCAGCACCTCCGGCAGGCGCTCGCCGAAGGTGTTGCTCAACTCGGCGACCATGCAGGCGAGCGACCCGTCGCCGCGGTAGCACCAGTAGAAGGAGACCGGGTTGAACACGTAGCCCAGCACGCGCGGCTGGGTGAGGAGGAGCACGCGCTCGACGCTCGTGTCGTCAATCAGTTCGAGCACGGCGTCCTTCGCCGACGGCCCGCCGTCGAAGTGATCGCGGTCGCGAAAGGAGACGACGTTGCGGTGATTGTGAGAGAAAAGCGCGAGCCGCCGGTCGAGCTCGGGCAGTTCGTCGAGGTCGAGCAACCAGTACGAGACGGGGTAGGTGAAGAGGTTGCGCACCGGCGTGCGACGGACGTGCATGAGCGTGCCCTCGTAGATCGCGGACCTCACCAGGTGACCCCGATCGACTCGGCTGCGCGGACGCCCGAGGCGAGGCCGTCCTCGTGGAAGCCGTTGCCGTGGTGGGCACCGGCGAACCACGTCCGCCGCACGCCCGAGAGCGACGGCAGCTCACGCTGGGCGCGGGCGCTCTCGACCGTGTAGAGCGGGTGCTCGAACGTCCCACGGTCGATGACATGCTCGTCGGCGATGTCGCCGTTCAGCGTCAGGCACCAGTCGGTGTCGCCGTCGAGCGTCTGGAGGCGGTTGAGGTAGTAGGTCATCGTCGGCCTGCCGTCGTCGCCGAGGCGGTAGTTCCACGAGGCGCGGGCGGCGAGTGTCTTCGGCAGCTGCGCCGAGTCGGTGTGCAGCACGGCCTCGTTCGTCGTGTACTCGAACGCCCCGAGCGCGCGGCGCTCGTCGTCGGTCGGATCCTCGAGCAGCGCCAGAGCCTGGTCGGCATGCGTCGCGACGACGACCGCGTCGAACGCGTGCGTCGTCCCGTCGTCCGTCCGCAACTCGACGCCGCCGAAGCTTCGCCGGAGCGAGCGCACGCCGTTGCCGAGTCGCAGTTGCGCGTCGAGGCGGTCGGCGATCGCGCGGACGTAGCCGTCACTGCCTCCCGTGACGTAACGCCACTCGGGCCGCCCGAAGCCGAGCATGCCGTGGTTGTCGAAGAACCTGAGCGCACTCGCCGCCGGATACTCCAGCGCCCGCCCCGGCGCGGTCGACCAGAGCGCGGCGGTCAGAGGGACGAGGAAGTGGCGGCGGAAGCGCCGCGAGAATCGGCGCTCGTCGAGGTAGCGCTCGAGCGACCAGCTCTCGTCCAGGTCACCGAGCGACCGCTTCGCCGTCGTGAGCCAGCGGCCGATCTCGCCGAGCAGGCCGAGGAACCGCGGGTCGGCCGCGCGGCGCGGCTGCGCAAACGGCCGCCGGCCGGAGTACTCGAGGCCGCAGGGGCAGGCGACCGAGAAAGACATCTCCGACGCCTGGGTCGCGATCCCGAGCTCGTCGAAGAGCCGGGTGAGGAGCGGATAGTTGCGAACGTTGTGCACGAGAAATCCCGTGTCGAGCGCCAGGCCGGCGTACCTGATCGTCCGTGTATGGCCCCCGGCACGTGGCTCGCGCTCGAACACGCTCACGTCGTGAGCGCGCGACAGCACGTGCGCGGCTCCGAGGCCGGAGATCCCGCTACCGATGACCGCGACCCTCATGAACCGTTTTCGCGCGGGAACGAATAACGGTTGACAGAGCAGGTACGCTCCGGATTCCGACATGGAACAAACATTGGACAAAACTGTAGCAATCGGGACGGTCCGGTCGGCGAGCAGCACGACCAGTAAGGTCGTCACCCTGGTGGCGGTGGTCCTGCCGCCCGTCGGGGTCCTCTCGGCGATGGGCCTTCTCTGGGGCGTCGCGTTTCACCCGGTCGATCTGATCCTGCTCGTCTCGCTCTACGTCATCTGCGCCTTCGGGACGACGATAGGCTTCCACCGCTACTTCACACACCGGGGCTTCACCGCCCACCCCGCGGTGAAGGCGACGCTCGCGATCCTCGGCTGCATGACGATGCAAGGCCCGGTGACGCAGTGGGTCACCGATCACCGCAAGCACCACGCGCTTTCCGACCAGCCGGGCGACCCGCACTCGCCGCACGGCCACGGCGAGGGCTTCGGCGGTGCCCTCCGCGGGTTCGTGCACGCGCACGTCGGTTGGCTCTTCACGAACCTCGGGATGGAGCAGGGGCGCGCCTACGGCAAGGATCTCTACGACGACGCCCTCGTCCGCTGGATTGACCGCCTCTACCTCCTGTGGGTCGTTCTCACGCTCGGGATCCCGTTCGGCGTCGGCTACCTCGTCGGTGGGACGTGGGAGCGGGGTTTCGAGGCGATGGTCTGGGGCGGCCTCCTGCGCATCTTCCTCTACCAGCATGCGACCTTCGCTGTGAACTCGATCTGCCACATGTTCGGCCGGCAGGACTTCCGCTCTCGGGACGAGGCACGCAACAACTGGCTCGTCGCGCTGCTCGTCTTCGGCGAGGGCTGGCACAACAACCACCACGCCTTTCCCGCCTCCGCCAGGCACGGCCTGCTCCGCGGGCAGTTCGACGTCTCGTGGTGGGTGATCCGCGGGCTCGAGAAAGCCGGCCTCGTCTGGGACGTGCGCACGCCCGACGCTCCACAGCTCGAGCGCAGGCGCTGGGCCACGCCCGACGACACACGGCTCAAAAGGTAATTCCTGCCGTTGGAGATGCTCATTCTCTTCGCGCACGGCAGTCGGGATCCGCGCTGGCGTGCAACCTTCGAGGAGCTCGCTGCCGCGGCTGCGGCAGAGGCAGGAGCCGACCTGGTCAGGCTCGCCTACCTGGAGCTCTCGGCGCCGACGCTCGAAGACGTCGTCGAGCGGGCGGTCGATGACGGTGCTACTCGGCTGCGCGTCCTGCCACTCTTCCTCGCCGCCGGGAAGCACCTCTCGGAGGACGTCGCCAAGCGGGTCGACGAGGCCAGGGCGACGCATCCCGGACTCGACATCGAGCTTCTGCCGGCCGTCGGCGAGGACGAGCGGTTGCGCTCCCTCCTCCGGCAGATCGTCGCCGAGTCCGTCGCCTCGAGGTGAGCCCACAGCAGACACGGGACGCACAGGCTCGCCGGCGCCAAAGCTCGATCAACACTTCATCGCCACGATTGGCGTCCGCAGAGCGGGG
>JANMJY010000271.1:0-1722 GCA_031371615.1 Actinomycetes bacterium | reverse complement strand
GTGGGCTCGGAGTGGGGCCCTTCGGCGACTATTCGGCAATCTGCACGACCGCCGCGCGGAGGTCGTGCAGCAAGTTCTCCTCGCTCAGATTGACGCCGCGTGCAGCGTCGCAAACCAGACACCGCTTCGGTCGTAGATACGAAGCGGGGCCGAGTGGTTGGCGGACAGGGAACCGAATCAGACCGTGTTCCGACGCGCCAGCTTCGCTTCGGTTTCGCGGCCTGCTGGTCGCGGTAGCGGCGTTTCTCCTGGTCAAGACCGCAACGGAATCCGCTAGCTCTGCGAGTATGAATAGGTCGTCATGTTAGCTTGATTGGCATGAGTCATGGCGTGCAGGGTCGAAACAGCCCCTCATCTGTCGACGGTGAGACCGCCCGTCAGGTCGCAGAGACGATGCAGGCTCTGGCGACCCCGAGCCGCGTCCGCATCCTCGCACGGCTGAAAGAGGCACCCTGCTCGGTCGGTGAGCTGGCCGAAGCCGTCGGCATGGAGCAATCGGCGGTCTCGCACCAGCTGCGGCTGCTGCGTCATCTCCAGCTCGTCGTCGGCGAGCGCTCCGGACGTCGCACGATCTACGCACTGCACGACAGCCATGTCGGCGTTCTGCTCGAAGAGGCGATCTACCACGTCGAGCACATCCGGCTCGGCTTCCCGGAGCCCGTCAGCGCGAAACGAACAGGCTCCCGATGAGCCGCGGACACCACCACACCCATGACGCCACCGGCGGACATGGACACTCACACGGACTCGTCGACCCCTCGATCGTCCGCTCCCGCGAGGGCGTCAAGGCCGTCTCGATCAGCCTCGTCGTTCTCCTCGCCACCACCCTGACCCAGGTCGGTGTCTTCCTCTCCACGAACAGCGTCGCGCTACTGGCCGATCTGATCCACAACTTCGGCGACGCCCTGACTGCCCTCCCGCTGGGAATCGCCTTCTTCCTCCGCAGCGCTCGAGGCGAGAAGGCGGCCGGCTACTTCGTCGTCGCAACGATCTTCGTCAGCGCCTGCGTCGCGCTCTGGCAGACGATCGAGCGGCTGATCAACCCGCAGCCGCTCTCCCACCTCGGCGCCCTGGCCGCCGCGGGAGCGATCGGATTCATCGGCAACGAGATCGCCGCCCTGATCCGCCTGCGCGCCGGCAAGCGCCTCGACAGCCCCGCACTCATCGCCGACGGCTACCACGCACGCACCGACGGACTCGTCTCGCTCGGAGTTGTCGGCAGCTCCATCATCGTCGCGCTCGGCTTCGAACTCGGCGACCCACTAATCGGCCTCGCAATCACCCTGATCATCCTGCGCATCACCTGGCAGTCCTGGCAGACGATCCGCGCTTCACCAACACGCTAGGTGTGACCGGCTACACGTCTCGCGGCGTTACTGGCGCCGTTAGTCGAGCCAATCTGCAGAGCCGCCCATTGTCAATCGACCCCCCGCTAAACGCCAAAGAGGGGTCAAATGTTCCCTAATGTTCCCTTGGCGCTCCCTCGCGTGCCTGACCAGGCAACAGAAATCGCAAAGAACTACCCAATTTGCAGGGTTTTTTCGAAGCCCTCTGACGGACTCGAACCGTCGACCCCCTCCTTACCATTCAGGTTCCGGGGAGGGACGCGCGGGCACCCGCGGGCATTCACGGCCACGAAAGCCCAGCAATCCGGAGAGATCTGATGGCGAGACGTGACCCGCGCGTGGACGCGCGTGGTCGGGCTAGTGTTCCCTTCATGTT
>JANMJY010000266.1:0-26851 GCA_031371615.1 Actinomycetes bacterium | reverse complement strand
CGCGGCTCCGGCCGCGAGCGCGTCCAGAAGACGTTCCAGGTGAAGATCCCGGCGGGCGCCAAGGACGGAACCCGGATCCGGCTGAAGGGCCGCGGCGAGCTTGGACGGAACGGCGGGCCGGCGGGCGACCTCTACGTGATCGCGCGCGTCGCCGACTCGCCGGTGTACGAGCGCCGTGGCGCCGACCTCCTCGTCGACGTGCCGGTGTCCTACGCCGACGCGGCGCTCGGCGCCTCGCTCGAGGTGCCGACCCCCGACGGCCCGATCTCGCTCAAGGTTCCCGCCGGCTCGCAGCACGGCAAGCTGCTGAAGATCAAAGGCCGCGGCGCGCCGAAGTTGAACGGCGGCGGCAAGGGCGACGTGCTCGCCCGCCTGAAGCTGGTCGTGCCGGAGAAGGTCTCGAAGAAGGAACGCGAGCTGCTCGAGGAGCTGCGGAAGGTCAGCAGGTGACCGACGACCACCCCAGGTACATGATCTCCGTCGCGGCCGAGCTCGTAGGCATGCACCAGCAGACCTTGCGCGTGTACGAGGCGAAGGGGCTCGTGCGGCCCGGTCGGACGCCCGGCGGCACGCGGCTCTACTCCGAGGCCGACCTCGAGCGGTTGCGCGTGATCCAGCGCCTGACCACCCAGCTCGGGCTCAACCTGGCCGGTGTCGAGCACGTGCTGCGGCTCGAGGACGAGCTGCGCAAGCAGCGAGCGCGGGCTGAGCGGCTCGAGCGCGAGCTGCGCGAGCAGATTCGCGAGGTCCACCGCTCGTACAAGCGCGAGATCGTCATCTACCAGTCCGAGCGACACCCGGAACCGAGGCACTAGTGGACTTCAACAAGCTGACCGTCAAGAGCCAGGAAGCAGTCGCGGCCGCGCAGGAGCTTGCGCGCCGGGCGGGCAACCCCGAGCTCTATCCCGAGCACCTGCTGCTCGCGCTGCTCGACCAGGAACTCGTCCAGCAGCTTGTCCCCGATGCGGCCGCGCTGCGCGCCGAGACCGAGGCGAAGCTGGCCGCGAAGCCGGCGATCCAGGGCGCTTCGCAGCAGCCGACGGCCGGCGCCGCGTTCTCGCGCGTGCTCGACAAGGCATTCGACGAGGCGAAGAGGCTCGAGGACGACTACATCTCGACCGAGCACCTGCTGCTCGCGCTCGACGCCGTCCCGCGCGACCCGCTGCTCACAAGGATCAAGGAGGTGCGCGGCGGCCAGCGCGTAACCAGTCAGGATTCCGAGGGCACCTACCAGGCGCTCTCGAAGTTCGGCCGCGACCTGACCGAAGCTGCCGAGCAGGGGAAGCTCGACCCGGTGATCGGACGCGACGAGGAGATCCGGCGCGTGATTCAGGTGCTTTCGCGCCGCACGAAGAACAACCCGGTGCTGATCGGCGAGCCCGGCGTTGGCAAGACCGCGATCGCGGAGGGGCTGGCGCAGCGGATCGTCGCCGGCGACGTGCCCGAAGGCCTGAAGGGCAAGCGCGTCTGGGCGCTCGACGTCGGCGCGCTCCTCGCCGGCGCGAAGTACCGCGGCGAGTTCGAGGAGCGGCTGAAGGCCGTCCTCGCCAAGATCAAGAACGCGGAGGGCCAGGTCATCCTCTTCATCGACGAGCTGCACACGATCGTCGGCGCTGGCGCGGCGGAGGGCGCGGTCGACGCGGCCCAGATGCTGAAGCCGATGCTCGCCCGTGGCGAGCTGCGCACGGTCGGCGCGACGACGCTCGACGAGTACCGCAAGCACATCGAGAAGGACGCAGCGCTCGAGCGGCGCTTCCAGCCCGTTTTCGTCGGCGAGCCGTCGGTCATCGACACGATCGCGATCCTGCGAGGCCTGAAGGAGAAGTACGAGTCGCACCACAAGGTGCGGATCCGCGACGCCGCGCTCGTCGCCGCGGCCGTCCTCTCCGACCGCTATATCGCCGACCGCCAGCTGCCAGACAAGGCGATCGACCTCGTCGACGAGGCCGCCTCCCGGTTGAAGACGGAGATCGACAGCTCGCCGCTCGAGCTCGACCAGGCCGATCGCGCCGTGCGTCAGCTCGAGATCGAGCTCGCGGCGATGGGCAAGGAGTCGAAGGACGTGCGCGAGCCGATCGAGCGGCAACTGGCCGACGCCAAGGAGCGTCACGCCGAGCTCGCCGCCCGCTGGGCCGAGGAGAAGGGCGCGCTCGACCGGATCGGCGAGATCACGACGAAGATCGACCAGCTGAAGATGGAGGCCGAGCGCGCCGAGCGCGCCGGCGACTTGCAGCGCGTCGCCGAGATCCGCTACGGCGAGCTGCCCGCGCTCGAGCTCGAGCTCTCGGGACGCGAGACGCCGGCGGAGCCGATGGTGAAGGAAGAGGTCGACGAGGACGACATCGCGGCCGTCGTCGGCGCGTGGACTGGCATCCCCGTCTCGCGGCTGCTCGAGGGCGAGACCGAGAAGCTGATCCACATGGAGCAGCGCCTCCACCAGCGCGTGATCGGCCAGCACGCTGCGGTCGAAGCCGTCTCAAACGCGCTCCGGCGCGCCCGTTCGGGGCTCCAGGATCCCGACCGGCCGATCGGCTCGTTCGTGTTCCTCGGGCCGACCGGCGTCGGCAAGACCGAGCTCGCCCGAGCGCTCGCCGAGTTCATGTTCGACGACGAGCGGGCCATGATCCGGATCGACATGTCCGAGTACCAGGAGCGGCACACGGTGTCGCGCCTGGTCGGCGCGCCGCCCGGCTACGTCGGCTACGACGAGGGCGGCCAGCTGACCGAAGCTGTCCGCCGGCGCCCGTACTCGGTCGTCCTGCTCGACGAGATCGAGAAGGCGCACAGCGAGGTCTTCGACGTCCTCCTGCAGGTGATCGACGACGGTCGCCTCACCGACGGCCAGGGACGCACGGTCGACTTCCGCAACACGGTCCTGATCATGACCTCGAACATCCGCTCCGCCGAGCAGATGCGCGAGCACTTCCGGCCCGAGTTCCTGAACCGGATCGACGAGATCGTCGTGTTCGAGCCGCTGAGCAAGGAGCAGCTCGCCGACATCGCGGAGCTGCAGCTCGTTCGGTTGCGCGCCCGCCTAGCCGAGCGGAAGCTCTCGCTCGAGCTGACCGACGCGGCGAAAGACGTGCTGGCCGAGGCAGGCTGGGACCCGGCCTACGGCGCCCGGCCGCTCAAGCGCGCGCTGCAGCGCCTGGTCGAGAACCCACTCGCGCAGCGACTGCTGGCGGGCGAGTTCGACGAGGGCGACACGATCCGCGTCGACGTCCAGAACGGCGAGCTTCTCTTCGAGCGCGCCGGCACGCCTGCCGCGGTCTAGCTCGTCACGGCCAACGACCGGGGCCGGGCTCGCCCGGCTCGCCGTGCTCCCACTCGGAGCGTGGTGGTGCAAAGAGGTCGAGCACGCTGGCGCCGTCCGGCCCAGCCTCGGCCCGGTGCGGTGTGTTCGAGGGGATCTGCCAGGTCTCTCCCGGCCCGACCTCGCGCTCCTCGTCACCGACACGGAAGCGGAGCGAGCCGCGGAGGACGAGCCCGAGCTGCTCGTGGTCGTGGCTGTGCTCCTCGGCGACAGCGCCCGGCGCGAGCTCGACGAGGGCGAGCGTCAGCCGTTCGCCGTGAACGGCCCGGGCGGTGATCCCGTTCCACACGCGGCGTGGGACGATCGAGCGAACGTCGTCGAAGGCGCTCACTCGACGGTCGGGAGGAACGTCGCTTCGCCGCGCTCGGGCGGGGCGCCGGCGATGAAGAGGTGCAGCTCCTCGTCCTGCCGGTTCGAGAGCTGCAGCGCTGTCCCGGGCTGGACGACGAGCACGCTGCCCTTCGTCAGCTCGTGCTGCTCCGGCTCGTCGCCTTCGCCCATGTGGATCGTCAGCGTCCCATCGAGGACGACGAAGACCTCCTCCTGAATCGGGTCGATGTGACGCCGTCCGAACGCGCCCGCCGGGTAGCGGAAGAGGTTGGCGCGCGACTGCGTCATGGCGTCCGAGAGCGTGGCCACGAGGCGCGGATCGCCCTCGCGGCGCTGCTTCCAGTCGAGCTCACCCGCGTGGAAGACCGTGTAGCCCGCTGTGTTTTCCACCGGGGCGATTCTTGCACGATCGGGCCTTGCGGACAGGGACAGTCCCTGGGACACGTCCGTTTCAGGCAGGGAGAGAGTGAGCGACGGGGAGGGGGGCGCCGGCTGCCCTTCACCCCGCACTACTTGAGGTAGCGGTCGAACCACTCGAGCACGAGCTCGAACCGCATCACGCGGTGCGCGGGATTGCCGGAGCGCGTCAGCTCGTGGCTCTCGGCGGGGAAGCGCACCAGCTCGACGTCGCGCTTCAGCAGCCGTAGCGTCGTGAAGAGCTGCTCGGCCTGCTCGATGTTGCAGCGGAGGTCGTTCTCGGAATGGAGGATCAGCAGCGGCGTTTCGATCTCCTTCGCGTACGTCCACGGCGAGATCTGCAGGTACTTCTCGACGTCGTCGTGGACGAACTCGCCGTGGTAGCCCTTGAAGACCCAGCCGATGTCGCTGGAGCCGTACATCGAGACGAGGTTGTTGACGGCCCGCTCCGAGCAGGCCGCCTTGAAGCGGTCGTTGTGCGAGACGATCCACGAGGTCATGTAGCCGCCGTAGGAGCCGCCGATGACGCCGAGCCGATCGGGATCGAGGAAGTCGAAGCGCTCGAGCGCCGTGTCTACGACCCCCATCAGGTCCTCGTAGTCCAACGTCCCCCAGCCCGGGCCGAGCTCGCCCGGGCCCATGATCGCTCGGCCCCATTCCTCCGAGTAGCCGGACGAGCCGCGCGGGTTCGAGTAGAGGACCGCGTAGCCGCCCGCCGCGTAGACCTGCGTCTCGTCGAAGAACCCGGTCCCGTACTGGGTGAACGGACCGCCGTGAATGTTCAGGATGACCGGATAGCGCTTGCCTTCCTCGAAGCCGGCGGGCCGGGCGATCCAGGCGTCGACCTCGGTGCCGTCCTTCGAGACGGCCGTGAAGCGCTCCGGCGCGACGAGCTCCCGGCCGGCGGCGAACTCCCTGCCGAGCTCGGTCAGCTGCCGTTCGCCCGCGTAGAGCTCGGCCAGGTTCGGCGCCGTCGAGCCGGTGCGGACGAGCAGCCCGTCACGCGCGTCGTACCCGGAGAGGACGATCTCCCCATCGGCTACGAGCTCGGGCTCGCCTCCGGCAGCCGCGACGCGATAGACGTGCACGTTCCCTCCGTCCTCGATCCCGAAGATGATCGAGTCGCCGTCCCAGATCGGCTCCCGGATCTCCGGGTAGGGGTCGCACGTGCGATCGAGCGTCGCGGTCAGGATTCTCCGGTTCTCGCCCGTCTCAGCGTCGACGACCGCGATCTGAGGGTGGCGCGGGAAGTCGAATCCACCCGGATCCCACTTGACAGCGAGCAGCTTCCCGTCCGGCGAGTAGCTCGCCGCGTAGTGGGTGCTGTCGCCGGGCGTCAGCCGCTTCGGCTCCCCGCCCTCCGCCGGCACGACGTAGATGTTGCCGGTCAGCTCGATGTCCCAGTGCTCGCCGCGTGCCGAGCTGAACGCGATGCTCTTGCCATCCGGGGTCCAGGTCGGGCGCGAGTCCTCGAAGTCACCGTCGGTGATCTGTGTCGCCTTGGCCGAGCCGTCGGCCGGGACGACGTAGAGATGGCGGCGCCGGTCGCCCGTCCAGCCGACGCTGTCCAGCTTGAACTGGAGCCGCGTGAATCGTCGCGGGGCGCGCTTCTTGTCGTCCTCCTCGTCGTACGCCTCGTCCGGCACGCGCGCGGAGAAGACGATTCGGCTGCCGTCGGGCGACCAGACCGGCTCGCCGACGTCCTCCTTGAGGTCGGTCAGGCACTGCGGCTCGCCCCCGTCTGCGGGCATGACGTAGAGCTGCCGATGCGCCTTCTCGTCGTCACCGCGCCTCGAGACGAACGCGAGCGTCGTACCGTCCGGCGACCAGCGGGGCTGGGCGTCGTTGCGCCCGGTCGTGAACCGGAGCGGCGGCCGCGAGCCGTCCGTGCGCGCGAGCCAGATCGACTGGCGGTACTCGTTCTCGTCCTCGTCGATCGTCCAGACGACGTAGGCGACCTGGTCGCTGCCAGGGCGCAGCCGGGGGTCGGATGCCCCCGTCAGCTGATACACGTCCTCGGGTCGCATCCCCGCCACGGGGGGCACTATCGCACGATAGGTTCTAGGACGTGGCCGCCACCCTTACCGGCGCGGAGCAGGTCGAATGGGACCTCTCGGACCTCTACGAGGGCCCGGACGACCCGCGGATCGAGTCCGAGTTGGACGACGCGAGCTCCGCCGCAGGCGCATTCCGCGAGCGTTTTCGCGGCAAGCTCGGCGACCTATTCGCCGCCGAGCTGAACGATGCGGTCGCCGAGCTGGAGCGGATCAAGTCCCTGTCGACGCGCGTCGAGATCTACGCCCGCCTGCGCCAGGCGGCCGACAGCTCCGACCAGGCGCGCGGCGCGCTCCTCCAGCGAGTGCGTGAGCGGAACACGCAGATCGAGACCGAGCTCCTCTTCTTCGACCTCGAGTGGGGCGAGCTCGACGACGAGATCGCCGAGCGGCTGCTCGCCGACCCCGAGCTCGAGCGCTACGCCGCAGTCCTCCGCTCCGAGCGCCGCTACAAGCCGTATCAGCTGACCGAGCCGGAGGAGAAGATCTCGACCGAGAAGAGCGTCACCGGCGTCGGCGCCTGGGGCCGGCTCTTCAACGAGCTCCTCTCCGACCTGCGTGTCTCGTTCGACGACCAGCAGCTGTCGCTCGACGAGGCGCTCGCGAAGCTGGCCCGGCTGACCGACCAGAGCGAGCGGGGCCGGGTAGCCGCGGCGGTCACCGAGACGCTCCGGCCCGGGGTGCGGACGCGCGGCTACGTGCTGAACACGATCCTGAACGAGCGGGCGATCGAAGACCGGCTGCGCGGCTACGACAGCTGGATCTCGGCGCGCAACCTCGCAAACGAGATCCCGGACGACGCGGCGGAGAGCCTCGTCGACGCGATCGTCTCCCGCTACGACATCCCGCAGCGGTTCTATGCGCTCAAGGCGAGGCTTCTCGGCCTGGAGCGGCTGCGCGACTACGACCGCTATGCGCCGATCCAGGAGGTCGCGGGCACGATCGCCTGGGAGGACGCGCGCGAGATCGTGCTCGAATCGTTTGCGGGCTTCTCGCCCCTCGCCGGTGACCTCGTCGGCCGCTTCTTCGAGCGCGACTGGATCGACGCCGCGGTGCGGCCCGGGAAGATGCTCGGCGCCTTCTGCGCGACCGTCGTTCCCGAGCGCCACCCGTACGTGCTGATGAACTACGCCGGCGAGCGGCGCAGCGTGCTCACCCTCGCGCACGAGCTCGGGCACGGCCTGCACGGGTCGCTCGCGCAGGATCTCGGCCTGCTGAACGCCCGCACGCCCTTGACGCTCGCCGAGACGGCGTCCGTCTTCGGGGAGGCGCTGACGTTCGAGACGTTGCGCGAGCGCGAGGACGACCCGCGCGCCCTGCTCGACCTCTTGATCGGCCGCATCGACGACACCGTCGCCACCGTGTTCCGCCAGATCGCGCTCAACCGCTTCGAGCACGCAGTCCACACCGGTCGCCGCGAGGAGGGCGAGCTTCCGGTCGACCGGATCTCCGAGCTCTGGAGCGAGGAGCAACGCCGGATGCTCGGCGGCGCGGTCGAGGTGACCGACGGCTACGGGATCTGGTGGAGCTACGTGCCCCACTTCATCCAGTCGCCGGGCTACGTCTACGCGTACTCCTTCGGCTACCTCTTCTCGCTCGCGATCTACCGCCGCTACCTCGACGAGGGCGAGGCGCTCGTCGAGCCGTATCTCGACCTCCTCCGCGCGGGCGGGTCGGCGCCCCCGGCGGAGCTCGCGGCGCGGCTCGGCTTCGACATCGGCGACCCGGGCTTCTGGTCGGCGGGCCTCGACGCGGTCGGCGTGCTGGTCGACGAGGCCGAACAGCTCGCCGCGCAGCTCGACGGCTGAGTGCTCCTCGTCGTCGCGGCGACTGCGCGCGAGCTCGCTCCGGTCGAAGGGGCGCGGACCGTCGTCTGCGGAGTGGGGCCCGTCGAGGCGGCTGTCGCAACCGCACGCGCGCTCGCGGAAGAGCGGCCGCGCGCCGTCCTCCATGTCGGCATCGCCGGCGCGCGCGGGCTCGACCCGCTGACGCTCGTGCTCGGCACGGAGGCCGTCTACTGCGACGCAGCCGGGCCGCTCGTGCCCGCGCTGGCGCTGCCGGACCCCGACCTGCTTGCCCGGCTGCACGAGGCCTTCCCGGACGCCGTGCTGCGCCCGATCGGGACGAGCGCGCGCGTCGGGGGCGCGCACGATCTCGATGTCGAGGCGATGGAGGGCTTCGCGGTCCTTCGCGCCTGCGAGCTCGCGGGCGTGCCGGCGGTCGAGGTGCGGGTGGTCTCGAACGAGCTCGGCGAGGAGGATCGAGCTCGCTGGCGCTTCGACGATGCGTTCGCGCTGCTCGCCGAGACGCTGCCCCGGCTGGCCGCTGTAGCGTCCGCGCAGTGACTCGAGCAGCGAGCAAGGTTCCACTGCCGGCGCCCCTCCCGCCCGAGGACCGTACGGTCGGCCAGCTCGTCGCCGAGACGCTGAAGCTCTACGGCGACCACCTCTGGACGTCGCTGGCGCTCGGGCTCAGCGTCTTGGCCATCAACCAGGTCACCGCGGGGCACGACACGCGGTTCCAGGTGCTGGTGCTCGCGGCGTGCTCGCCGTTCATGGCCGCGTCGTTCGTGGGTGCCTCGGCGATCGTCGGGGGCGTCAAGCCGTCCGCGGCCGAGGCAGCCCGCGCGATCGCCGTCGGCACGATCGTGTTCGTGCCCGCGGCGTTCCTCACGCTCCTCTACGTGCTGCCCGCCGTCGCCTGGCTTGCCTTCGTCGGCTTGGTCGTGCCCGTGCTCGTGCTCGAGCGGTTGAGCGTCGCCGACGCGCTCCGGCGCGCGATCGAGCTGTCCCGGGCCGACTACGTCCACGCGCTCGCCTCGCTCGCGACGCTCGTCATCCTCTTCGGCCTCGTGAAGCTGACGCTGATCCTGCTCCTGCGCGACCTCGGCGACGCCGGCGAGCGGGCAGCTCTCGGGCTCGGCGACCTCGTCGTCTCGCCGCTGCTCTTCCTCGGCTCCGCGCTCCTCTATTTCGATCAGGCGGCGCGGGTGGGGCGATAAGCTCGCGCTCCCGACCGCCAAGGAGGCGCCGTGCCGACCTATCTGATGCTCTCGACGCTGACACCGCAGGGCGTCCAGACCCTGAAGGCGAACCCGAGCCGCTTGCGAGAGGTGAACCGCGACGTCGAGGAGCTGGGCGCGAAGGTCCTGCACCAGTGGGCGACGCTCGGCGAGTACGACTTCGTCAACATCCTCGAGGCCCCCGACGCCGCGACGGTGGCCAAGGTCTCGCTCGCGCTCGGCGCACGCGGGAGCGCCAAGCTCCAGTCGCTCGAGCTGATCGACCTCGACACGCTGCTCGGCGTCCTGGACGCCTAGCGGAACCCCGGCTCTCGCGAAGCGGGCGGCAGGGGGCTCTGCGGCAGCCCCGGCCTGGGGCCGCCGTCGTTGTACTCCTTCGGCGCGACGTCGTTCGGCGTGTCCGGATGAAAGAGCGACGCGAGGTGCTGGATCTGGCCGCGGCCCGGCCCGAGCTCGAACTGCCCGCCGCCGTACATGGCGATCCCGTGCTCGGCGCAGTAGTCGTAGAAGTCGAAGAGCCGCCGCACCGAGCCGAAGCGCGACGGCTTCGAGTTCAGGCATGCCGGTGGAAAGGGCAGCGCCTCGACGTCGTCGACTGAATGGATCGGGAAGTCCCAGGTGAGTCGCGCGCGGTGCGGCTCGAGCACGGCGCGGGTCTCGTCGTTCAGACGGGCGTCCTCGAGCCAGGCCCGCGGGAATCCCTCGGCGACGCGGCGGTAGAGCTCCGCGGAAGGCGTCGCATCGAGCCAGTCGCCCTCGTACAGGCCCTTGAGGTCGACGACGTCGACAGCGTCGGTCGCACCGAGCTCGGCCACCACAGCGTCCGTCCAGGAGTCGCTCGCGTCGAGCTTGAAGCGAAGCTCCGGATAGAGGTCCCGCAGCTCCCGGATCGCGCTCTGCGAGACGACGAAGCGCACCGGTCGTGCCTCGTGCCCGACGACCTCGGCGAGCGAGCGGCCGGCCTGCCGCAGCGCGAGATCGAGCGCCGCCGACTCGAGCCCCCACGGCCGGTACCCCGGCTGGTCGGCGACGAGCGCCGAGAACGAGTCGACCGTGTGCTCCCCCGTCAGGTCCGGGAGCGCGTCCAGGGTGAACGCGAGCTGGAGGTCGCCGTCGTAGCTCACGTCCTCGCCGACGCCCTCGTGCCCGGTCCCGTGCAGGTGGACGACGGTCGTGCGGCGCGTGAAGTGTTTGAGCGGCAGCTCGTACGGCTCCAGCTCGACGCGCTCGACGGTGATGCTCAGATCCTTGACAGCGTCATAGAGCGGCATAGGCAACGGCCACCTCTCCTGCGAGGGCCGCGTTGGCGGCGATCAGCTCGCGGTTGGCGACGAGCGTGCGCCCGCCGGATTCACGATGGAGATACGAGAGCACGAATGGCGTCAGCTCCTGGCCGGAGATGCCCTGCTCGTGCGCGTCGGCAAGCGCCGCCTCGATCAGCGGCTCGACGTCGTCGAGGCTGTCCTCGGCCGGCCTGCCGAGGAGGATCGAGGTGTGGCGCCCGAGCCGCCAGTGCGCGCGGGCGATCTGCGCCGCCTCCCCGGGCGACTCGACGCGGGCGGAGACGGGCGGGCCGCCGTGCGCCGCGTAGAACAGCGGCAGGTCGTCGGTGCGGTAGCCGAGCACGGGCACGCCGAGCGTCTCGAGCAGCTCGGCGGTCGCCGGCACGTCGAGGATCGACTTCACGCCCGACGAGACGATCAGCGCCTCGGTCCGCACGAGCTCGCCGAGGTCGGCGGAGACATCCGGCGGATCGGGGAAGCCGCGGTGGACGCCGCCGAGACCGCCGGTGCCCATGAAGCCGATCCCGACGGCGCGGCAGGCCGCGAGCGTGCCCCCCACGGTCGTCGCGCCGACGGCCTTCTGGACGAGCGCGGCGGCGAGGTCGCGCGGGCCGACCTTGCGCGCGTCCGGGCCGAAGCGGCCGAGCTCGTCTTCGGACAGGCCGATGCGGAGGAGCCCGTCGAGCACGCCGATCGTCGCAGGCACGGCGCCCGCCTCCCTGACGCGCCGCTCGCTCTCGAGCCCGACGGCCACGCCTTCGCCCGGAGGAAATCCGTGCGCGACGAGCGTGGTCTCGAGGGCGACGACGGCTCGCCGCTCGGCGAGCGCCTGGCCGACCTCGTCCGAGACGTGGATCAGGTCCTTCACGGCATGGAGCCTAGTTTCGCGACGCAGCGTGCCGCCGCGGCGAGTGCCAGCTCCGGCCCGCCTACGAGGTAGCCCGCCGCGAGCGCGTCGCCGGCGCCGGTCGTGTCGAGGACGTCCGCCGGCACCGCGGGCAGCTCGAGCTCGCCGAAGCGCGCCCCGGAGCCGCCGCGCTTGAGCACCCACGTGCAGCCTACGAGCGGCCCGCCGAGGATCTGCTCCTCGTCCTCGTTCGCGAAGACGATCGCGGGCCGGAGCGCCTCGAGCCGCTCGCGGAAACGCGCCGGCCCGAAGTCGCGGATCGCGCTCCAGGAGGAGAGGTCGACGCTCACCCGCGGCACGAGGGTTGCAGCAAGGAGCGACGCCTCGTCGATCGGCGCGCGCAGGAGCGAGTAGCCCGGCAGGTGCAGGTGCGTGCACCCGTCGAGCCAGCTCGGGTCGAGCTCGGCGGCCGTGAGCTCGGGAGAGACACCGCGGTCCGAAGCCATCGTCCGGCTTCCATCCCCTGCGACGAGTGAGACGACGGTACCCGTCCGGCCCGGAACGACCGGCCCGCACACCTCGACGCCGTACCGCTCGAGCCCGGCAGCGGCAGTGCGACCCGCTTCGTCGTCGGCGCGCTTCCCGACGAACCGCGCCGGTACCCCGAGCTCGGCCACCCACGCGGCGACGTTCGCCGCCTGCCCACCCGGGCCGAGCCTCGTGACGGCGTCGGCGTCCGCTCCCTCGGCGAGCGGCTGCGAGAGCCGGACGATCACGTCCAGGAGCAGGTCGCCGAGCGAGACAATCATCAACGTACGATCCTTCCATGCCCGAGGAGTCGCACCGCTCGCGAACACGCTCGTTCCTCGTAGGCGCGGCCGTAGGCGCCTCGGCTGCGATCGCGGCTGCCCGGCGACTGCGCCCCAGGGACCGCAGACGCGAGACAGTCGCCGGCCTCGCCGCCTTCGAGGAGGCGCCGTGCTACCGGGAGCTCGTCGAGAGGGAGCGCGAAGCGCCGTAGCCGCGAAGGGCGCGCGCCGCACGCTCGATCGTCGGCAGGTTGATGTCCGCGTCGCCGAGGAAGAGCCGCTTGCCGACGAGCATCGCCTCGCCGGCGCGCAACAGGTAGCGCTCGGGCGTGACGACCGGCGAGCGCGTGCGGATGACCAGGAAGGGGCCGAAGTCGCGCACCTCGAACGGCGCCGCCGGCCGGGGCGACACGCGTGGGATCTGGAGCGAGCGCTCGGAGTTCGTCGTCTTGCTCGCGTCGAAGACCCAGACGCCGTGGCCGAGCGGGCGGTCGAACTTCAGCAGGTTGTGCAGGGCGAGGTCTGCGTCCGCTCGCGGCAAGACCTCGAGCGGGAAGTCCGGCTGCTGCTCCCACGCCTGCAGGAAGAGCGGGTCGTAGCCGAGCAGCACGTCGCGAGGACCCGTCGTGGCGGCCAGATAGGCGGCCGCGTCGGCCCGTGCTTCCTGCCGCATGGCGGGCTCCCACTCGAACAGGTCGGGCGTCCGGTCCCAGGCCCACGCAATCTGGGCCGAGACGAGGGCGGCGAGCGCCAGCGGCGCCCACACGCGTCCCAGCCGCGTCAGGCCGGCGCCGACCGCAACCGCCAGGATGGGGAGGAGGAAGATCAGGTGCCGCGTCTCGGGCGAGCCGGAGCTGCGCGCGACGAAGAGCGCGAGCAGCGGCACGGCTCCGGCACACGTAGCCAGCAGCCGAGTCTCGCGGGGCAGGACGGCCAGCCCGGCCGCGGCGGCGACGAGCACGCCCGGCAGCACGGGAAACGCAGCCGTGAAGTCCCCGGTCGCCTGCCAGACGTACTCGACGAGGTTGATCCGCCCGCCGCCGGCGACCCCCGCGTCGAACCGGCCGGCGAGGACGAGGTCCGTGAGCCAGAACGGGATGCCGAAGAGGCCAACTGCCCCGAAGGTCCAGAGAGCCTGGCGTAGACGGTCGCGGCCGGCGACGACGACGTACACGGCCTGGGAGGCGAGCACGAGCGCGCCGTAGGGGTGGGTCGCAACGGTTGCGAGGATTGCGAGCGCCCACAGGATCCAGGCACGCCGGTCTCCACGCTCGAGCGTGCGCAGGAGCGCGAGGTAGGAGAGGGCGCTCGTGAAGAGGAAGAGGCTGTACATCCGGCCGTAGATGCCGTGGAAGAGGAACGTCCAGCTGCAGGCGACGATCGCCGTCGCGACCAGGGCGGGCACGCGGCCGGCGAGTCGGGCCGCGAGCAGGGCGACGACCGGGAGGCTCGCGACCGCGAAGAGAGCCGAGAGCGCCCGCAGCGCTTCCAGGCCGAGGCCCAAGTGCGCGACCGCCCAGGCGAGCAGGAAGTGGAGCGGCGCTCCGCCGCGCTCGCGGAGCACCACCTGGAACAGCTCGTCGAGTGGATGGCGGCCGACGAACAGCGGCAGCGTCTCGTCCTCGTGCGGCGGCCAGGCGAGCAGCTGGTGGAAGAGGAAGCCGCCCGCTGCGACAGAGATCAGGACGACTCCGAGCGCGAACCAGTGGGCCTCGACCCACGCGCGCGCAGCCGCTCCCTCGCGGGCTCCGAAACGCTCTGCCTGTGCGGTATCGCTCATCTTTCGCCGTCGATTGTCGCTGCTACGGTTCTCGACCATGCCGATCTACGAGTACCGCTGCCCCGACGGGCACACCTTCGAGGTCTTCCAGCGGTTTGCCGACGCGCCGATCGAGAAGTGCGAAGTGTGCGGCAAGAGCCCTGTCGAGAAGGTGCTCTATCCCGTGTCGGTCCATTTCAAGGGCTCGGGTTTCTACTCGACGGACTACGGGCGCGGCGGCCGCAAGAAGACCGACCCCCCGAAGGAGGGTGGCAGCGGCGACTCCGGCGCGTCCGAGAAGAAGTCCGACTCGGACTCTGGCTCCGGCGAGAAGAAGGCGGCCACGGCCGATTAGGACCTACTTGGAGCGGCCGACGAGACAGCCTGCGCCGTAGCTCGTGCCCGGCGGCGGCGGTTGCGGCGCCGAGCGGCCGATGAACATCGCGATCGCGGCCGTGTTCTCCTCCGTCGCGACCAGCACGGACTCGCCGCCGATCGACTGCGGCTCGCCGCCGAGCCGGCAGTGCAGGGCGCGGCTCGGGTTCCCGCGAAACTTGACCCAGCCGAGCTGCAGCAGCTGCCCGGCGGTGATGTCCGTCGTCAGCGGCTTGACGAGGTCGCCGCCGATGAACGGCAGCTTGACGAGCGTGCCGGGGCCGACGAGCTTGTCGGTCATCGCGTCGACGACGTCCTGCTGGCGCCCCCCGCGCGTGAGGTCGTTCTCGGAGGGGTCGAGCCGGTTCTCGCGCACCCGCGAGTAGATGAGGGCGCGCTGGCCGCTCATTTTCTGCTTGCCCTTCGCGAACCGCCAGCCCTGCCACTTCTGACAGCGGGCGTCGGTCGCGTACGGGCAGTCGAAGCGGTTCGACAGGATCGGCTTCGGCACGTCGATCTCGACCCCGCCGAGCGCGTCGATCGCGGTGCGGAAGGAGGCGAAGTCGACCATGACGAGGTGGTTCGGACGCAGTCCGGTGAGCGCGCGAACGGTCTTCAGCGTCAGAGACGGGCCGCCCAGCTGGAACGCCGCGTTGATCTTGTTCGCCCCGTGGCCGGGAATGTCGACGCGCAGGTCGCGCGGGATCGAGAGGTAGGCGAGGCGGTGGTGGCCGGGATCCGTGCGGACGAGCAGGATCGAGTCGGATCGGTTCGCATCGGCGCGGGCCGCGGTCTTGTCGCCGTCGGTACCGAGCAGCAGGATCAGCGACGGCTTCGAGGCGAGCGCACCCTCCTGCGGCGCGAGACCGGTCTCGACGGCCTTGGGCAGCCGCGCATTCGCGTCGGCGACCCCGGAACGGAAGGAGAGGTAGCTCGCGACGGTCCAGACGATCAGCAGCACGATCAGGACGAGCACTCCGAGCAAGACGCGCCGGCGCCAGCGCGGGCGGCTCGGCGGCTTCGCGCTGCGGGCGTAGGGCTGGCGTTGCCGTTCCGGGCGTGGGGCTGTCGGGACCTTCCCTTTCGTCCTCCCGCCCTTGTAGACCCGGTAGGGCTTTTCTCCGTCCGCCATTCGGCGGGGTATGGTAGCCGCGGCCCGTGAGCGCTAAACGAGTCATCGGCGTCGATCTCGGCGGGACGAAAATCCTGGCCGGCGCGATCGACGGCGAGGGAAGGGTGCTCGAGCGCCACGAGGTCCGGACTCCGACCGGCTCGCAGGCGGAGCTCGTCGAGGGCATCGCCGCGGCGATCGAGCCGCTCGCCGGCGGAGGCATGGCTGCGCTCGGCTTCGGGATCCCGTCGGTGATCGACCGCACGACGGGGCAGTCGCTGGGCTCGGTGAACATCCCGCTGGAGGACGTCGCGCTCGGCCGCGTGATGGGCGAGCGCTTCGGCGTGCCGGCGACAGTCGAGAACGACGGTAATGCCGCCGCGCTCGCCGAGTGGCGGCTGGGCGCGGGCCGCGGCGCCGAGAACATGGTCATGCTCACGCTCGGGACCGGGGTCGGCGGCGGACTGATCCTCGGCGGCGCGCTCTACCGAGGCTGGGCCGAGCTCGGCCACGTCGTCGTCGTCGCCGACGGGCCTCCTTGCCAGGGCAACTGCACCGGACGCGGCCACCTCGAGGGGCTCGCATCCGGGAGCGCGGCGGATCGAGCAGCAGTGAGGATCTGGGGAGAGGGGGCGACCGCCGAGCTGCTCGTCGGGCGGGCGGCGGAGGGTGACGCCGAGGCCCTCGAGGCGCTCTCGGACATCGGTCACCTGCTGGGCGCCGCGATCGGCTCCTTCTTCAACATCTTCGCGACCGAGCTGGTCGTCATCGGCGGCGGGTTCGGCACCGCCGCGGCGGACTATCTCTTCCCCGAGGCGCTCGACGTGGCGCACCGCGAGGCGCTGCTGGACTCTTCCCGCGTCGACCTGCGCATCGTCAAGGCGGAGCTCGGGTCGGACGCCGGCCTGATCGGCGCCGGGCTGCTCGCGCTCGAGACGCTGGAGCAGTAGTGCCACTGGCGGTCTGCGCGACGCCAATCGGGAATCTCGAGGACGTCACGTTGCGCGTGCTGCGCGAGTTCGCCGAGGCCGAGCTCGTGCTCTGCGAGGACACGCGGCATACGAAGGGCTTGCTCGACCGGCACGGGATCGCCGCACGGCTCCTCAGCTATCACCAGCACAACGAGGCCCAGCGAACGTCGGAGCTCCTGCCTCGGCTGGCGGCCGGCGAGCGGATGGCGCTCGTCTCGGACGCGGGCCTGCCCGGCGTCAACGATCCGGGCGCTCGTCTGATCGCAGCCGCGCTCGAGGCCGGGATCCAGGTGACCGTGCTGCCGGGCCCGTCGGCCGTCGAGACCGCGCTCGTGGCGAGCGGGCTCGCGGGCGAGCGGTTCCAGTTCCTCGGCTACCTGCCGCGCGGGGGCAAGGCGCGGGACGCGCTCTGGGCCGACCTCGCGGGCTGGCCCCATCCTGCGGTGGCCTTCGAATCGCCGCAACGCCTGCCGGCGACGCTCCGGTCGCTCGCGGCCGCGCTCCCCGAGCGGCCGGTCGCCGTTTGCCGCGAGCTGACGAAGCGCTTCGAGGAGGTCGTGCGCGGGACCGCAGTGGAGCTGGCGCAGCGCTTCCCCGAGCCGCCGAAAGGCGAGATCACGCTCGTGGTCGGGGCTCCGGGCGAGGAGGACGGTACGGCCGATACGGGGGAGGCGCTGGACGTGCCGTTGGGTGCGGTCGTGGAGCTCGTCGCCGCGGGAGTGCCGCGGCGTCAGGCGGCCGACGTCGTGGCGCGACTGACGCGCGTTTCCCGTAACACGCTCTATGCAGAATCGTTGAAAAGCCCCTGATTCACCCCGCTAGCGTGGTCGAGAGCTTCTTTCACCTCAGCGAAGGCGGTGCGTCATGCGGCGATTACTTTCGGTTCTGGTCCTGGTCGCGGCGCTCGCGGCTGCCCCGACGGCACACGCCTGGATCTGGCCGGCCGAGGGAGCCGTGCTGCGGCCCTTCTCGCTCGGCCCGAATACGTATGCGGGCGGACAGCATCGGGGTGTCGACATCGGCGCAGACGTCGGAAGCCCCGTGCTCGCCCCGGCGTCGGGCACGATCTCGTTCGTCGGCCCGATCCCGGGCGGCGGTCGCGCCGTCACGATCCAGACGCCGGACGGCTACGCGGTCACGCTGCTGCAGCTCGGATCGACGAGCGTCGCGCGTGGCAGCGTCGTCGCGGAAGGTGCTGTCGTCGGCGTGGTCGGCGAGAGCGCCGATGCGGTCACGTCCGCGCCGCACGTCCACCTCGGCGTTCGCGCCTCCTCCGATCCGGACGCTTACGTCGACCCGCTCGGCCTTTTGCCGGCGCGCGGCCCCGAGCCCGTGCCGGCACAGCCCGTCCCCCCGCCGCAGGTCGTTGCAACATCGCCCGTCGTCGTCGAGGCCACGCCCGCGCCTGCCAACACTGTCGCCGAGGCATCGGCCGCAGCCGCGGCTCCCACCGAACCCCCCGTGGTGGTTCAGGCGGCCGCGCCGCCGGCTGCGCCCCCGACTGGCGCGACACCGGCGGCCGATGTACGTACACCCGAAGCGGTGAACGGGGTCGCGACGACCGCGACGCCGGCGGTAGTGAAACGCGCCTCCGGCGAGGGCCAGGTGGGCGTAGCGTCGAGGTCTGCGGCCTCAACCGATCCGCGCGTTACGCCCGAACGGGCGACGCCGGTCGCGGTGGCGTCGAGGCCGGCCGGCCCGGCCATTTCGGCTCCGCCGAAGCCTCGCGCCGCGGGCTCCGTTCCCGGCGTTCGAGCCACCCTCGTCGCGCCGAGTCGAGATGTCCGAAGCATTCCGGACCCGCCTCCGCTGCAGCCTGCTGCAACGACCGCCGTAGACGACGCGGGGCGGGAACTTCGACCGGGCCTCGTCCTCACGTGCTTCGCCGCGGTTGCGGGAATCGCCGCTCTTGCCTACCGGCGGCGACGGGAGGCCGGAGATCCCGCTCGTATCATGGGCGGCGATGAGCGATCGCCAGCCGCAGAAGATCCTGGTCGCGGTCGCGTGGCCGTATGCGAACGGACCGCGCCACATCGGCCACGTGGCCGGGTTCGGCGTCCCGTCGGACATCTTCGCGCGGTACCACCGGCTTCGAGGCAACGACGTGCTGATGGTGAGCGGCACGGACGAACATGGCACGCCCGTCATGGTGGCCGCAGACGAGGAAGGAGTCTCGCCGCGTGAGCTCGCCGACCGCTACAACGAGGTCATTCGCAACGACCTGCGGCGGCTCGGGCTTTCCTACGACCTGTTCACGAGGACGACGACGGAGAACCACCACGAGGTCGTGCGCGACGTCTTTCGCACGCTCTACGAACAGGGGTTCATCGTCGAGCAGACCACCGTCGGCGCATTCTCCGCCGCGACCGGCCGCACGCTGCCGGATCGGTACATCGAGGGCACCTGCCCGATCTGCGGGTTCCCCAATGCCCGCGGCGACCAGTGCGACAACTGCGGCAATCAACTCGATCCCGCCGACCTGATCGAGCCGCGCTCGAAGATCGACGGCCAGCCGCCGGTCTTCAAGGAGACGTCGCACCTCTTCCTCGACCTCCCGGCGTTCAAGGAGCGGCTGGCGGAATGGATCGGCGAGCAGGAGCACTGGCGAGCGAACGTGCGCCGGTTCTCGCTCGAGCTCGTCAAGAACCTGAGGCCGCGTCCGGTCACGCGCGATCTTGACTGGGGAGTCCGCGTGCCCGTTCCCGGCTACGAGGAGCGCGAGGACAAGCGCATCTACGTCTGGATCGATGCCGTCACGGGGTATCTCTCCGCGGCGATCGAGTGGGCCCGCAACCGCGGCACGCCGGACGCTTGGCGCGACTGGTGGCAGAGCCCGGAGGCTCGCCACTACTACTTCATGGGGAAGGACAACATCGTCTTCCACAGCGTCATCTGGCCCGCGCAGCTGCTCGGCTACGGCGAGGGAGGCGAGTTCGGCGCGGGGCGCGGCCGGCTCGAGTTGCCGTACGACATCGTCAGCTCCGAGTTCCTGACGATGGAGGGCCGCCAGTTCAGCACGAGCCGCGGTGTAGTCATCTACGTCGGCGACTTCCTCAGCCGCTACGACCCGGACCCCTTGCGCTACTTCCTCACTGCCGGGGGGCCGGAGACCCAGGACACCGACTTCACGTGGGCCGAGTTCGTTCGGCGCAACAACGACGAGCTCGTTGCCAACTGGGGCAATCTCGTCAACCGCACGCTGACGAGCGGGTTCAAAAACTTCGGCGTCATCCCTGAGCCTGGCGAGTTGACCGAAGGCGATACGGCAGTGATCGAGGCGGTCGAGGCGGGGTTCGACTCCGTCGGCGGGCAGATCGAGCAGGCTCGCTTCAAGGCGGCACTCGCCGAGACGATGCGGATCGCCTCGCTCGTCAACGCCTACGTCAGCGAGGAGGCACCGTGGGCCACGATCAAGGACGATCGCGAGCGGGCCGGGACCGTCCTCTATGTGACGCTGCGCTGCATCGACAACCTGAAGACGCTCTTCACGCCGTTCCTCCCCTTCACTGCGCAGGTTTTGCACGAGCTGCTCGGGTACGACGATGTGATCGCTGGCGAGCTCGAGTCCCGCGAGATCCGCGAGGAGTCCGTTCCGTACACGGTGCTCACCGGCGACTACGCGAGTTGGGGCGGCTCCTGGGAGCCGAGCGCGCTCGAGCCCGGCCAGGCGCTGCGGGAGCCTCGCCCGCTGTTCCGCAAGCTCGACCCTGATCAGGTCGTCGCCGACGAGCTCGCGCGGATGGCACGCGCAGCAGACGCGTGATCGACACGCACGCGCACCTCGATGCGCTCGAGGAGCCTGGGGCCGCCGTCGCGCTGGCGCGCGACGCCGGTGTGGCGCGGGTGATCACGATTGGGACCGGGATCGAGTCGTGCCGCGCGGCGCTCGCGATCGCCGACGAGAACGATGGGGTCTACGCTGCGCTCGGGATCGATCCGCACCAGGCGGCGACCGAGGAGGCAGGACGCGTAGCCGAGCTGCGCGAGCTGCTGGATCATCCGAAAGCGGTCGCTGTCGGAGAGACCGGCTTGGACTACCACTACGGCGCCGAGGCGAAGGACGAGCAGCGCCGTCTCTTCGAGGCTCAGCTGGGCCTCGCGAGCGAGCTCGGCCTCCCGGTTGTGGTTCACACGCGCGAGGCGAACGACGACACCGCCGCGATCCTCGGCGCGCACCCCGGCACGGTGGTCATGCACTGCTTCTCCGAGCCCGGCCTGCTCGCGGCCGGCCTCGAGCGTGGCTGGTACTTCTCGTTCGCCGGCAACGTCACCTACCCGAACGCTGCGGAGCTGCGCGCGGCGGCGGGGCAGGTTCCCGCCGACCGGATCCTGGCCGAGACCGACAGCCCTTACCTCTCGCCGCAACTGAGGCGCGGCAGGCCGAACGAGCCCGCCAACGTCGTGCACACGGTCGCGGCTCTCGCCGAGGCCCGCGGCGAGGACGCCGGGGAGCTCGCAGCGCGGATCGACGCGAATGCCAACGCCGCCTTTTCGCTGACGTGACCGTCGTTCCCAAAAAGCAGCTGGGCCAGCACTTCCTCGCCGACGACAACATCCTCGGCGTCATCGGCAGGCTCGCCGAGCTGGGCGCGGACGACGTCGCGCTCGAGATCGGCCCCGGCCTCGGCGTGCTGACCCGCTACCTGGCCGACCGCGTGCGTCACGTTCACGCTGTCGAGCTCGACCGCTCGCTCGCCCCACATCTCCGAGAACTGGAAGAACGGCCCAACGTCGAGGTGCACTGGGGCGACGCGCTCGCGCTCGACCTCGCCGCCCTCGAGCCGGCGGCCACGAAGCTCGTCGCGAACCTCCCGTACAACATCGCGACTCCCGTCGTCGCCGAGAGCCTGACCGGGCTGCCCGGCGTCGAGCTCTGGTGCGTCATGTTGCAGCGCGAGGTCGCGGACCGCTTCTTCGCCGAGCCCTCGACGAAGGCCTACGGATCCGTGTCGGTGCTGATCCAGCTCGCCACTCGGCGAACGGGGTTCCATCCCGTCGCCCGCACGGTCTTTCGGCCGCCGCCGAACGTCGACTCGGCGCTTGTCGCCTTCCGGCGGGTCCCGCTCCCTCAGCGCTTCGATCGGATCAAGGCTGTCGTCGAGGCCTCCTTTGCGCACCGGCGCAAGACGCTGCCCAACTCGCTGGCGCTCGCAGGGATCGCCGAGCGGGCGCGCGGCGCTGCCGCACTCGAGTCGATCGGACGGCTCCCCGAAACGAGAGCCGAGGCGCTCGAGCCCGCCGAGTTCGTCGCGCTCACCGAAGCGTTGTGACGAGGGCACCGGCCCCAGCCAAGCTGAACCTCGCGCTGGTGGTCGGCCCGTCGCGCAAGGACGGGAAGCACGAGGTCGCGACCGTGCTGCAGCGGATCGACCTGGGCGACCGCGTCACGATTGCGGCTGCACGGAGCCTGCAGGTGACCGGGTTCGCCGCCGACACGCTCGTGCGCGAGGCGCTTGCCGGCCTTGCCGCGGCAGCCGGCGTCGAGCCGGGCTGGCGGGCGACGATCCTGAAACGAATCCCGGTAGCGGCCGGTCTCGGCGGCGGCAGCTCGGACGCAGCGACCGCGCTCCGCCTCGCCAACGACACCCTCGCCGTGCCTCTGCCCGCCGAGCGGCTGCGTTCGCTCGCCGCGACGCTCGGAGCAGACGTCCCCTTCTTCCTCGCTGACGGGCCGCAGCTCGGCCGGGGGGACGGCTCCGAGCTGGAGTCGCTCGACCTGCCGCAGGACTACTGGGTCGTCCTGGCACTCCCGAAGGGCACGCGCAAGGACTCGACAGCGTCTGTCTACCGGAGCTTCGACGAGCGAGTCGGGGCGCAGGGTTGGGAGCAGCGGCGCGACGCGCTCGAACGGGCGCTCGGCGCGGTGCGGCGTCCGCGCGACCTGGCCGCCCTGCCCCCGAACGACCTCGCCTCCTCGCCGCTAGCCGCCGAACTGCTTCGCCTCGGCGCCTTCCGCGCCGACGTCAGCGGTGCGGGCCCCACCGTCTACGGGCTCTTCCACCACCGGCGTCGCGCAGAAGCGGCGCGGCGCGCGCTGAGGAGCGTTGCCCGGACCTGGCTGACGGTTCCCGTCTGGTATGGCTGAACGGTACGGTTGTTTCATGGATCGCCCCCTGACGATCGAGCCCGGCCACAGCCGCATGGGTCGGAGCCTGCGCGACAACCGCCTCCGGATTGCGCTCCTGCTCGCGCTGGTCGAGGGCGTCCTCGTCCTCGTCGGCTCGATCGCGTGGTGGTCGGTCGTTCTCATCGCGATCCTCGCGGTCGTGCTCTATGTCGGCGCAGGCCGGAAGGCCGGCCGTCAGGAGGTGCGCGAGGTCTCTTGGATCTTCGCGGTCTCCCAGTTGGCGGTCGTGCTCGTTCCTGCGCTCGCGCTGGTGCTGACCGCATTCGCGGTCGTCGCGCTCGTGCTTCTGGCCGTCGTCGCGCTCATCGTCCTCCTGCGCGACCGCCGGTAGGATGAGCTCCCCGAGCCGTGGGGCGTGGCCAAGCGGTAAGGCAACGGGTTTTGGTCCCGTGATCCCAGGTTCGAATCCTGGCGCCCCAGTCTCTATGTGACAGTCGTCCTGTGACCAATACCTCACTCGCAGCCGTGGTAATGGCCGGTGGGCTGGGCACGCGCATGCGCTCGGCCGTGCCGAAGCACCTGCACCCGATTCTCGGCCGGCGCATGGTGGACTGGGTGCTCGAAGCGGCGCGGCCGCTCGCACCTGCGCCGCTCGTCGTGATCACGTCGCCGGAGACGCGCGACGCTTTCGGCGACGTTCAGGTTGCCGTGCAGGAGCGCGCGCTCGGAACCGGCGACGCCGTCCGCTCCGCGCGTGACGCCGTCGGAACCACGGCGGAGAGCCTGCTCGTGCTCTCCGGCGACACGCCGCTCTTGACGACCGAGGTGCTCCACGAGCTCGTCGCGACTCACGGGCGCGAGCGGGCCGCTGCGACGGTGCTCTCGTTCGTGCCCGACGACGCGCGTTCGTATGGCCGGATTGTCCGCAGGCCCGACGGCACCGTCGACGCGATCGTCGAAGCCGTCGACGCGACGCCCGGACAGCTTGCCCTCCAGGAGTGCAACTCGTCGATCTACGTCTTCCGCAGCGACCTGCTCTGGCCCGCGCTCGACCGGCTCCAGCCTCACAACGCCCAGGGCGAGCTCTATCTGACCGACGCCGTGCGCGATCTCGTTTCCCGCGGCGAGCGGGTCGTCGCGCACGTGGCGGACGATCCGGCCGAGACGGAGGGCGTCAACACCCGCGTCGAGCTCGCCGAGGCCGCGGCAACGCTTCGCGACCGGATCAACCGCGGGCACATGCTCGCGGGCGTGGCTATCGCCGACCCGGCGTCGACCTGGATCGAGCCCGAGGTCGAGATCGAGGCCGACGCGGTCATCCTCCCGTTCACGATCCTCCGTGGCAGCACGAAGATCGCCGCGGGCGCGGAGGTGGGCTCGCACGTGGTCGCGATCGACGCCGAGATCGGCCCGGAAGCGACCGTCGGGCCCTTCTGTTACCTTCGCCCCGGAACCGTCCTCGGGCCTCGCGCGAAGGCCGGTGCGTTCGTTGAGATCAAGAAGTCGACCATCGGGCAGGACACAAAAGTGCCGCATCTCTCGTACATCGGCGACGCGGAGATCGGAGAGGGGACCAACATCGGCGCAGGATCGATCACGGCGAACTTCCCGCACCGCGCCGGTCAACCCAAGGGCAAGACCACGATTGGGAGCAACGTCCGCGTGGCAGTAGACACTATGTTCGTTGCTCCGGTCACTGTTGGCGACGATGCGTGGACGGCTGCCGGGGCTGTCATCACCGACGACGTCCCCGACAACGCCCTCGCCGGCTTTCCCCCCAAGCAGGTCAACAAGGAGGGTCGTGGTGGAAAGCGTGACGATTGAGCAGGCGCTACCCGGGCTCGAGGGCCGGGAGACGACGCCGACCTCGCCGCTGCTGGCTGTCGGCCGCGCGGTTTCGCTGACGCCACAAAAGCGTCTCGCAGTCGTAACCGGCAGCTCGCACCCGCTGCTCGCCGAACGGATCGCGGGCCACCTCGGCGTCGAGCTGACGAGGGCGGAGCGGGCGACATTCGCGGACGGCTCTCCCTACTTCCGCTTCGAGGACTCCGTTCGCGGCACCGACATGTTCATCGTTCAGACCGCTGCCCCGTCGATCGGGGAGAACCTGATGGAGCTCCTGATCATGGTCAACGCCGCGAGGCTGGCCTCCGCGAAGCGGATCACCGCCGTGATCCCCTGGTTCTTCTATGCGCGCCAGGACAAGAAGTCTCGGCCGCGCGAGCCGATCACGGCCCGCCTCGTCGCCGACCTGCTCGAGACCGCCGGTGTCGACCGGGTGATCACGATGGACCTGCACGCCGGACAGGTGCAGGGTTTCTTCCGCATCCCCGTCGACCACATGGTCGCCGTGCCGATGTTCGCGCAGCACATGCGCGACTACCTCGGCCCCGACGTGGAGCGGGTCGCGGTCGCGCCCGACACCGGCCGCGCCAAGCTCGCCGGCAAGTTCGCGGAGATGATTGGTGGCGGCCTCGTCGTCCTCAACAAGGAGCGCCCGGGGCACAACCAGGCTAAGGTCGTCGGGGTGATCGGTGACGTCGACGGCAAGGTCGCCGTCATGACCGATGACATCATCGACACCGCGGGCACGCTCTGCGCCGGGGCCGAAGCGCTCCGCGAAGCGGGCGCGACCCGCGTGATCGCCTGCGCGACGCACGCGCTCTTCAACGATCTCGCGCTGCAGCGGATCGCCGACAGCGCGTTCGAGAAGGTCGTCGTCACCGACACGGTCCCGGTCGACCCGCTGAGACTGCCCGCCAACATCGAGGTGCTCTCGATCTCGGGCCTCCTCGCCGAGACGATCCAGAACGTGTTCTCGGACGATTCGGTTTCAGCGATCTTCGCTGGGGAAAACCAGCTGTTCTGATGCTGCTCCCGCGCAAGCTCCTGGGTCTGATCTACGTCGCGATCGGCATTTTCGTCGCTCAGTCGAAGGACTACTTCGACAACCTCGACACAGTGAAGCGCGTCGTCTCGGCCGTGCTGGCGATCCTCCTCTGGCCGCTGCTTCTCCTCGGCGTCGACCTGCACATCAAATAGGCGCTGGCTGCAGGCCGGCTGGGAGGCCTTTGGCCGCCGGAGGCGGTCCTTCAGGGGTCATCCTGCGCCGACAAGGAACAGTCTAGGGTTGCGCTACAATCCGCCGCCGTGGCCGGCGACAGATTTCGTCTCGAGGTGAAGGAACGCGAACGGCTCGGCTCGCCCGAGTCGCGCCGCCTGCGCAAGCAGGGGTTCGTTCCGGGCGTCCTCTACGGCAAGACCGGGGCGAAGGCGTTCGTCGTCAAGGAGCGCGATCTCCGCACCGCGCTGACCGGCTCCTCCGGCCTGCATGCCGTGCTCGACGTCGTCGTCGAGGGCCAGACCACGCCCCATTCGTCGATCCTGAAGGAGTACCAGCGCGATCCGATCCGCGGCCACGTCAGCCACATCGACCTGCTCGAGGTGCGCCTCGACGTCGCGATCCAGGCGACCGTCAATGTCCACCTCCACGGCGCCGAGGACGCTCCCGGCGTGAAGGAGGGCGGCGTCCTCTCGCAGCCCAGCTCGACGCTCAACGTCGAGGCGCTGCCGATGGAGGTCCCGGAGAGCATCGAGGCCGACGTCAGCCGCATGGAGATGGGCGACGCGCTTCGGCTCGAGGATCTGGTCAAGCTCGAGGGCGTCACGTTCCTCGACGACCCGCACGAGACCGTGATCGCAACCGTCTCCGCGCCGCAGGCCGAGGTCGAGCCCGAGCCCGTCGAGGGCGAGGAGGGCGAGCTGCTCGAAGGCGAGGACGGCGAGGCTGTTGCCGAGGGCGACGCCGCTGAGGGCGAAGCCTCCGAAGGCGAGCCCCAGGCCGAGTCCGGCTCCGACTCGCCCGAGTAATGCGCCTCTTCCGTCGAGGGGAGAGCCCCTCGACGCTCGATCTCCTCGTCGTCGGCCTCGGCAACCCGGGCCGCGAGCACGTCCGCGACCGGCACAACGCCGGCTGGCTGGTCGTGGACGAGCTGGCGCGGCGCCACGAGGGCTCGTTCAAGTCGAAGTTCTCCGGCCAGCTCTCCGAGATCCGCCTCGACGGGCTGAAGCTCGCGCTGCTGAAGCCGGAGACGTACATGAACCTCTCCGGCAGCTCGCTTGCAGCGGCGGCGCGCTTCTACAAGCTGCCGGCCGAGCAGATCGCCGTCGTCCACGACGACGTCGACCTCGACGCGGGCCGCATCCAGGTGCGCCTCGGCGGTGGCCTTGCGGGTCACAACGGCCTTCGGTCGGTCCGGCAGTCGCTCGGCTCGGCCGAGTTCCTGCGGGTGCGCGTCGGGGTCGGCCGTCCGGGGCGCGGCGACCGCCGTCCCGTCGCGGACTACGTGCTCTCGCCGTTCGCGCCCGAGGACGACGTCGAGACGCTCGTCGGCCGGGCTGCCGACGCAGTCGAGACATTGGGGGGGGAGGGCCTCGAAGAGGCCCAGCGCCGCTTCAACTAGTTCGCTAGCTGTCCTGCCTACAGAGGTTGT
>JANMJY010000261.1:0-2930 GCA_031371615.1 Actinomycetes bacterium | reverse complement strand
AGGCCCAGCGGGCCTTCGAGCGCGCGGCCGGCCTGACGGACGAGGGCGTCGAGCGTGGGCGTTCTCTCGCCCGTGCGGGAGAGCTCGCAGTGATGGGGGGTCGCGTCGAAGAGGCCGTACCGCTGCTCGAAGAGGCGATCGACATTCTCGGGGCCTCGGGGTTTCCGGCAGAAGCGGCGGCCGCCCAGGTGCGGCTCGGTGAGGTGCTCTTCGTCACGAGCCGCATCGAGGAGGCAGTTGCCCTGCTCGAGCAGGCGCTGGCAACGCACGAGGCAGAGGGCGACGACGTGGCAATCGCTACGGTCTCCGCAGAGCTCGGCAGGTTCCTGTTCTTCGAAGGTCGCAGCGATGACGCGACGCCCCATGTGGAGCGTGCGCTGGAACTGAGCGAGCGCCTCCGACTTGCAGACGTCGTCGTCGAGGCGCTCAACAACAAGGCACTCCTGCTCGCACACCGGCCGAACGAGAGTCTCGGCCTGATGCGACAGGCTCTCGTTCTGGCCGAAGAAGCGGGTGTCCCCCGAGGGGCGTTGCGTTCGTGCATGAATCTCAGCTTTCTCCTCGCACTTTCGGGCAAGACGGCCGAGGCGGAAGGGGTGATCGAGCGTGGGCTCACACTGGCTCGGCGCCGCGGCGATCGTGTCTGGGAGCGAGCCCTGACTACGAACCTCGTGCAGTTCTATTTCGAGTCGGGCCAATGGGACGACATCGAGCGAGTCGTCGCCGAGATACCCGAGGATGGGCAACTGACGTCCGACCCGGTGCAGGCGGCAATGATGCTCGTTCTCGCGCAGATGTCGCTCTATCGCGGAGAGCGTGAGCGCGTTCAAGAGCTCGCAGCCGAGTACGCCGCATGGAACGAGACTGCCAACGTCCAGGCGACCAATGTTCGCATCTGGGCCCGCGAGCTTCTTGCGCAGGTGGAGGGGCGGCACGACGACGCGCTCCGAGAAAGCATCAGAAGCCTCGGAGACCACCACCTCGCGACCGACCCGGAAGCGGTCGAGAAGTTCCTGGAGCTCGGTGGTGAATCAGCCGTGCTCACCGCCGATGCCGACGCCCTCGAGGATCTTCTTGCGGTCGCTGCCGCGGCCCCGATCGACCGATCACCGTCGCTCGAGGCCCGCACGCTGTTGCACCGCGCCCGGCTCGCTGCCCTCCGTGGGGAGGCCGACCCGCGCTTCGATGACGCGGTCACCGCGCTACGCAAGGTCGAGGAGCCGTTCTGGGTCGCGACCGCGTTGCTCGAGCAGGCGGAGTGGCTTGCCGCACACGGACGAAGCAACGAGATCGACCCGCTACTGACAGAGGCGCGCGGTGTGTTCGAGCGGCTGGGCGCGCAGCCGAGGCTGGAGCGGCTCGAGAGGATTCACGCCACGAGCTCGACGCCTGCGCCGACGAGCTCGTAGGCCAACCGAACGCGTGCGAGCATGATCCCGTTCACGCCAGCACTCCGTGACCAGCTCGGCGGTAACCTGGCGCGCCACACACGGCGTGGGCACACGCTCGATGGACGCCGCCACGCCGCCGTTGCGATCGTCGTCGTCGACAGCGATGCCGATCGTGACGGCGACGACCCCTCCCCCGTCGATCCCGACTATTTCAAGGGCATCGAGTCGGACATCACGGGCCTCGACGGGCGCATGACGGGTGTGGCGGGGGGTGCGGCGTTTCTGCTCTGTCGACGTGCGGCGAAGCTCAGCGCGCATGCGGGACAGTGGTCGCTGCCGGGAGGTCGCTGCGACGGCGACGAGACGGCACCCGAGGCCGCTCTCCGTGAGCTCCACGAGGAGCTCGGGCTACTCCTCGGCGAAGACTCCGTCCTTGGCCTGCTCGACGACTACGTCACGCGCTCCGGGTATGTGATCACGCCCGTGGTCGTGTGGGGCGGCGGCGACGTCGAGCTCGCCCCAGATCCTGCCGAGGTTGCGTACGTCTACCGCATCGGCGTGCACGAGCTGTGCCGGGCCGATTCGCCGCGCTTCACGACGATTCCCGAGAGCAACCGACCCCTGGTCGAGCTTCCCCTCGGCGGCGATCTGATCTTCGCACCGACCGCGGCGATGCTCGTGCAGTTCCGCTGGGTTGCAGTCGAGGGCAAAGTGGATGAGCGCGTCAACGGCTTTGAGCAGCCGGTCTTCGCCTGGCAGTAGCTGCTCATGCAACAAGCTCGACGTCGGCCCCCACGAGCGCGTATGTCCGCTGCGCCCGTCGGTCGAGCGTCAGAAGCGTCGCGCCATGGGACGCCGCGGCCATCGCTATCAGCCCGTCGTAGGTCTGACCGGCCGAGATTCCGAGCTGTTCGAGGCGCCCGAGTGAGAGCCGCAGAGCAGGTGTTGCGAGGCCGAGCCACCGATCGCCGAACGTTTCTTCGATGAATAGACGCACATCCCCGGGGTGGGCGCGCTCCGGTGGCTGGATTCGGGTCAGGACGGAGTAGGTTTCGAACGCCGCATGCGCGACGATCGCGGGGTTGCCGATCAGCGAGGCACGCGCCGCCTCGTGTTCGCCGTGCCACGACGCGAACGCGGCTACCACGACGCTGGAGTCTGCGACCTTCAGCGCCGGATCTGCTCCAGCACCTCGCGGACCCTCTCGGCCGTCAGGACCGGGAGAATGCGATCAGAGACGGCGACGAGGCGTCCGTCCGCCCCACGCTCGAGTCGAATGTCTCCCGGTACGACTTCGATCTCGATCTTGCCGTCGACCAGCCCGATCTCGATCTCGGTACCTCCGATCAATCCCAGCTCGTCGCGCATCGCCTTCGGGACGACGACGCGCCCCGCCTTGTCGATGGTCGATCTCATACCATTCTTATACCATCCTAAATGGTACAAGGCAAGATCGACTGCCGGGAGGGGCGGGACAGGTCCCGCTCCTATGCGGCGGCGACGACTACACGGTCGCCCACGAGCACGCCCCGCAAGAAC
>JANMJY010000256.1:0-3677 GCA_031371615.1 Actinomycetes bacterium | reverse complement strand
TCGGCGAACGCCCGCGCGGGAGCGCGGCTCGCAAGCGGCTCCGACTTCCTCGTCGGCCCGACCGTCTGCTCGTCGCCGTTCGCGGAGACGAGCGTCACCTCGCCGGTGAGGATGTCCTGCACGGCGTAAGCCTCGGAGCCGAAGTAGCGCAGCTCGTGCGTCTGCCGCTGCGGGGCCGCGATCGTGCCGGTGCCCGCGAGCGTGCCGAGAGTCCCGTCCTCGAGGGTGAAGACCGCGTCGACCGCGAGCTCGAGGTCGAGCCCGCGCGACTGCGTGCGCGCGTAGACCTCCGCCGGTGCGAGCCCGGTGACGTAGAGGAACATTCCGATCGTGTGCGTGAGCTGTGTCTGCGCGAACCCGCCACCGGCGCGCGCGCGGTCGGAGTACGTCCCCTGCTTGGGAGCGAGCGGCGGCGGAATCGGCAGCTCGTCCGCGAAGCGCGCGGTGTCACCGCCGAGCAGCACCTCGAGTGCGGTCGCGACGAGGCAGTTGATCGAGACGAGCTCGCCGAGCTTGCCGTCCGCGAGCGCGTCCTTCAGGAACCGCGCCGCGCGGTCGTACTGCGCCGTGTAGCCGACGGAGAGGTGGACGCCGTTTTGCTCCGCAAGCTCGACGAGCCTCCACGCGTCCGCCGGCTCGATCGTCATCGGCTTCTCGACGAGCACGTGCAGCTTCGCCTCGAGCGCAGCCGCGGCGAGCGGGAAGTGCGCGTCGTGCGAGGTCGCGATGACGACGCCGTCGACGAGGCCGGATGCGATCAGCTCGTCCGCGTCGGCGAAGACGTGCTCGACGTCGAACGTTTTCCGCGCGAGGTCGAGCCGCTCCGGATCGTTGTCCGCGATCGCGACGAGCGCCGCGCCGTCGTAGGTCAGCAGGCTCGGGAGGTGGTACTGCGACGCCCACCAGCCGGTGCCGATGACGCCGATCCGCGGCACGCTCACAGTGCGAACAACCGCGCGCAGGTGCCGCCGAGGAGGTCCGCGCGCTCCGCTTCGGTGAGGTCGGGGAACGCGTGGTCGACGAGCCCGAGCAGCCGCGCGTAGCCGGGATCCTCCGCCGGCCAGGGATAGTCGGACGCCCACAGCATCCGAGCCGCTCCATACGTCTCGTAGACCATTCGTGCGTACTCGATCAGATCCGCGTAGGGGTACGCCACCCGGCTGAACGCGTACTGCCCCGAGAACATGACGTGGACGTTCGGGAAGCGCGCGAGCTCGGCGACTGCGGGCCAGCTCGGCGGCGGCACGGCAACGTCGCCGTTCGGGCGCAGCGCGAGGTGGTTGAGCACGACGGCGAGCTCCGGAAACGACTCGAGGATCTCGACGAGCCGCGGATAGTCGGGCGGATGGAGGTAGGCCCACAGCTTGAGGTTGTCGGCTGCGAGCCACGCGAAGAGGCTGGGGTCGGCATCGAGATCGAAGAAGCGCACGCCGTGCGCGCCCGCCGCCTCGACGCGCCGCCGTACATCCGGCCCCGCAGGATCGTGGACGAGGATCGCGCGGAACGTCTCTGGTCGCGCTCGGATGCACTCCGTGACGTACTCGTCGTTCCGCGTCAGCGCCACGAGCACTGCCTTCGTCACACCGTGAGCCTCCATCGTCGCGAGCAGGCCCTCGACCGGCGCGTCGCCCGGAAAGACGTGGACGTGGCCGTCGATCACAGCGCTAGACACAGCTCGACGTAGAGCTCGGCGGCGCGCGCGATCTCGTCGATCTCGATCCACTCGTCGGCGGTGTGCGCCTGCGCCAGCGAGCCCGGGCCGAGCACGATCGCCGGAGTGCCTGCGCGCCAGAACTTGCTCGCGTCGGTGCCGCCGCGAAGACCGGCGACACCTCCGCACACGGACTGGGCGGCCGCAACGAGGGGCTCACCGAGGTCGAGATCGAGGCCGCCGTCGGCGAGTGAGATCGATGCGAGCGACACGCGGGACCCGGCGAGGTGGCCGACGAGCGCGGCACGCGCCGCCTCCGGATCGTCCGACGGGTGCAAGCGCCAGTCGAACTCGGCGACACACTCGGCCGGAATCGTGTTGATCCCGCTGCCGCCGCGGATCGTCGTCACCGAGAACGACGTGCGGCCGCAGAGCTCGTGATCGTTCGGCTCGCGCCGCTGGGCCCACGAGACGATGCCCGGGATGGTCTCGACGAGCGCGGTGATCGCGTTCTCGCCGAGCTCCGGCGTCGCGCTGTGCGCCGCGCGACCTTCGGCCCGCAGCTCGCCGCGCAACACGCCCGCGTGTGCGACGACGGGAACGAGCGAGGTCGGCTCGAGCACGATCGCCGCGTCCGCGCGCGGGTGGTGCCGGACGTAGTGCGTGACGCCCGCGAACCCGACTTCCTCGTCGACCGTGCCGACGAAGTGGATGTTGAGCCGAATGTCGATCGCAGCCAGCCGCTCGAGCGCGTGGAGCGCCGCCGCGATGCCGCCCTTCGTGTCGCACGTGCCGCGCCCGACGAGGCGGCCGCCGTCGATGCTCGGCTCGTTGGACGGTCCGCCCACCGTGTCGGTGTGGCCCTCGATCACAAGCGCCGGGTACGCGTCGTCACGGTGGAGCGACGCGATCACATTCGGCCGCCCCGGGAGCACCTCCTCGAATGCGACCTCGCACCCGATCGCGCCGCAGAGCTCCCCGATCCGCTCGGCAACGCGCGCCTCGCCCCCGTCCAACCCGCCGAGCGCCGGATTGACGCTCGCGATCGCGACGAGCTCAGAGGCAATCTGCCCCACTCTCCCCCGGTCGGCCTGCCACGCCATCCGGGAGAGAATGAACTACTCGACGAGCTCGGCAGACCGAACCGCTGCGGCGAGCCGGCGATCGGCCGTCACCAGCGGGATGTTCAGCGATTCGGAGAGGACGGCGTAACAGCAGTCGTAGACCGAGAGGCCCGTCTCCGCGGCGAGCGAGAGTGCCCCCGGAGCCAACTTCCCGAGCCGATGAGTCCGCAGCGGCAACGCGACAACGGTTTCGAGCGCGACGACGGCGTCGCCGGCAGTCATCTTCTCGGCGCGAACGTACTTCAGGAGCGAGTTGCCGACCTCCGCATAGACGAGCTCGGGAACGTGACCGTCCAATTCGTCGGCTTCGACGGCGTCGAGCCACTTCCTCGAATCCGTCGACCTCTGGACGGCGGAGCGGACGAACACGTTCGCGTCGAGGACGGCCCTAGCGGCTGTCACGGTCCGCGCGGATCAGGTCTTCCGGCTTTGGCGCATCCGGCGGGAGATTCACGCGGTCGGCGATCTCTGCGAGACGGCGTGTCAGCGTCCCACGCTCGCGATGCCGGCGGGCTCCTTCAGCGAGCAGCGCAACAAGCTCGGCGTTCAGCGACCGCCCGCTCGATTGCGCACGCTCTTTGAGTGCTTCCACGACGTCGCTCGGTACGTCTCGGATGTGGAGGGCGGGCACATTGCTCATGTTATCGATCTGCTATCACTCGGTCGTCGCGATCTCGACTGCGGTGCGGAACCTCTGTGGGTCGAGAGCCGGGAAGCGGTAGAGATCCGGTTCGATCTCCGCGAACAGCTCCCGCAGACGGCTCGCATCGACCAGACCGAGCCGCTTCATCGCCTCCACGTCCTCGAGGTCGTGGGCGTGACCCCGCTCGAGCTTCGACAGCGCCTGCGAGTACGGGTCGAAGTGTGCAAACGAAAGCTGTCCCTCTCTGGCGACGCTGATC
>JANMJY010000235.1:0-9476 GCA_031371615.1 Actinomycetes bacterium | reverse complement strand
CCGTAGTGGCCGTAGTCGTACGAGGAGCCGAGGCCGCCGTAGATCTCCGAGGACGGGAAGACGAACCCCCGCCGCTTCGAGAGCGAGACGATTTTCTCCATCGTGACTGAGTCCATCGTTGGGTCCGTGGGGTCGGCCATGAGTCGATGACCTTAAGCGATAGCCTCCGGCGCGTGATGACCACGCGCGAGACCGTCGAGCTCCACATCGTGTCGGACTCGACCGGCGAGACCGCTGCGCGCCTGGTGGCCGCGCTCGAGGCCCAGTTTCCCGACCAGCCGTTCGAGGAGATCCGGCATCCGCAGATCGAGACGATCGACGACCTCCAGTTGGCGGTGAACCGCGCGAAGGGCCGCCCCGCCGTGATCGTCTACACCCTCGTCGACCGGGAGTTGCGGGAGAGCATGCGTGCGCTCTGCCGTAGCGCCCGACTCCACTACTGCGACTTGCTGGGCCATCCGATCGCGTCGATTGCGAAGGTCTCAGGGATGGCCGCGAAGATGACCCCTGGCGCGCGGCCGCCGCTCAACTCGCTCTACTTCAAGCGGATGGAGGCGATCGAGTTCGCGGTCAAGTTCGACGACGGCGTCGGCAGCGGCCTCGAGGAGGCCGACATCGTCCTCGTCGGCGTCTCGCGTACGTCGAAGACGCCGCTCTCGATCTACCTCGGCTACCTCGGGCAGAAGGCGGCGAACGTGCCGATCGTAAAGGGGATCAAGCCTCCACCCGAGCTGTTCGAGATCGACCCGCTCAAGATCGTCGGCCTGACGATCGACGCCAACCGGCTGGCCGAGATCCGCGCAGCACGCGCCCGCGGCATGGGTGGGAAGAACCGCCAGTACGCGGAGATGCTCGAGATCTACGACGAGCTGGAGGAGGCTGCGGCGATCCACCGCCGGCTCGGCTGCCCGGTGATCGAGGTGACCGGCCTCTCGATCGAGGAGACGGCGCACCGCGTGGTGCGGCTCGTCGACCGCCGGCGCCAGGAGGCGCATGCGCGCTAAGCCGCCGGTTCCGAAGTGGCGGTGGGCGCTCTGGTTGACGATCCTCGCGGCTGCGGACTTCACCTTCTACGTGCTGCTGACGCCGATCTGGCTCGGCCTGCGCGCGCTCGCGTGGCTCGCGGAGTGGAGCTCCCGCCACCGCAATCCCAAGTAACAGTCTGTTATTGGGCGACGGTAGTGAGCCACGCCTCGACCTCGCGGGGTGTCCGCAAGCGGACGACGTTGTACTGCGCGAGCTCGGTCGGATAGATCCGGCGGTGTCGGAAATGCTGGCGTAGGGCGAAGAGGAGGAGCGAATCGCGGCTGAAGAGGACATTGCGCAGCGTCTCGCGGTTGCCGTTCCACAGCTCCTCCCGGCGGGCGATCCTCCGCGCGGTGCGCCGGATCAGCCGCGGCAGCCACACGCGCAGCGGCAGGTCGAGCCAGACGACGACGTCCGCATTGCCGAGCACGAGATCGCCCAGCTTGCCGCGGTACATCCCGTCCGCGACCCATCCCTCGCCCGCGAGAAACGGCTCCACACGCGCTCGCATCTCGTCCTTCGATGCTTCCGTCCAGTCCGGCCCATGCGCAACCGCGTCGAGCTCCAGGAACGGCACGTCGAGCCTTCGCGCCAGTTCGCGGCCGAGCGTCGTCTTCCCGTTGCCGCTCGCGCTTCCGATCACCGCGACCTTCCTCACAGCAGGCGGGGCTCGATCGGCTCCTCGCCGGACGGCGTGACTCGGTAGCCGCGAGCACCCTCGCGCTGGCTCACGACCTCTTGCAGCTCGGTGCCCGCGAAATGGAACGCGGTGTCGTCGTCGGCCGCGTAGCCGGGAGCGAGGACTGCGTCGCGTACGAGCCGTGTGTAGGTCGGCCGCCGCTCGGGCTCACCGTCGTAGTGGGGGCAGAAGCTTCCCGGCAGCAAGCCGAGCCCGCCGCCGAGCGCGCGCAGCCTTGAACCGAACGAGTCGGTGACAGAGTCCTCGAACCAGCAATTCGCGCCGGCGCTCCAGCCGCCGAGAACGGCGCCGCGCTTCCAGGCCTCCCGCAGCGCGTGATCGACCCGGTGGACGCGCCAGATCGCGAGCATGTTCGCCGTGTTGCCGCCGCCGACGTAGATCACGTCCTGGGCGGCGACGTGCGCCGCAGGGTTCTCGGGCAGGCCGAACAGCTCGAGATGCGTCGGCTCGCACGAGCGGCCTCGGAACGAGTCGTAGAACACCTCGATGTACTCCGGCTTGTGTGCGGAAGCGGTCCCGAGGTAACACACGCGCGGCCGTGACGCGTGCGAGAGCTCGAGCAGGAAGTCTTCGATCTTCGAGCCAGCGAGCGAGCCGCCGCCGCAGGCGAGGATGTGGCCGCTCACTGGGCGAGTGTAGATTCCCCGCCGATGCGCTACGTCTACGACTTCGACCAGGACTCGGGCACTGGCGGGCGCGAGCTGCTGGGCGGCAAGGGGATCGGGCTCGCGGAGATGACCGCGCTCGGGGTCCCCGTTCCGGCCGGCTTCACGATCACCACCGACGCGTGCCGTGCGTACATGGCTTCGAACGGCGAGCTGCCCGACGGCCTCGAGACGGAAGTGGCGGAGCACATCGCCTCGCTCGAGGGCAAGGCCGGAAAGCGCTTCGGCGACCCCGACGACCCGCTCCTCGTCTCGGTCCGCTCCGGCGCCGCTGTCTCCATGCCCGGGATGATGGACACGATCCTCAACCTGGGCCTCAACGACCAGGCGGTCGCCGGGCTCGCGAAGACGACCGGCAACGAGCGCTTCGCCTACGACTCCTACCGCCGGCTGATCCAGATGTACGGCGAGGTCGTCGACGGCGTCGAGGGTCACCGCTTCGAGCAGTCATTGACGGACCTGAAGGCGGCGCGAGGCGTCAAGCAGGACGTCGAGCTGACCGCCGCCGACCTCGCCGAGCTGATCGAGACGTTCAAGCGGACCTACGCCGCGGAGACGGGGAGCCCGTTCCCGCAGGACGCCCGGGCCCAGCTCGAAAAGGCGGTCCGCGCCGTCTTCAACTCGTGGGATTCGCCCCGCGCGCAGGTCTACCGGCGCACCTACGAGATCCCGGACGAGCTCGGCACCGCCGTCAACGTCGTCCAGATGGTGTTCGGCAACAAGGGCGAAGGCTCCGGGACGGGCGTCTGCTTCACCCGCGACCCGTCCACCGGCGAGAACCGCCTCTACGGCGAGTTCCTCCAGAACGCCCAGGGCGAGGACGTCGTCGCGGGGATCCGCACGCCCGAGCCGATCGAGCGGATGAACGAGCTGCTGCCCGAGGCGTACGCGCAGCTGCTCGCCACGATCCGCCGCCTCGAGGAGCACTACCGCGACATGCAGGACATCGAGTTCACTGTCGAGGAGGGAAAGCTCTTCCTGCTGCAGACGCGGACGGCGAAGCGAACCGCGGCGGCGGCGCTCCGGGCAGCCGTGGAGATGGTCGAGGAGACCTTGATCTCGAAAGAGGAGGCGGTCTCGCGGATCGATCCCGCGCAACTCGACCAGCTCCTCCACCCGATGATCGACCCCAACGCCGAGGTCCGAGTCGTCGCGAAGGGTTTGAACGCCTCGCCTGGCGCTGCCTCCGGCGCGATCGTCTTCGACGCCGACACCGCCGAGGAGCGCGGCCGGGCCGGCGACAGCGTGATCCTCGTCCGCTGGGAGACGACACCGGACGACTTCCACGGCATGGTGGCGGCGGCCGGGATCCTGACCGCGCACGGCGGCCTGACGTCGCACGCGGCGGTCGTGGCCCGCGGGATGGGGACGCCCTGCGTCACCGGCTGCGAGGCGCTGCACGTCGACGTGCACGCAAAGACGGTGCGCCTGCCCGGCCACGAGCTGAAGGAAGGCGACACGATCACGATCGACGGCGGCACCGGCGACGTGATCGTCGGCTCGGTGCCGCTCGTGCCGCCGCAGATCAACGACGACTTCTCGGCGGTGCTCGAGTGGGCGGACTCGATCCGGCATCTGCGGGTGCGGACGAACGCCGACAACCCTGCGGACGCGGCCAAGGCACGCGAGTTCGGCGCCGAGGGGATCGGGCTCTGCCGAACCGAGCACATGTTCGCGGACGCAGACCGGCTCGGGCTGATGCGGGAGATGATCCTGGCGGCCGACGAGGAGGGCCGGCGTTCGGCGCTCGACCGGCTGCTGCCGATCCAGCAGGCCGACTTCGAGGGGATCTTCGACGCCATGGCCGGCCTGCCGGTGACGATCCGCCTGCTCGACTGGCCGCTGCACGAGTTCCTGCCTGCGCTCGAGGACGAGCAGGACGAGCGGATGCGCGAGCGGATCCGCTCGCTGCACGAGGCGAACCCGATGCTGGGCTGGCGGGCGTGCCGGGTCGCGCTCTTCTACCCCGAGATCTACGAGATGCAGGTGCGGGCGATCGTCCGCGCCGCGATCGCCGTCCGCGAGCGCTCCAGCGCGCCGCTCGTCGAGATCATGATCCCGCTCGTCGGCTTCGGCGAGGAGCTGAAGCGGCTACGCGAGTTGACCGTGCGGGTCGCGAGCGAGGAAGGGGAGCTCGAATACCTCGTCGGGACGATGGTCGAGCTGCCGCGCGCGTGCGTCCGAGCCGACGAGATCGCCGAGCACGCCGACTTCTTCTCCTTCGGCACGAACGACCTGACGCAGACCGCGCTCGGCCTCTCGCGCGACGACGCGGGCCGCTTCCTCTCGCACTACCTCGAGACCGGCGTGCTCGAGCGGGACCCCTTCGAGACGATCGACGAGGACGGTGTCGGCGATCTGATGGCACTCGCGGTCGAGCGCGGCCGCCGAGCGCGACCCGACCTGAAGCTGGGGAGCTGCGGGGAGCACGGGGGCGAGCCGAAGTCCGTCGCGTTCTGCCACCGGCTCGGCCTCGACTACGTCAGCTGCTCGCCGTACCGCGTCCCGCTCGCCCGCCTTGCCGCCGCCCAGGCGGCGCTGGCGGAGCAGGGCATCGCCGCCGTCGCAATCGGCGGCTAGCCCTCAGGCGTACCCCTTCACCTTCCAGTACGCGACGGCGACGCTGACGATGCCGATCGCGAGCAGGCTGGCGATCGAGACGACGTCGAAGCGGCTGTGGACCGCGCTCCGCCTGCCGAACTGCGAGAGCGCCAGGATCGCGAGGGCGCCGCCGGCGAGGCCGCCGAGATGGCCGCCGATCGAGATGCCCGGCACGGCGAACGTGAAGGCGAGGTTGACGACGAGCAACGTGATCGCGCTGCCGCCGAGCACGTAGGTCTGCTGGCGCTCGAGGACGATCGCCGCACCGAGGATCCCGAAGATCGCACCGGACGCGCCGACCGTGATCTTGTCCGGGTTGAGCAGGAGTGCGCCCGCAGAACCGGCGAGGCCCGCGACGAGGTACAGCAGGAGATACCGCACCGGCCCGAGCCAGTCCTCCAGCGGGCGGCCGATCCACCAGAGCGCCAGCATGTTCATGCCGAGGTGGATGGGGCCGTAGTGGAGGAACGCCGCCGTCAGCAGCCGCCACCACTCGCCGTGCGCGAGCCCGACGAGCTGGCCGCTCGAGTCGATCCGCTCGATGAAGAGCGCTCCGTGCTCGTAGATCCAGCCGCCGCTCGCGCTGATCGGTGCGCCACCCGCGAGCTGAAGCAGATAGATGCCGACGTTGATCCCGATCAGCGTCATCGTGACGACTCCGGGATTGCGACTGGTGCGCCGCTGGACGTTCTGGACGATCCGCGCCGCGCCCTGCGCCTTGCCCGAGTGGTCGGGGCAGCGGATCCCGACCGAACCGAACGTCATGCAGTCCGGGCAGATCGGCCTGCCGCACTCCGAGCACGACACACCCGTCTCGCGGTCGGGGTGCCGGTAGCACCTGAGCAGTTCAGCCATCGCGATTAGCCTAGGCCAACCATGAAGGTTCACGTCGCGTTCACGCCCGACGAGGCGGCCGCCGCTCCAACCGGCATCGTCATCGACGTGCTCCGCGCGACCTCGACGATCGCCCAGGCGCTGTCCGTCGGCTACCACCGGGTGCTGTGCGTTCCCGAGATCGACCAGGCGCGAGCACTGCGCGCCGAGCTCCCCGACAGCATCGTCGGCGGCGAGCGGGACGCGATCCGGATCGACGGCTTCGACGTCGGCGCGTCGCCGCGGGAGTTCCTCGAGGCCCGAGCCGAGACGCTGATCCTCTCGACCACGAACGGGACGCGGACGATCGTCACAGCCTCGAAGCGCTGCGACGAGGTGCTGATCGGCAGCCTGCTCAACCTGGCTGCGGTCGCTGCGGCGGCGCGGGAGTGGGGGGAGGACGTGGCCATCCTCTGCGCCGGGTACAAAGGCGCGTTCGCCCTCGACGACGCCTACTGCGCAGGTCGGTTCGTGCAGCTCCTCGAAGGGGAACGGACCGATGCCGCCGTCGCCGCGGAAGTCATCGCGGCCGCTTACCCAAGCGCGTTGGCCGGGCTGAACGCCCGGACGTACGGACCACCGGGGGCTCGAGGAGGACATCGCGTTCTGCGCCCGCGAGAGCGTGCTCGCAGTCGTGCCGCGTTTCGCGGGCATGCAGGGTCCCGCCGCCGAGATCGTGGTCTAGGCCCGCGCCGCGGGAAGCAGAACGCGGAACGTCGAGCCCTGACCGAGCGCTGTCTCGATCTCGATCCTGCCACCGCTCTGGCTGACGAAGCCATATGCCGTCGCCAGACCGAGACCAGTGCCCTTGCCGGTGTCCTTGGTCGTGAAGAAGGGCTCGAGGACCCGGTTGCGAGTCTCTTCGTCCATGCCGGTGCCGGTGTCGGCGACCTCGACGCACACGAACGGCTCGCCCTCCACCTCCAGGTCGCGCGTCGTGATCGTCAGATGCCCGCCGGTCGGCATTGCGTCCCTGCCGTTCAGAGCGAAGTTGAGCAGCACCTGGGCGAGCTGATCGGGATCGGTCTCCACGGCGGCGAGCTGCTCTGCGAGAGACGTCGTCAGCTCGACTTCGGCTCCGAGCGTCCGTGCGAGCATGGACTCGAGCCCGTGAACGACGTCGTTCACGTCGACCCGCTGCGGTAGCAGCACCTGCTTACGGCTGAACGCCAGCAGTTGGCGCGTCAGGGCCGCCGCGTGGCCTGCGGCCTTTTGGATCTGGCAGACGTCCGCAGCGCGCGAGTCGTCCTCGTCGAAGGACATCATGAGCAGCTCCGCGTAGCCCGTGATCGCGGTGAGCATGTTGTTGAAGTCGTGGGCGATTCCGCCGGCGAGCTGGCCGATCGCCTCCATCTTCTGCGACTGGCGCAGCGGCTCCTCGAGCTGCTTCTGCTCGGTGATGTCGAGCAGGAAGCCCTGGTGGCCGACGATCGTGTCTTGCTCGTTGCGCACGGGGGTCGTCTGGTCGAGCACCCAGACGACGCGGCCGTCTCGGGCGATGAATCGGAACTCGCTGCACGAGGGGATTCCCTGCCTGCGCGCCTCGCAACCGAGCTCATTCAGGCGCTGGCGGTCGTCGGGATGGATGGTGTCGCGCGCGAGCTCCGGGTTCGCCGTCCACTCTTCGGGTGTGTAGCCGAGCAGCGACTCCATCTGCGGGCTCATGTACAGCGAGGTGAAGGGCTCCTCGACGCTGTTCATGTAGGTGACGAGCGGGATGTTCTCGATCAGCGAGCGGAAGCGCGCTTCGGCTGTGCGCATCCCGATCTCGGTCATCACGGCGGCCGCGAGCCCCTCGGCGATCTCGACCTGAGCCGGGCTCCATTCCCGGGCGTGGCGGTCGACCGTGCACAGCACTCCGACGACCTCGTTTGCCGCGGTCAGCAGCGGCACGCCCAGGTAGGCGCCCAGGCCGAGCTCCAGGATTGCGGGCTCGTTCCGCGCGAGCGGGTGGGTTCGCGTGTCCGCGACCACGAGCGGGGCGCCTGAGGAGACAACGTGCCGGCAGATCGTCTGAGACAGCTTTTTTCGCTCTCCAGCCGGGATCTCGGGCAGGCCGGTGATTCCGGCGAAGGAGATCTCATCGGCGCCGCAGTCCGCCAGCGAGACGAACGCCGCCGAGCTCTGGACGGCTTTCGCCGCGAGCCGGGCGAGCCGGTCGAAGGTTTCGTCCTGCATGAGGCAAGCCGGTTCCTGAAGCGTGATCGTCACCGCGGGGTGATCGGCCGGGGTCGATTCGGTTTGACAGGAACACCTGTTCGGGTATAGAACATATGTTCCCATGATCGCGTGTCTCCTCATTCCCGGTTTCGAGCTGCGTGCGGCGCTGCGGGAGCGGCCGAGGCTCGCGCTCGCGCCGGCTGCGCTCGCGTCCGTGCCGGGTACCGAGCCGCTCGTGGGGCCGGTCACGGCCGCCGCCGAGCTCGCCGGGGTGCAGCCGGGGATGCGGCTGGGCGAGGCGCTCGCGATGTGCCCGCAGCTCGTGCTCGTCGAGCAGGATCCCGCCACGGTCGAGCGGGAGTGGGAGGGGGTCCTGCAGCGGCTCGAGGACTCCGGCTTCGCCGTCGAGCCCGAGGAGCCGGGTCGCGTCTACTTCGAGACGAAGGGCGTCGAGCGGTTGTACGGAGGTCTGGAGGCGGCGCTCGAACGGGCGCTCGCCTCCGTCGGAACTGCCTGGGACCCACGCGCGGGCGCTGCGCAGCGCCGGTTCGCCGCTCTGGCCGCGGCGAGCGTCGCGCGTCCCGGGCAGGCACTCGTAGTCGCGGCCGGCCAGGAGGAGGGCTTCCTCGCACCGCTGCCGCTCTCGCTGCTGCCGCTCACCGCCGACCGCTACGCGCAGCTCGAAGGGCTCGGTGTCCGCAAGCTGGGCGAGCTGGCGGCGCTGCCGGGGGGAGCGGTCGCGGAGCGGCTCGGCCGGGACGGCACGCAGGCCTGGGAGCTGGCGCGCGGCGGCGCGGGCGCCCGCGTGCGCGGCCGGCGCCCGCCCGCCGAGCTCGCGGAGGCGCTCGAGTTCCCTGAGGCGGTCGGGAACGAGCTGACCCTCCGGCGCGCGTTCGGCTCCCTCCTCGACCGGTTGCTGGCGCGGCCGGAGCGAGCGGGACGGCCCTTCCGCAAGGTTGCGCTCTCCGCTCGGCTCGTGGGTGGCGGCTCGTGGCGGCGAACGGTGACGCTGCGCGACCCGACGGCCGACCGGCCTCGGCTGCGCGCCGCCCTCGGGCCGAAGCTACTCGAGATCCCCGCCCCCGTCCTCGAGCTACGGCTCGAGGCGGTCGAGCTCTCCGTGTCTGTTGGCCAGCAGCTCGAGCTCGTCAAGCCGGTGGGGGACGAGGTCAATGCACGCCTGAGCGACGGGCTGCGCCAGGTGCGCGCCAGCACCGGCTCGGGCTCCATCGTCGCCGTCGTGGAGGTGGCGCCATGGTCGCGGATTCCCGAAGCACGGGCGCTGTTCGTGCCGCGGGACGAATAAACGCGCCGAGACCGGCGCTCGTCGAGGCGAATCCCGTCGGCGTGCCGGTGCGCGTGAACCGAGAAGGGGTCTCGGTCGTGCGCGAGGAATGGCGCGTCGTCGACCGCTGGTGGACGGAGGACCCGCTCGACCGCCGCTACTTCGA
>JANMJY010000183.1:0-4578 GCA_031371615.1 Actinomycetes bacterium | reverse complement strand
GCGTGCCGGACGATCGCCGACAACCTCGCGAAGCTGAAGCTGACCGGCGCGCGCGTCACTTGCGCCGACGCTGTCTCGGCGGCGCGGCGGGAGTCGCGTCAGTACGACCTGATCCTCGTCGACCCTCCCTACGAGGCCTGGAGCGACCTGGAGCCGAAGCTCGCGCAGCAGCTGCCGCGCCTGCTCGCTCCCGGCGGCCTGCTCGTCGTCGAGACAGGCCAGAGAACGGAGCCGCAGCTACCGCTACCAATCCGCACTTCCCGGCGGTACGGTTCGGCGCGGCTCACCCTCTTCGAGCCCCCCAAATGATCACCGCCATCTGCCCAGGATCGTATGACCCCGTCACGATGGGCCACGTCGACGTGATCTCGCGCGCGCCTCCGCGATCTTCGATCGCGTCGTCGTCGGCGTCGTCGCCAGCCCGCGGCACAAGACGCCGCTGTTTAGCCTCGACGAGCGCGTCGAGTTCCTGAAAGGGGCGCTCGGCGAGCTCGAGAACGTCGAGGTGGACGTCTTCTCGGAGCTCGTGGTCGAGTTCGCGCGCCGGTGGCAGGCGAAGGCGATCGTCAAGGGGTTGCGCGTGATCTCGGACTTCGAGTGGGAGTTCCAGATGAACCAGCTGAACCGCCATCTCGCACCGGAGATCGAGACCGTCTACGTGATGGCGAGCGCGCAGGTGAGCTTCGTCTCGTCGAGCGGCGTGAAGGAGATAGCGGCGTTCGGAGGAAAGGTTGACGAACTCGTCCCCGACGTCGTGGCGCGCCGCCTCGCGGAGAAATTCCCGAACGGCAGACCCGGCGCTCCAGAGAATCCACGGGAGTAAACTGCGCATATGGACGTTCTCGTACTGATCGACAAGCTCGACGACCTCGTGCACAACGCGAAGGCCGTGCCCCTCACCGACCAGGTGCGGATCGATCGCGAGGAGATCTACGACATCCTCGACCAGATGCGCGCGACGATCCCGGAAGAGATCAAGCAGGCGCGCTGGATCGTCAAGGAGCGGCAGGAGATGCTGGCCGAGGCGAAGCGGGAGACAGACCGGATCCTCGGCGAGGCCCGCGAGCAGGCGGTGCGCGAGGCGTCGCAGACGGAGATCGTCAAGCTGGCCGAGCGCCAGGCCCAGGAGATCGTGGACGACGCACGCCGGCAGGCGCGCGAGACACGGCTCGAGATGGAGGACTGGGCGGACGGGATCCTCTCGACGCTCGAGGTCAACCTCGACAAGTTCCTCACCGCCGTCAAGCGCGGACGCGAGCGGCTGCACGAGCGCTCGCAGGAAACGGTCGTCGCGGGTGTCGGCCCGCGCGAGCCGGACGACGACACCAGCTACCTCTAGCTCTCGAAGGGAAGGAGCGGGATGACCCGCTACCCGCTGCGCCGGCTCCGCCTCCGCCCGGGGGACGAGCAGCGCGATGCAGTCGCGATCGAGCTCGAGCCGTTCGCGCTCGGCGGCCAGCGCTATCTGCCGGTGCCGCACGAGGTGGACGCCGCGCTGACCGTTGCACAGGCGACCACCGGGCTCGACCTCAGGCTCGCGTTCGACGCGCGCCTGCACGGCCCGTGCATGCGCTGCCTGGCTGACGCGGTCGTGGATGTCCACATCGATGCCCGCGAGTACCACGCGGCCGATGCCGGCTCGGCCGACGAGCTGCGGAGCGAGTACGTCGTCGACGACGACCAGCTCGAGCTGAGCGCCTGGGCCCGCGACGCGATCTCGCTCGAGCTCCCCGAGCAGATCCTGCACGCGCGCGACTGCGCCGGCCTCTGTCCGGTCTGCGGCAAGGACCTGAACCTGGAGCCGCACACCCACGTCGACGAGGTGCTCGACCCGCGCTGGTCCGCGCTCGAGGAGCTCCGCGACCGGCTGTAGTACGATGCGGGCGGCGCTTCGGCGCTTGCTCATGACGGACTGACGAGACATAGACGTTCCTCCGGCGCCCACCGCGCCCCGTCCTCGTTCCCCGTCCTCTGGAGGTGCTCGCTCGTGCGAGTCTCGCTCACCGGCGTCGTCCGCTCGTTCGGCGCCCGCACCGTTCTCGACCGTGTCGACCTGACGCTCGGCCCGCGCTCGCGGCTCGGCCTCGTCGGCCCGAACGGCGCGGGCAAGTCGACGCTGCTCCGGCTTGCCGCCGGGCTCGACGAACCGGACGAGGGCACGGTCGAGCGCACGCCCGCATCGCTCACGATCGGCTACCTGCCGCAGGAGCACGATCGCCGGGACGGCGAGACGCTCCTGGACTATCTCGCGAGGCGCACGGGCATCGCGGATGCCGAGGCCGCCGTGAAGCAGCACACGGCGGACTGGAGCCCGGACGCGTACGCCGCCGCGCTCGAGCATTTTCTCGCGCTCGGCGGCGGTGATCTGGAGGCGCGCGCACGCACGGTCTGCGCCGAGCTCGGCCTACCCGTCTCGCTCGCTCAGGAGACGGCGACGCTCTCCGGCGGCGAGGCGGCCCGCGCGGCGCTCGCGGCGATCCTGCTCGCACGCTTCGACCTGCTCCTGCTCGACGAACCGACGAACGATCTCGACTTCGACGGGCTCGAGCGGCTGGGGCGCTTCCTCGACGGCTTCGCCGGCGGTGTTGCCGTCGTCTCGCACGACCGGGCGTTTCTCGACCGGACGGTGACGCGTATCGCCGAGCTCGACCCCTGGACCGGCACCGTGCGCGAGCACGCGGGCGGCTGGAGCGACTACGCCGGCGCCCGCGAGCGCGCACGCGTGAAGCAGTACGCCGCCTTCGAGGACGCGCAGGAGCGGCGGCGGGACGTCGAGGCGCTCCTGCACGCCCGCCGCAACCAGGCGCGAGCCGGCGGCGGCTTCCTTGCCAAGGCGACCGGCGGCTCCGACCGGCGCGGCACGCACGCGCTCGCGGGGAAGGTCCGTCAGGCGCAGCGCGCGCTCGAGCGGATCGAGCACGTCGACAAGCCGTACGAGCCGTGGCAGCTGCACCTTTCGCTCGCGGCGGAGCAGCGGCCCGGCGACCGCGTCGCCTCGCTCGAGGCCGCCGTCGGCGAGCGCGGCGACTTTCGTCTCGGGCCGGTCGACCTCGAGCTCGCGCCAGGGGAGCGCGTCGCGGTCACGGGCCGCAACGGAAGCGGCAAGTCGACTCTGCTCGCGCTGCTGCTCGGCGAGCTCCCTCTCGCCGCCGGCCGCCGCGTCGTCGGCCCGGCGACCGTGCTCGGAACGCTCGATCAGGGACGGCTTGCCTACGAGGGCCCGGAACCGCTCCTGGCCGTCTATACGACGCGCGCCGGGCTCCAGCCCGGTGAGGCCCGCACCCTGCTCGCGAAGTTCAACCTCGGCGCCGATCACGTCGAGCGGCCCTGCGAGACGCTCTCCCCCGGAGAGCGCACACGCGCGCAGCTGGCCGAGTTGATGGCGCTCGGCGTCAACTGCCTCGTGCTCGACGAGCCGACCAACCACCTGGACCTGGAGGCGATCGAGGAGCTCGAAACCGCGCTGCGTGTCTACGAGGGAACTGCTGTGGTGGTCTCGCACGACCGGCGCTTTCTCGAGGCCGTCGCGCCGACCAGGTCGATCGAGCTCTAGCTATACTCCGCAGCCGCTCATGGCAGTCCCCAAGAAAAAAACATCGAAGGCCCGTCGAGACAAGCGGCGCGCACAGCACGGTATCGAGGCGCCGCGCGTCAACGTCTGCCCGACCTGCCATCAGCCCAAGCGCCCGCACCACGTCTGCCCGACCTGCAAGACGTACAAGGGCCGCGAGATCGAACCGCTCCGCACGCCGGCCCCGTAGCGTTGGCCAGAATCGCGGTCGACGCGATGGGGGGCGACCGCGCACCGGACGAGATCGTCGAGGGCGCGCTCGACGCTGCCACCGCTGAGATCACGCCGATCCTCTTCGGCCCGGCGGGGCTCGAGACCGGTGGCCTCGAGCTCGTGGAGACGACCGAGCTGATCGGAATGCACGAGAAGCCCGCCGACGCCGTGCGTGCGAAGCCGGACTCGTCGCTCGTCGCGGCGCACAAAGCGGTCGCGGAGGGCCGTGCGGACGCCGTCCTCTCCGCCGGGAACACCGGCGCGATGCTCGCCGCCGGCTTTCTCCACCTCCGTCGCCTGCCGGGCGTGCTGCGGCCGGCGATCGCCGTCCCGATCCCGACGCAGAAAGGCCCGTCCGTCCTGCTCGACTCGGGCGCCAACGCCGACGCGCGCCCGGAGCACCTGCTCCAGTTCGCCTACATGGGCGCGATCTTCGCCGAGGAGATCCTCGACCTCGTCCAGCCGGAGGTGCGCCTGCTCTCGATCGGCGAGGAGCCCGAGAAGGGCAACCAGCTGACGATCGACGCGCACGCCCTTCTCGCCGCGAGCGAGCTCGGATTCGCCGGCAACGCGGAGAGCCGCGACCTGCTCGCGGGTGCCGGCGACGTGGTCGTCTGCGACGGCTTCACCGGCAACATCGCCCTCAAGCTGCTGGAAGGGACGATCAAGACCGTCCTCGACAGCCTGCGGGCCGAGATCACCGCAACTCAGCGGGGGAAGCTCGGCGGCCTCCTGATCAGGCCGGCCGCCCGCCGCCTGCGCACGCGGCTGGATCCCGACACCTACGGCGGCGC
>JANMJY010000162.1:0-1595 GCA_031371615.1 Actinomycetes bacterium | reverse complement strand
GAGCTGCTGAAGCTGGAGAAGGAGACGTTGGGCCTCTACGTCTCGGAGCATCCCTTGAAAGCCGTGCGCGAGCAGCTGCGCCGGAAGACGGACTGCGTCCTCTCCGAGCTCGAGCGCCGCCGCGACGGCGAGGTGGTGACCGTCGGCGGCATCGTCTCGTCGATCAAGCAGCTGACGACCAAGCGCGGCGAGCCGATGGTCTTCCTCGCACTCGACGACCCCACCGGCGGCGGCGAGGTGGTCGTCTTCAACTCGACCTACGCTGCGGCGCGGGAGCTCTGTGTGCTGGACCGGATCCTCGTGATCAAGGGCCGGATCGACCACAAGCAGCAGGGTGAGACGAAGCTGATCGCGCTCGAGGTGTCTGCGTTCGAGGCGGTGCGGGAGCGGACGGAGATCCGCTTCAAGCTCGATGCGCGCGAGTTGCCGGCCGGAATCCTCAAAGAGCTGGCCGAGCTCGTGAAGCGCTACTCCGGAGAGTCGCGCGTCTATGTCGCGATGGAGACCTCGCTCGGGCCCAAGACCTACGCCCTCGGCCCCAAGTACGGCGTTGCGATCGACACGGACTTCCTCACCGAGGCACGCACGCTCCTCGGCGCCGACTCGATCGTCTAGCGCCTCAGATCTCCAGCCTGGCGTCCTCGAGGTCGAGGTCGCGCTCGACGCGCCGCGCCACCTCGTCGGAGATCTCGCCGGAGCGCCGCAGTTCGTGCACCGCGGCCCGCTCGGCGGCGAGCAGTTCGCGGCGCAGGCGCTGGAAGTCCAGCGAGCGTGCCTCGATCGAGCCGTCGTCGCCTCCGTCGAGCCACGCAGAGAACCGGTTCTGCCGAAAGTTGTAGGAGCCGCGGACCCGGTCGGCGGTGTCGTCGCGGACCCAGTCTTCGCCCGTGAGCTCCTCGAGCCTTGCGAGCGCGCTCTCGGCCGCGCGGATGCGCGTCCGAGCCAGCTCACGCCCCTCTTCCTCGCCGTCCTCTTCGAGCCGCAGCAGCCGGATCACGGCCGGAAGCGTCAGGCCCTGGACGACGAGCGTCCCGAAGATGACCGCGAAGGTGAGGAAGAGGATCAGGTCGCGGCCGGGGAACGGTGCGCCCGCATCGGTCGTGAGCGGGATCGCGAGCGCGGCGGCCAGCGAGACGCCGCCGCGCATGCCCGTCCACGAGATCAGCGCGAGCGCCGAGTTCGGCGGCATGGGGTCGCGCTCGCGGAGCCCCGGGACGAGCCGGCGCGGGAGCCACGCCGCCGGATAGACCCAGGCCCAGCGCACGAGCACCACCGTCAGCCAGACGGCGATGGCCCACCAGAGCAGGTCGAGCGTCGAGTAGGCGCCGAGCTGGTCGAGGATGCCAGGCAGCTGCAGACCGATCAGCGTGAAGAGGAGTGCGTTGAGCATGAAGGTGACGATCTCCCAGGCCGACTCGCCCATCAACCGCACCTCGGCCGTCGTCAGCTCCGGGGTGTGCCAGCCGAGGTAGACGCCCGCCGTGACCGCGGCGATGACCGCGGAGACGCCGATCAGCTCCGCGGGGTTGTTCGCGAAATAGCCCGTGAGCAGGGAGATCGTCACCTCCGCGGGAGGGAAGTCGAGCCGGCGGCGC
>JANMJY010000071.1:0-11226 GCA_031371615.1 Actinomycetes bacterium | reverse complement strand
GTCGTCCGGCGTCAGGTCGGCGTACGCCGTCCCGGCGAGGTCGAAGCTGTATTCGGCGTCGCCTTCCCCATTCGCGCGCACGGCCGCGACAGGCGTCGGGGCCCGGCTGCGGAGGACGTAGCGGTCGTCGACGCCGCTCTCTCGGAGGAGACCGACGAGGAGCTCGCCGAATTGGTCGTACGAGACGCGTCCGAGAAAAGCAGTCGGAACGCGGAGCCGGCCGAGCGCGACCGCCGTGTTGAATGGACCTCCGCCCGGCAGCGGCTGGGGCACCGTATCCCGATCGACGAGGTCGATCAGCGCCTCTCCGGCGACAGCGATCACGCGGCGTCATAACATAAGAGAGCCAATGACGTACGCCCCCGCAGCCAAACGCTACGACCGGATGCAGTACCGCCGCAGCGGCCGCAGCGGCCTGCAGCTGCCCGCGGTCTCGCTCGGGCTCTGGAACAACTTCGGCGACGACCGGCCGCTCGAAACGAGCCGCGCGATCCTGCGGCGGGGCTTCGACCTCGGGATCCTGCACTTCGACCTGGCGAACAACTACGGGCCCCCGTTCGGGTCGGCGGAGTCCAATTTCGGCCGCCTCTTCCGCGAGGACTTCCGGCCGTACCGCGACGAGCTCGTGATCTCGACCAAGGCCGGCTACGACATGTGGCCCGGCCCGTACGGCGAGTGGGGGTCGCGCAAGTACGTGCTCGCGAGCCTCGAACAGTCGCTGCAGCGCCTGGGGCTCGAGTATGTGGACGTCTTCTACTCACACCGCTTCGATCCCGACACGCCGCTCGAGGAGACGATCGGCGCGCTCGACACCGCGGTGCGGCAGGGCAAGGCGCTCTACGTGGGCATCTCCTCGTACTCGGCGGAGAAGACGCGCGAGGCGGCCGCGATCGGCCGCAGCCTGGGCACGCCGATCGTGATCCACCAGCCGTCCTACTCGATGCTGAACCGCTGGATCGAGCCCGACCTGCTCGACGCGCTCGGGGACGAGGGCATCGGCTGCATCGCCTTCTCACCGCTCGCGCAGGGTCTCCTCACCGACCGCTACCTCGACGGCGTCCCGGAGGGCTCGCGCGCGAGCCGCAACCTCTCGCTCTCGCACGACCAGCTGAACGAGCAGACGCTGACGAAGGTGCGGGCGCTGAACGAGATCGCCCGGCAACGGGGCCAGAAGCTCGCGCAGATGGCTGTCGCCTGGATCCTCCGCGACGCGCGGGTCACCTCCGCTCTCATCGGCGCGAGCAGCGTCGAGCAGCTGGAGGCGAACGTGGCGGCGCTCGACAAGCTCGACTTCTCGCCCGATGAGCTCGAGGAGATCGACCGCTACGCCACCGAGGCGGACATCAACCTCTGGGCCCGGAGCTCCAGCGAGTAACCCGAAGGCGGTTCTCGAAGACGTTGTCGACGGCGGAACGGAGGCCCACTGCGAGCGCTCCCGTCAGGACGGCCGCGTCGAGATGTCGGTGACCGCCGAGACCGGGGCGATGTGGAGCGCGATCCGGCGCGCCTCCTCCTCGACCACCCTCGCTCGCCGACTGACCAGAGCCGTCCTCTTCGACTTCAACGGGACACTCTCGCACGACGAGCACGTCTCGTTCGCGGTCTACGAAGAGGTCCTGGCCGCCCACGGTCGCCCGATCACGGAAGCCGAGTACTACGCGGAGCTGACGGGGCTCTCGGGCAAGGAAGGGATCGCCACGTGGCTCGGTTCGGACTATCCGCGCCTGGCGGAGGTGCTCGAGGAGTGCGTGACGCGCTTTCGGGCGCTCGCCGGCGACGGGTCGACGGTGCCGCAGGCGGCTCGGGAGGCGGTCGCCGCGGCGGCGACCGTGGTGCCGGTTGGCATCGTCACGACCGGCGAGCGCGTCGTGCTCGACGAGGTGCTCGCAGCGGCGGGACTCCATGAGCTCCTCGCGTTCACCGTCACAGCCGAAGACGTGAGCAGGACGAAGCCCGATCCCGAGGGCTATCTGCTGGCGCTCGAGCGACTGGACGATGTCGCCGCCGACGAGGTGCTCGTCTTCGAGGACACGCCGGTCGGCGTGCAGGCGGCGCTCGCGGCCGGACTGCGTTGCGTCGCGGTTCTCGGCACCGTCCCGCGCGAGCGACTCGCCGCGGCGGACGACGTGATCGAGGTGCTCGACGCGGCTGCCGTCCGCCGCCTGCTGTGACCTAGCCCCCGCGGGGGGCGTCGTCGCCGCTCTCGGCGTCGCGCTCGCGCAGGAAGCGCGTCAGCTCCGCAGCGAGCGTGTCGCCCGACGGGAGATCCTCGTGCTCCTCGAGATCGAGCTCGTCCGTGCGCCGCTCCAACTCGGCGACGTACGCCGCGGTCTCCTCGTCGGTCGAGACCGCTTCGGTGACCTGCTCGGCGTAGGCCTCTTCGGCCTCGGCGAGCTCGACCGTGTCGATCGGAACCGCGAGCAGCTGCCCCAGCCGGTCGCAGAGCGCGCGGGCGGCCCGGGGGCTCGGCGCGAGCGAGACGTAGTGAGGCACCGCAGCCCACAGGCTGGCAGCGGGGATCCCCTCCCGCCGGCACGCGTCCTGGAGCACGCCGACGATCCCGGTGGGCCCCTCGTAGCGCGAGTGCTGGAGCCCGAGGCTCTCGACCAGCTCGGGGTCGCTCGCGGCGCCGGTGACGGGCGCCGCGCGGGTGTGCGGGACGTCGGCGAGCAACGAGCCGAGGGTGATCACGAGCTCGACGTCGAGCTCGCGCGCGAGATCGAGCACGAGCTTCGAGAACGTCTTCCAGCGGAGGCTCGGCTCGACGCCGAGCAGCAGCACCACGTCCTGCTCGGAGCCGGGGATGCGAGCGTGGTAGAAGGCGTTCTCGGGCCAGTCGATGTTGCGCACCATCGCCTCGTCGAGCGAGACGTGTGGCCTGTTCGCCTGGAAGTCGATGAAGCCCTCGGGGTCGATATCGGCGAACCGCTCAGCGTTCCAGACGCGCGCGAGGTAGCCCGCCGCGAGAGTTGCGCCCTGACCGCCGTCGTTCCAGCCCCGGAAGGCCGCGATCAGGACGGGCCGCTCGAGCGCGGGACGCCCCACCATCCGCAGCTCGCTCATGTCGTCAGTTTACGCGGCGTCCGCCAGAGAGCCGTGACGAGCCCGACCGTCCAGGCCCACACAGCGGCGGCCAATCCGACGTGGATCAGGACGAGCCACCACGGCAGTTGGTTACGCCATTGCAGCTCCCCGACGCTCATCTGCACGAGCAGGAGCACGAGCAGCCCCACCGCGCTCGGAACGAGGACGCCTGCGCGATCGCGGTGGCGAGCGAGCCACGCCAGGATGAGGAGAAAGCAGATGCCGAAGGCAGCGGTCGCGCGCACGTGGAGGTAGACCGCGTCGAGCAGGTTCCAGAAGCGGTCGACCTCGGCCTTGTCGCCGGGATGCGGGCCGGACGCGGTGGAGAGCGTCCCGGTGACGACCAGTATCCCGCAGGCTAGCGCCAGCACGAGCCCGACCAGACGCAGCCAACGCGGAGCCGGCTCGACGCGCCCCTGGGCGTTGCCCCATGCCTCCACCGCGATCACCATCGCCGTCGCGAGCACGGCGAGCGCGAGCAGGAAGTGTGTGGCAACCGCCAGCGGGTGCAGTCCGAGGCGGATCGTCAGCAGGCCGAGGGGTGCCTGCGCGATCGTGCCGAGGCAGGTGAACGCGGCCGTCCAGACCACCCAGCGGGCGAGGCCCGGCGTCTTCGTGGCCGCGACCCAGGTCGCGAGCGAGAGCGTGATCGGAAAGAGGGCCATGGCCCGGTTGCCGAACTCGATCGTCGAATGTTCCCCGATCGCGGGGAAGAAGGCGCCCTGGCTGCAGCCCGGCCACGACAGGCACGCCAGACCCGAGCCGGTCAACCGCACCGCGGCTCCGGTGATCACGATCAGGTAGAGCGAGATCGCGGAGGCGAGCGCGAGCTTCGCGAACCGCGCCGGGGTGACAGGCCTCAGCCTAGGCAAGCGCGACGCCACTACCCTCCACGACTCGCCCGATCCTGGTCAGGGAGAGGCTCTGCGCAGCGAAGGCGGCCTCGAGCACGAGGCCCTTGTCGGCGGGCAACGCGATCAGGAGGCCGCCCGAGGTCTGCGGGTCATAGGCGAGCGCGAGCAGATCCTCCGCGACGCCATCCGCCTCGACGTGCGCGCCGGCGAAGTCGCGGTTGCGCCCGTCGCCGCCGGTGCGCACCCCGGCCGCGGCGCACTCGAGCGCGCCCGGGAACAGGGGCAGGTTCGCACCGTCGAGCTCGATCCGGACCGAGCTTCGCTCGGCCATCTCGTGCGCGTGGCCGAGCAGGCCGAATCCGGTCACGTCGGTGACGGCGTTGGGTGAGAAGGGGCGGAGCACCTCCGCAGCCTCGCGGCTGAGCGTCGTCATCGAAGCCGCTGCCGCTCCGAGCCCGGCCTCGTGGCGGCGGCCTTCACGTGCGGCGTGGAGCAGCATCCCCGTCCCGAGCGGCTTCGTCAGGAAGACCGCGTCGCCCGGGCGCGCGCCGCTCTTCGCCCAGAACCCGTTCGGGTGCACGGTGCCGACGACCGCGAGCCCGTACTTGGGCTCCTCGTCGCGGAGCGTGTGACCGCCCGCGAGAATCCCGCCCGCGGCGCGCACCTGCTCGGCGGCAGCCCCGAAGACCGCGGCGAGCGTCTCGTTGGGCAGGCTCTCGGGGAAGGCGGCGATCGAAAGCGCGAGCAAAGGTAGCCCGCCCATCGCGAAGACGTCGTTCAGCGCGTTCGTCGCGGCGATCCGGCCGTAGAGCGCCGGGTCGTCGACGAGCGGCGGGAAGAAGTCGAGCGTGAACACCAGTGCGCGCTCGTCGTCGAGTTTGTAGACGACCGCGTCGTCGGAGGGCGCGAGCCCGACGAGGAGGTTCTCTGCCTCCGCGGGCACGAAGCCACGCAGCAGCTCCTCGAGCCTCGCCGCGGAGTACTTCGCGGCACAGCCGCCGCTCGGCGCGAGCGACGTGAGCTTCACTGTCATGCCTGCAAAGTACGCGCAGCGTGTGCGGCGATGCGGGCTAGAAATACGCAACGGCGGCCGGGGAGCCGCCGTTGCACTCAGGGGAGAGGAGGAGCCTGAGGATTTGCGCCTCAGTTCGCCATCCTGTCAGCGTCTCCTTTCTCGTTTCTGAGATAGTCGAAACACGTGGCATCGGGACTCGTCACCGGCGGCTCCTCGGGCATAGGCCTTGCGATCGCGAGGATGCTTCGCGAGGAGGGCTTCGCGGTCACCCTCGTCTCGCGCACGGCCGAGAAGGTCGAGGCGGCGGCCGCAGAGCTGGGAGCGCACGCGATCGCAGCCGACGTTTCCAAGCCCGAGGACTGTGCACGCATGGTCGAGGAGCACGTGGAGCGGGAAGGCGGGCTCGACCTGCTCGTCAACTCGGCCGGCATCGGCATCGCCGGAAGGGTCGAGGACGCCCAGCTGAAGCACATCGATCGGCAGCTCGCGATCAACCTGCGCGGGCTCCTCCTCGTCACGCAGGCCGCGATCCCGCACTTGCGCAAGACGAAGGGCTGGGTGGTCAACCTCGCCTCGATCGCAGGCACCCAGCCGGTGCCGATCCTACCGGTCTACGCGGCGACGAAGGCCGCGGTGATCTCACTCACGCATTCGCTGAACGCCGATCTCGACGACGATGGCGTCCGGGCGATCGCGATCTGCCCCGGCTTCGTCGACACGCCGATGGCGGACTTCGCGGGCCTGCCGAGCGAGGAGATGATCCAGCCCGAGGACTGCGCGGAGGTCGTTCGCATGTGCCTCCGCCTCAGTCCACGCGCGCGGGTCCCGCAGGTCGTGATCGAGCGCGTCGGCTCGAGCGGCAAGATCGCCTGACCTGGCCGGAAGGAATCAGCGCTCGATCGGGACGTCCACGAGATTGCCCCATTCGGTCCACGAGCCGTCGTAGTTCTTGACGTCTGGGTAGCCGAGCAGCTCTCGGAGAACGAACCACGTGTGTGCGCTGCGCTCGCCGATGCGGCAGTACGCGAGCACTTCCTTCTCGGGCGTGACACCCTTGCCGCCGTACAGCTCGCGCAGCTCGTCTGCCGACTTGAAGGTGCCGTCGTCGCGAACGGCCTGCGCCCAAGGAATCGACTTCGCGGTCGGGATGTGCCCGGTACGCGAGGCGCCCTCCTGCTCGTAACCGGGCGGCGCCATCAGCTCGCCGCTGAACTCCTGCGGGCTGCGGACGTCCACGAGCGCCCGGCCCTTCTGTCCGAGCCCTGCGAGCACGACGTCCCGGCGGACGCGGATCGACTCGTCCGCCTCCCGCGCCGAGTACCTCACCGGTGCGAGAGCCGGAGCGTCGGTCGTCAGGTCGCGGCCTTCGTCGATCCACTTCTGACGGCCGCCGTCGACGATGCGGACGTCCTCGTGGCCGTAGATCTTCAGGTACCAGTACGCGTAGGCGGCGAACCAGTTGTTCTTATCGCCGTAGAGAACGACGGTCGTATCGTTGCCGATCCCACGCGAGGACATCAGGTGTTCGAACTCGACCTTGTCGACGATGTCGCGCTCGAGCGGGTCCTGCAGGTCTTCGCGCCAGTGCAGCTTGACCGCGCCGGGAATGTGCCCCTCGTCGTAGAGGTCGGGGTTCTCGTCCACCTCCGCGACGACGATCCCGTCCTCGTCGACCAGCCGCTTGGCGAGCCAGTCGGTAGTGACGAGCACCTGCTTGACGTAGCCCTCCGTCATGCCGCGAGAGACTACAGATCGCCGGGCGTGCGAAGAATGCGCCAGAGCTCGAAGAGCCCGAGCGCCACCGAGAGCGCGAAGCCGACGAGCGCAACGGTGTCGTTCACCCGCGCCATCAGCGCGGACGAGATCAGGAGCGCCGAGATGATCAGGGCTGCGCCGACCCGGTTTGCGGCAGACCGGGCGAGGTGCTCGAGCTCGTCGAGTCCGGTCGGCTGGATTCCGACCTTGAACGTCCCCTGCTCGAGCCTGCCGACGAGCTGGCTCAGTCGCCGCGGCATGCGGACGAGCGGTTGGAGCTGCGTGTAGGCGAGCGCGACGAGGTTCCCCGGCTCGAGCCGCCGCTGTGTCTCCTGGAGCATCACCTCGAGGCCGTCCTCCTCGAAGAGCTCGATCGGGTCGAGGTCCGGATCGAGCAGGCGCGCGACCTCGTCGGCCTGCGAGAGCGTCTTGCCGACAAGAGCGAAGCTAGTCGGAAGGCTGATGCCGTGCGTGAGCGCGATCCGCTGCAGGTCGGCGAGCGCCTCGCCCGCACTGATCCCGGAAAGCGAGCGCCAGTGGTAGCGCGGCAGCTTCCGCCGCAGCTCGTGCACGAACCCCGCCTCGTCGGACTCGAACGTGGTCAGCGAGAGCCCCAGGATCAGATCGGCGACGTCATCGGCCCGGTTCTGAGCGAGTGCGAGCAGGAGCAGGCCGAGCGCACGCCGGGTGTCGTCGTCGATCCGCCCGAGCAGCCCGAAGTCGAGCAGGCCGAGGCGTCGATCCGGCGTGAGCAGGATGTTCCCCCGGTGCGGGTCGGCGTGGTAAACGCCGTGCACGGTGATCTGCTGGACGTAGGCGCTGAAGAGCTCCCGCGCGAGGTCGTGCGCCCGCTCTCCTTCGAGGCCGTGCTGGGCGGTCACCTTCTCGCCGTCGATCCGCGCCGTCACGAGGACCCGATGGGTGACGTACGGATGCATCACCTCCGGGACGACCAGCAACTCGTGCTCGGCCACGATCTTCGCGATCAGCTCCGTGCCGTGCGCCTCCTCGACGAAGTCGAGCTCCCCGAGGAGATGGCTCTCGAGCTCCTCGGCAAGCGCCTGCATCTGGACGAGTCGCGCGGTCTGCGAGTGGCCCTCCGCGAACGAGGTCAGCGAGCGGAGCAGCTCCAGGTCGAGCGCGATCTGCTCCTCGATGTTCGGCCGCCGCACCTTGACGACAACTTCGCGACCGGTGCGCAGAAGCGCGCTGTGGACCTGCGCGATCGAGGCGCAGGCGAGCGGCTCCTCGTCGAGACGGGCGAAGACGTCGAGGCCGATGTCCTCGTCGATGATCCGGCGAGCCTCCTCGAACGGAAACGGCGGCACGTCGTCGACGAGCTCGCCGAGCTCGTTGATGTAGACGTCTGGCAGCAGGTCCGGGCGCGAGGAGAGCAGCTGACCGAGCTTGACGTAGGTCGTGCCGAGCTCCTCGAGCGCGAGCCTGAACGCCTTCGCGCCCTCCCGGGTCGCCGGCTTGTCGCCGAAGGCGCCGACCTCGCCCAGCACGCGCAGCAGCCTGCCGCGACGCGCGACACGGCCGACCTCGAGCGCGCGCCTGAGCTTCAATCCCATCGGGCCGGTCTGCCCAGGGCGAAAACGCCGGAAACTAACGAAGCAGCTGCTTGCGGACCGAGGCGTCGAGCTCTCGCACCGAAACGGTGCCCTCGAACCGGTCGCGCACCTTGCCATCTGGCCCGACGACGAAGACCCACGGCTCCGACGGAAGGTTCCACTGCGTCACCCAGCGGTTGACGCCCTTCGCCGGATCGTTGTCCTTGTAGATCTCGACGTGGATGAAGCGGACTCCCGAGTCGGCGTGGCGACGGCGCACCGCGCTCACGACGTCCACGACCGGACCGCACGTGCGGCTCGAGCAGTACTTCGGCGTCGCGAAGACGACGACGAACGGCACGTGGCCGGTCAGCGCCGCCGCAACCGAGCTGCGGTGGAGATCTGGATCGGGCACTTTCGACGTCGAGAGCTGGGCGAGCGTCGCGGTGGCGAGGGTCGGCGTGTTCGAGGACGGCGCTGCTTCGCCGACGTCGGGCGCGGCCGTCCGCTGCTTGACTTCGACGGTGCCGACTGCCTGGATCTTCCGGCCGCCGACGGGCTCGGCCAGCAGCCAGTACTTGCCGGCCTTGGGCAATTGCAGGTGCGTGACGTAGATCTCCTTGACGTCTGCAGGGTCGCCGCCCTTGACACCGACCTTCTCCGAGCGCGCGGTCGTGCGCGCGAACGGCTTCTCTTTCAGCCCGTGCGCGACCCAGATCCGCGCCGTGGGACGCGCGACGACGCGACTCTGGCCGTCGATGACGAGGAAAGTGAACCGCACCGGCCCCGGTCCGAAGTCCGTGGTCGCAGGCGTGACCGCAACGTCCTCGCCGGGTGCACGCCAGAGAGCCTCGAGCGTCGGTGCATCCGGCCCCTCCTTAGCTGAGGAGGAGCCGCCGCAACCCGCCACGATGAAGCAGGCGGCCAGACCGAGTGCCGCGGTGCGAAACACCGGGCGAGTCTAGCCACGCCTGGTTCCGCTTAGCTGCCGTCCGACCAGCTGAGGAGGTCGGCGAGCCGCCCGCCCCAAGAGGCAAAAACGACTGACGCGGAAAGAACGATGAACAGCAAACGAGTCTTCATGCCTCCTCCTTTCTTGATTAGAACCGCAGGTCCTGTAGAGCTTCAGCGGCGTTCCGGTACAGCCGTGCCGCCTCTGCGTCCTGTCCGCGACGCGCGGCAAGATCGCCCAGCGCCACCCAGGCGCCGGCACGGTGACTGACTGACGACAGCTGCTCGAAAGTCGCGTCGGCTGCACGGAAGGATGTCTCGGCCTCGTCGAAGCGATCGCGCTCGAGGAGCGACCGGCCAAGCACGAGCTGGGACTGGCCGATCTCGTCGAGGAAATCTTCACGGCCCTCGAGCAGACGCAGCGCCTCGCGCGCGTTCTCCTCGGCGGCATCCCAATCGCCGAGCCGGAGGTAGACGGTGGCGAGGCCGTTTACGGCCTGGCCTGCATCCGCCTGCGAGTCGGCTTCGACAGCGACGGCGAACGACGCCTTCAGCTGCTCGATCGCCTTCTCGGGCTTGCCGAGCAGCAGGCTGAGGCCGCCAAGGTTGTTCAGCAGCCGGCCAACCGTCCGCTCGTCGTCGAGCTCCTCGAAGAGATTCTTCGCGCGCTCTGCATAGTTGCGCGAGAGCACCCAGTGACCGGTGCGCTCGGCAACGAGGGATGCCTGGAAATACGCGTCGGCCATCTTGCGGCGGTCGTCGACGCCCTCGGCGAGCTCGAGCGCGTGCTCGGCATCCTCGCGCGCGGCCTCGAAATCGCGCTGACGGCGATGACAGCGGGAGCGCCAGTGGTAGATGTCGGACTGCAGACCGTCGGACGGCATGTCCGAGCGCTTCGCGAGGACAAGCGCCTCGTCGAGGAGCGCAACCGCGGTCGAGACGCTCGAAAGCTTGTACCGGCAGACGCCGAGCTGGAAGACGATCTCCGCGCGGTCGACGTCCGAGAAGACCGAGCCCTCGGCGACGGCGCGAGCGCTGTTCAGTAGCTCCACGGCCATTTTCAGGTCGCCTTCCTGCATGCGCGCCCAGGCCTCGCCGGTGCGGGTGCGTACCTCGAGCTCCACCGAGTTCGTCGCGGAGACCGCAGCGCGTGCCTCCTCGAAGGCCTCGATCGACTCCTTGTAGCGGTAGCTCTTCGAGAGCGCTTCGGCGCGGGCGAGCACAGCTTCCACGCGGCCGCGCTCGTCGGTCGAGACGCCGCTCGAGAGGAAGGCCGGGTCGACGTCGAGTCGCTGCGCGAGCCACTCCACCGTCTCGGTGGTCGGGCGCGTCTTGCCGCGCTCGATCTGGCTGACGTACTCCTTGGAAAAGCGATCGCCGGCGAGGTCGGTCTGCGTCAGGCCGGCGGCGACGCGAAGGAGGCGAAGACGATCGCCGAGCCGCGCGCCCCGTGAGGCAACAGCGGATGCGGCGGCTGCGGTGGGCTTGTGGGTGGCGGCGGTGAGCTCGGACATGACGGCGGTGTACCTCGGTTCACTGAGTGAAGCGGGAGGCGGGGCTTCGCGCATACCCCTTTGCGGGGATCTTCGAAGACTCGATGCGCTATGTAAAGCGGGTGAAGCGAACGTATCACGGATTCACTTCACCGAGCTACTTGACTTTCTCGGACATGGCTCCTACAGTGGGGCCAACTTGCATCGAGCCGGACGCCAGGCACGATCGCAAGGGCGCGCCACCCAGAAGGCGACCGCCGCAACCGAAGGCCGTGGCTGAGCCGCAGAGTCATGTCTCTCGGAGCGTCGCCCTCGTGGCAGCTTGCCTCACACGGATCGTCCCCGGAGCCGCAGCCGGGGACGTTCCACCTTTTTAGAGCGGGCGCAAGCAGGATCGGGATCTGCGGAAGCAGATCCCGATCCGCGCCAAGACCCCTGAAGGGTCGCTGCGCTCCCAAGACCAGTGGGGCGGATCCGGGCGCTAGACTTGCGAGTCTCGCCCTCTTAGCTCAGTTGGTAGA
>JANMJY010000061.1:0-12562 GCA_031371615.1 Actinomycetes bacterium | reverse complement strand
GGGGTCGTGAACACGATCGACCCGCTCGGGGGGTCCTACTACCTGGAGGATTTGACGAACAAGATCGAGGCGCAGGCGTACGAGTACTTCGAGCGGATCGAGCAGCTGGGCGGGATGGTCGAGGCGATCAAACAGAACTTTCCGCAAAGAGAGATAGCAGACGCGGCGTTTCGCTACCAGGAGGAAGTGGAGCGGGGCGAGCGGGTCGTAGTCGGCGTCAACCGCTACGTGCTGGAGGACGAGACGCCGCTCGAGATCCTCAAGATCGACGCCTCCCTGGAGGGCAAGCAGATCGGACGTGTCAAGGCGCTGAAGGGCCGGCGCGAGTCCGCAGTTGTCGAGGCGCGCCTGGCGGAGCTGAAGCGGGCAGCGGCGCGAGACGACGTCAATCTGATGCCACTGATCCTCGACGCCGCCCGCGACTACGTCACCATGGGCGAGATCTGCGACGCTTGGCGCGAGGTCTGGGGCGTCTGGCGAGAGACGCCCGTCTTTTAGACACACTTAGCTTCCGCTGCTCTCCGGGCTGATCTTCGTCGCCGGCGGTCGCGTTCACCGTGACGTGGATCGGCGATACAGGCAAGGTGCAAGAGACGCCGCTCTCCAACGAGCCGGCGCAGATCTTCACCCTGCGCAGGCAGGTCCCGCTCGATGTGGAGGCGCGCGAGGTCGCCGGCCGCTTCACCGTTTCGGATCGACCTGCCGCCGCCGGTCTCCGCCTCGACGAGCCTCGGCCCCGTGTGGCTGCTCGTCCCCGCCGGCCTGGTCGCGCTCGCGCTGGTCGTTCCGGCGCTGCTCTTCGTCGTCGAGCGTCTCCGCTCCCGCCGTGCTCAGCGCGCGTACGAGCGCTCGCTCTAGAACTCCAGCTCGAGACCGTCGTAGGCGAGCTCGACGCCCGCCGGGGCCGCCCGCTCCACCGGGCGGTGTGTGAGCACGACTCGCAGTGCCCGGGCGTCCGTGGCCGCCCTGCTCGCCTCCGCGGGCGAGAGGTGCCCGCGCTCGGGACCGTCGTAGCCGCCGTTGTCGAGCGTAGCCTCGGACAGGAGGAGGTCGGCGTCCCGCGCCAGCTCGGCCAGCGCCTCCGAGGGGCCGCTGTCGCCGGAATACGCCAGGGTCCGGTCCCCCTTAACGCGGAAGCCGAACGCCTGGACGTCGTAGTGGTCGACAGGCACCGCGGTCACTTGCAGGCCGCCGGCGATGAACGGGATCCGCGACTCGTACTCCGAGACCTCGAACGCGCGATCGAACATGTCCTCGCTCCCCAGCCGCGACAGGATCGGCCGCAGCTCCTCGCGACTGCCCGGCGGCAACCAGAGCTCGGGCTTCGGCAACGGCTTGCCTGGTCCGAAGAGGCTGCCCCAGACCCATGGGATCAGATCGCCCCAGTGGTCGAGGTGCAGGTGCGTGATCGCGATCGCCTCGACGGTCGGCCAAGCCTCGCGTTGGCGGAGCCTTGCCAGCACGCCGGGACCGCAGTCGAGCAGTAGCCGGCCGTCGACCAGATAGCCCGAGCAGGCGCCGCCGGGGTTGGGCCAGGCGGGGGACGAGCCGATAACTGATAGCCGCACCCCCATATACTTGCCGACCTATGCCTACCCCTGGGGCCCGGAAGATCAGAGTGGTGATCGCGAAGCCCGGCCTCGACGGCCATGACCGGGGCGCGAAGATCATCGCGAGGGCGCTGCGCGACGCCGGTATGGAGGTCATCTACACGGGTCTCCACCAGACGCCCGAGCAGATCGTCGAGACCGCGATCCAGGAGGACGCGGATGCAGTCGGCATCTCGATCCTCTCGGGCGCGCACATGACGCTCGTCCCGCGCATCCTCGACGGGCTGAAGGCGAACGGTGTCGAGGACGTGCTCGTCGTCGTCGGCGGCACGATCCCTGGTGATGACGCCGAGGAACTGAAAGGGAAGGGCGTCGCAGAGGTCTTCACGCCGGGTGCGCCGACGAGCGAGATCGTCGAGTTCCTGAGAGCGAAGATCCCGGTCTAAGTGGCGCAAGATGAGCATCCGGGGAAGCGGATGCTCATCGCGCGAAGACCCCTAAAGGGGCCGCTTCGCGGCCCAAAAGCGCGGGGAACGAATCGCCTAGCTAGGGCTTCACGACGACGCGGGACGCGGCCAGCGCGCCTTTCGCGCCGGCTTGCGCGGCGAGCGTCACCTTCGCCGGCTCCGTCCAGACGGTGATCGGCAGGCCCTTCGTCAGCAGCTCGAGCGCGGAGAAGGCGAGGCCGGTCGGCGAGTCGATCCCCTCGAGCGACGCCGTTTCCGGGACCGCCACCCCGACCTTCTGGCCGGACTGCTTGACCTTGCGGCCGCCGGGCCACGAGCGCACCTGGTCGAGGCTGAGCTGCAGATCCTCGCCCGCCGCCGTCACGACCGTGCCGGTGAGCGCCAGCGTGAACGTCGTTCCGGGCCGGGCGGCGAACAGCAGGCGCTTCGCCTTGCGCAGGTAGGGGTACGGACTGACGGCCCCGCCGCCGTTCGGATGCACCTCGAAGTGCAGATGCGGGCTGACGCCGTTAGCGTCCCCGGAGTCGCCGACGAAGCCGATCGGCTCACCGGCGAGCACCTTGGCGCCGCTCTTCAATCCCTTCGCGTATGCGACGCCCGGCACGCACGAGCCCTGGTTGTCGTTCTCGAGCGTGAGGTCGTTGTTCAGGTGGACGTAGAGGTACTCCGTGCCGCTCTCGCCTTCGAGGTAGAGCATGCAGCCGGCGCGCGACGAGGTCGTCCACAACTTGACCGTGCCCGCCTCCGCCGCCAGCGCGAGCGCGCGCTTCGGCGCCATCAGGTCGTTGCCCTCGTGGCGGCCCTGGCCGCGCGGTTCGCCGAAGTCGTTGGTGTAGGTGGCGTCGCCGAGCACCGGGAAGACAAGGGTCGGCACCTGTGCGACGGAAGCTGCGGCCGCCGCACCTGCGCTAAGCAGGAGCGCGAACAAGGTGAGGACTGCTCCTCGGGCTGTCGTCCGGGCGAAGGTCATGGGTACCGGTTCGAGCTCGAAGCGCGGCAGCCTAGCAGGGTCTGCAGAGCAATGTCTCTCAAAAGGGGTAAAAGCTGGCGTGGACGCCCTCTCCCGAGGCGGTCTCGGGTGCATCGTTAGAGTCACGCCCGATGAAGATCGTCGTCTGCGTCAAGGAGGTGCCGGATGCCACCGCACACAAGCGGATCGATCCCGGCACGAAGCGCCTCGACCGCTCCGGCGAAGGCGCGCTGAACACCTTCGATGCGAACGCGGTCGAGGAGGCGCTGCGGCTCAAGGCCGCGACCGGTGACGGCGAGGTCGTGGTCGTCTCGATGGGCCCCGAGCGCGTGCTCAACTCACTCCGCAAAGCGCTCGCGATGGGCGCCGACCGAGCGGTTCTCGTCTCCGACGACGGCGCTGCCGGATCCGACCTTGTCGCGACGAGCCGGATTCTTGCGACCGCGCTCGAGCGCGAGCAGCCGGACCTCGTGCTCTTCGGCCAGCAGTCGTCCGACTCCGACGGCGCCGTCCTCTGGGCCGCAGTCGCCGAGCGGCTGCGCCGGCCCGTGATCTCGCAGGTCGCGGAGCTGACCCTCGAAGGCGGCTCGCTGACCGGCAAGCGCCAGACCGAGTTCGGCTACGACGTCATCCGCGCGCCGCTGCCGGCCGTGGTCGCGGTCGCCGATTCGATCAACGAGCCGCGGTACCCGTCGCTGAAGGGGATCATGGGCGCGAAATCGAAGCCGCAGGAGACGGTCTCGCTGGCCGATCTCGGAGTCGAGGCGAGCGACGCCGGTCCGGAGGGCTCGCGCACCGAGGTGCTCGCCCTATCCGATCCGCCACCGCGCGGCGACACGCGCAAGATCGAGGACGACGGCAGCGCGGCCGACCAGATCGTCGCCTTCCTGACCGAGAAGAGGCTGATCTAGATGAGCATCCTCGTCTTCCTCGAGCATCACGGTGGTGAGCTGCAGAAGGGCTCGCTCTCAGTCCTCTCGAAGGCGGCGAGCCTCGGCGCGGGCGACGTCGCCGGGGTCATCGTCGGGTCCGCCGTCGCGGGGCTGGCCGAACAGGCGGCCAAGCACGGCGCAGCCACTGTCTACGTCGCCGACGACGCGAAGCTGGAGGCGCCGCTGCCGCAGCCGCGGATCGACGCGATCGCGCAGCTCGTCGCCGAGCAGGGAATCGAGACCGTCCTCTTCGGCCAGTCGATCCTCGCCGCCGACATCGCGGCCGGGCTGGCCGCGCGCCTCGACGCCGGCCTGAACTGGGGGCTGACAGACATCTCGAGCGACGGGGGCAACCTCGTCGGGAAGCAGTCGGCACTCGGTGACTCCGTCCTCGTGGACGTGGGCTGGAAGTCCACACCGCGGATCGGCCTCTTCCGCGCCGGCGCCTTCGATCCGTCCGAGCAGCCTGCCGCCGGCACAGTCGAGGCGTTCGACGTCCAGCTGCAGGAGCACTCGCTCGCAGCGGAGATGGTCGAGCAGGCGCACGCCGAGGAGAGCGGCCCGTCGATCGAGGACGCGAATGTGATCGTCGCCGGCGGCCGTGGCCTCGGCGAGCCGGAGCGCTTCGCGCTGGTCGAGGAGCTCGCCAAGGCACTCGGCGGCGCGGTTGCCGCAACTCGCGCGGTCGTCGACGCGGGCTGGTACCCGTACTCCGCCCAGGTCGGGCAGACGGGCAAGTCGGTCTCGCCGGCGCTCTACGTTGCCTGCGGGATCTCGGGCGCGATCCAGCACAAGGTCGGCATGCAGAGCTCGAAGACGATCGTCGCGATCAACAAGGATCCGAACGCTCCCATCTTCGAGTTCGCGGACTTTGGCGTCGTCGGCGACCTGCACCAGATCCTGCCCAAGCTGACCGCGGCGCTGCAGGCCCGGAAGTCGTGACGGTCCGTCCTTCGGACTTCCCGGCTCCCTTCGCGCCCTCGGACGCGATCGCGTCCCCCACCGATCCGGCCGACGAGCGGATCGAGGTCGGCGTCCTGATCGTCGGGGCAGGCCCGGCCGGGCTCGCCTGTGCGATTCGCCTCGGCCAGCTGCTCGAGGAGTCGCCGGAGACGGCGGAGCGGCTCGGTGAGGTCCCGGTTGCGGTGGTCGAGAAGGGCAAGAGCCCCGGCTCGCACCTGCTCTCCGGTGCGGTCGTCAACCCGCGCGCGATCCGCAGGCTCTTCAAGGGCCGGCTGACGATGACCGACGTGCCGAGCTATGGAGAGGTCCACGGCGAGGCCGTCTATCTGCTCACGAGAGGCGCGGCACTCCGGATTCCGCCGCCGCCGACGATGCGCAACCACGGCAACTGGGTCGTCTCGGTCTCGCAGCTCGCCCGCTTCCTCGCCGAGCAGGCGGAGTCGGGCGGCGCGGCCGTCCTGCCGGAGACCGACGCCCAGAAGTTGCTCGTCGCCGACGGCCGCGTCCAGGGGATCCGCACCGGCGACAAGGGTCTCGGACGTGACGGGAATCCGCTCGCGACCCACGAGCCCGGCTCCGACATCGTCGCGAGGCTCACCGTCCTGGCCGAAGGCACGCAGGGTCACTTGACCGGCGCCGCGATCGGGCGCTTCGGCCTCGAGGGAGCGCAGCCGCAGATCTGGGCGCTGGGCGTGAAAGAGGTCTGGAAGGTGCCGAAGCCGCTCCAGCACATCGTCCACACGATGGGCTGGCCGCTGCGCAAGAGCGCCAAGTACGGCGAGTTCGGCGGCTCCTTCATCTACCCGATGGGGCCGGACCTGGTCTCGCTCGGGTTTGTGGCCGGGCTCGAGTACCGCGACGTCGAGTTCTCGGTGCACGACGTGCTCCAGGAATTCAAGACGCACAAGCTCGTGCGCAAGATCCTGCGCGACGGCGAGCGGATCGCGTGGGGGGCCAAGACGATCACCGAAGGCGGCTTCCACGCGCTGCCGAAGCGGTTCCATGCGCCAGGGCTGCTGCTCGCCGGCGAGAGCGCTGGGCTCGTCAACGTGCCGACCCTGAAGGGCATCCATTACGCGATCGAGTCCGGGATCATGGCGGCGGAGGCAGCGTTCCGTTCGCTCCAGCGCGGCGAGTCGCCAGCCCGTGCCGGAGCGCTCGAGTCCTACGACGAGGAGCTCCGCGGCAGCTACATCCTGCAGGACCTGCACGAGGTGCGGAACATGCGCCAGGTCTTCGACAAGGGTTTCTTCATGGGCGGTGCGCTCGCGAGCGCGATGACCGTGACCAAGGGGAACCTGCCGCCGAAGGAGTTCACGATCGAGTCGAACGCCGAGCGCTCGCTCATCCGGACCGACCGTGCCTCACGCTACCCGGCACCGGACGGCAAGCTCACCTTCGACAAGCTCTCGTCCGTCTTCCTCTCGGGCAACCGGACCCGCGACGACCAGCCCAACCACATCCGCATTCAGCGGCGCGTGCCGCGCGACCTCGCAGATCTGTGGGTGAACATGTGCCCCGCGCACGTCTACGAGGCCGGCGCTGCCGACGGCGACGGCCTGGTGCACGTCGAGGTGAACGCGTCGAACTGCGTCCAGTGCGGCGCGATCAGCGCCAAGGGCGGCCGGCTGACTCCGCCCGAGGGCGGCTCGGGCCCCGAGTACACGCTTACCTAGAGCGAGCCCGCCAGGCCTCGGCCATCCCGATCCGCTCCTTCACAGAGGGGTGGCTGTCGAAGAGCAGGTGCGACCACGCCGGCGGGTCAGGGTCGTCCAGCGACTCGACCGTGAAGTTGCCGAAGAGCCCCGCCGCCGAGCCCGGGTCGTGGGTCGTCTCGAGCGCCACCCAGTCCGCTTCCTGCTCCATGTGCCGCGAGATCGCGTTGTAGACGGGCAGCGAGACGAGGTCGAGCACGACGATCACGAGGAGCGAGAGCGGCACGGCTGCCGGGTTCGCCATGCCGCCCCGCCTGCGGGTCGCCAGCGCGATCAGCCAGGCCCCAGGGAGCGCGAAGAGCGCGTACCAGCCGATGCCCTCCGGGAGGTGATGGCGCGAGAGATGGCCGAGCTCGTGCGCGAGCACGACCTTCACCTCGTCGTCGCTGAAGCGGCCGTCGAGCATCGTGTTCCAGAAGACGATCCGCTTGCTCGGCCCGAGGCCGACCGCATAGGCGTTCGGCGCGTTCGTGAAGTCCGTGACGTCCTCGACGGCGATGCGCACCGGGTCGATCCCTTGGCTCTTCGCGTACTCGCGCGCGGCCGCCTCGAGCGCCGGCCGGTGGAGCGGCTGGGTGGAGGTGAGGTACGGGTAGATGAACGCGAAGAGAGCCGCCAGCCCAACGAAGACGGGCGCCGCTCCGAGCCACCAGCGGCGCGGAAAGCGCCCGGCGAGCGCCATCACGATCACGAGTGCGAAGCAGATGAAGAGAAACTCGGCCCCGAGCTGGACCCAGTTTGCGAACAGCGTCTCGAGGTAGCCGCTGTCGGTCTGGTCGTAGCGCCGGTCCCACCAGACCTCCGCCAGGCGAAACGGCACCTGTGAGAGCCAGACGAGGCCGAGACCGATCATCCCGAGCAGCATTCCGGTGCCGATCCGGCCCGCCGCCGACTCGCGAGCGAAGCGGATGCCCCAGCGTGCGTAAGCGAGCAGGACGCTGACCAGCACGACTTGGGAGGCCGGGAACTCGAACCTGAAGAAGGTCGCGTACCGCTCCGAGCGGGCGATCACCGCTGGGTCGATCCTGCTCGAGAGGTCGACGTGCGGCAGGTCGAGCCCACCGGGGACGCGGCTTCCCCAGAGTGCGTACGCGGCGGCAGCCCAGACGCCTGCGAGAACGAGAGCCGCGACGGCGCGCAGCGCCCAGGTGCGGTTGGTCAGGCCGCCGCCTCGGGCTGAGTCGGCGACGGGACGTTTGCCTCAGACTCGGGCTCCAGCGAAGCGGGCGCGGCGAGGGTCGGAGTCGAGTGCGGGTACTGAGGGGTCAGCAGCAGCGTGTACGCGTACGTCTGCGAGGCGTAGCGGATCCCGGCCGCGCCGGCGTTCCGGAGGCCGAGCGGCATGCGCCCCGTCGCGAGCGACGCGAACCAGCCCAGGAAGGCGGCGACGAGGAGCACGTACGTCAGCAACGCTGCGACCAGGAAGGCCGGCAGCGCCAGCACGAGCCTGAAGAGCGAGAGGAGGCGATGCTGGCGAACGGGAGGATCGATCGTGACGAACAGTGGGTACTCCTGCGCGACGAAGCCCGGGAACGGGTTCGCGATCAGGAACACGTAGGCATAGACCTGCGCCTGGTAGGACACGTAGGCCGCGCTGAACCGATGCAGTGGATCGGGCAGCCGCCCGGTCGCGATCGCCGCGATCCAGCCGACGAAGGCGGCGAGCCAGATCGCGTAGCCCCAGAAGGACAGCCAGATCAGGTGCGGGATCGCGAGCAGCGGCCGAAAGAAGACCGTGAGACGCGAGCGGCGGCCATCGTCGTCGAGCCGCAGTCGCACCGAGCGCTCGGGTGCGGGTTCCCGGACGAACTCGTTCGGGTCACTCGTCGGATAGTGGTCGGTCAGGGAGAAGAGATAGGCGGCGAGCTGGGCGCTGTAGCCGATGCACCACACGAGCACGTTGCGCAATCCGCCCGGCATCCGGGCCGTCGCGAGCGCCGCGAACCACGCCAGGAACGATGCCGCGCCTGCGAGCCCGCCGTAGCTGAAGGCGTCGCCGCCGAAGATCCCGGCGAGCGCCAGCGCCGGGATCACGAGTACGAGCTTGAACAGCGTCACCACCCGCCGCTGAGCCTCGGGCTCGGGCATGTCGAGCCGGACCGGGTAGCCGCTGTCGTCGCCGACGAAGCCCGGGAACGGGTTCGCCGCAAGGCCGACGAAAGCGGCGACATGGGTGCTGTAGCGGACGTACGCCGTCAGGAAGCGGTGGAACGGCCGCGGCGACCTCGTCGTGAACAGCACCGCGAACCAGTTCAATACCCCCGCGAGGAGGGCGAGCACGGTCCACCCGGCCAGCCAGATCAGGTGCGGGATCGCGAGCAGCAGGCGGAAGAACACGGTCAGCCGCGAGCGGCGGAGGTCATCGTCGACAGTGATCCGCACTGGATGGCCGTTCACCCGGCGGAGTCTACGATGGCCCGATGCCCGTGCGCCGAGAACACGTCCTTGCGGCGGCCGAGCAGATCCGGGGTCGGGTCCACCGCACCCCGACCTTCTCCTCGAAGACCCTCGGGGACGAGGTCTGGCTCAAGGCCGAGCTCTTCCAGAAGACCGGGTCCTTCAAGGCGCGCGGCGTTCTCAACAAGCTGGCGTCGCTGACGGCGGAGGAGAAGGCTCGCGGCGTGATCGGGATCTCGGCCGGCAACCACGCGCAGGCGCTCGCGTGGGGCGCGACGGCGGAAGGGATCGACTGCCTCGTCGTCATGTACGCGAGTGCGAGTGCCGCGAAGGTCGCCGGCACGCGCGGCTACGGCGCCTCGGTCGACCTCGAGGCCGCCGACGCCGTCGAGGCGTTCGCGCGGCTCGACGAGCACATCCGCCAGACGGGCCGGACGCTCGTGCACCCGTTCGACGACCCACTCATCATCGCCGGCCAGGGCACGTTGGCCCTGGAGCTGCTCGAGGACGCGCCCGAGGTCGAGACGATCCTCGTGCCGACGGGCGGCGGCGGCCTTGTGGCCGGGATCGCGGCTGCGGCGCCGGACCGGCGCGTGATCGCCGTCGAGCCGGAACGCTCCACGGCCGTGCACGATGCACTCGCAGCCGGGCGGTCCGTGCCGGTGACGCCGGACTCGATCGCCGACGGCCTCTCGGGGCCGTTCGCGGGCGAGATCGCGCTCGCCGTCATGCAGGCGCACGATGTCGAGAGCATCCTGGTCACGGAGGCGGAGATCGAGGACGCGTTCCGGTTCCTCTACAACCGGGCGAAACTCGCCTGCGAACCCGCCGGAGCGGTCGCGGTCGCTGCGATTCTCGCGGGCAAGGCGGGGGACGGACCGATGGCCGCTGTTGTCTCCGGCGGCAACGTATCGCCCGAAACCACCTCTGCTATCCTGGCTTCGCGATGAAGACCGGAATCCATCCCGAGTACGTTTCCACGCACGTCCGCTGCTCCTGCGGCGCCGAGTTCGAGACGCGGTCGACCCAGGCCGAGATCCACGTCGACGTCTGCTCGGCCTGCCATCCGTTCTACACGGGCAAGCAGAAGCTGATGGACGCCGGCGGCCGGGTCGAGCGCTTCCAGCGCCGCCTCGAGAAGGCCGGCGGCTCCCGCCGCGCCTAGCGGCACTTGCCTTGAGCAATTCGATCGGAGGCCAGGCGGTCCTCGAGGGCGTGATGATGCGCAGCCCCTCGATGTGGGCCGTCGCCGTGCGCAAGCCGGACGGCGACATCGCCCAGGTCGTCAAGGAGATCACGTCGCCGATGGCGCGCAACCGATTCTTCCGGCTGCCGGTGATCCGGGGCGTGATCGCACTCGGCGAGTCGCTCGCGATCGGCTTCAGGGCGCTTGCGATCTCAGCCAACTACGCGGCCCAGGATCCTGACGCCGAACCGGGCGAAGTCGAGACCGAGATCGGCCGCGGCCAGATCATCTTCTCGTTCGCGATCGCGATCGGCTTCGCGCTGATGCTGTTCAAAGTCACGCCTGCGCTGATCACGAACCTGCTGCCGATCGACACCACCGGCGTGTTCGTCGTCGTCGAGGGCGTGATCCGGGTGTCGATCTTCCTGCTCTACCTGCTGCTGATCTCGCTGCTGCCGGACCTGCGGCGCGTCTTCCAGTACCACGCGGCTGAGCACAAGGCGATCAACGCCTACGAGGCGGGCGAGGAGCTCACGCCGGAGCGCGTGCAAACCTTCAGTTTGATCCACCCCCGTTGCGGAACAGCGTTTTTGCTCTGGGTGATGGTGATCGGGATCTTCGTTTTCGCCTTCGTCGGGCAGCCGGCCTGGTACTGGCTCATCCTGAGCCGGATCGCGCTCCTGCCGGTGATTGCCGGCATCGCGTACGAGCTGATCCGCTTCGCCGGCAAGCACCAGGGCAACGCGATCCTGATGACGCTGCTCGCGCCGGGCATGTGGTTGCAGCGGCTGACGACGCGCCAGCCGTCGCTCGACCAGATCGAGGTCTCGATCCGTGCGCTCCAGGAGGTGCTCCGTCGGGAGGGCGGGCTCTCGGTGGAGGAGCGCAAGGTCGAGGTCATGGCCTAGTGCCGCGGATCGTCCGCGAGGCGACGGTCGCTTGGCGGGGGTCGCTGTCGCGCGGCTCCGGAGTGGCGAGCGCCGGGACCGGCGCGTTCGAGCTGCCGATCGACCTGCCGTCGCGGATCGGCGACCCGGGGGACAAGACGAGCCCGGAGGAGCTGCTCGCGGCAGCCCATGCGGGCTGCTACGCGACGTCGCTCGCGGGCGAGATCGCGCGGGCCGGCGGCACCGTCGAGACGCTCGAAGTGCGCTGCACGGTGACGATGGACGAGGTCGAGGGTCAGGGCCATCGGATCGTTGCGTCCGAGCTCGACGTGTCCGGACGCGCCGACGGGATCGATGAGGCGGGATTCGAGAGCGCCGCTCACGCCGCGGATCAAGGTTGCTCGTTCTCGGCGCTCATCAGCGCGAGCGCGTCCGTTAGCGTTCGGGCACATCTGCAAGCGAGCTAGGGGGGACGGGATGGCAGCCGAACGTCGTGCAGCGGTGACCTGGAACGGCGACCTGATGAGCGGGTCGGGAACGATCGACGAGGTCGGCTCGGGTGCGTTCGGGCCGCTCGACGTCAGCTGGGCCGCGCGCTCGGAAGAGGCATCGGGTGGGAAGACAAGCCCCGAGGAGCTGATCGCGGCGGCCCACGCGTCCTGCGTCTCGATGGCGCTCGCGCACGGCCTGGCCCAAGCGGGGAACGTGCCCGAGCGGCTCCAGACCTCGGCCGAGGTCACATTCGTGCCGGGCACCGGCATCACGAAGATCGCCCTGTCCATCCGTGGGACTGTTCCGGGACTGGACGCAGACGGGTTCCGCGCAGCAGCCGAGGACGCGAAGAAGAACTGCCCGGTCTCGCAGGCGCTTGCGGGCGTTCCCGAGATTACGCTCGACGCCGAGCTCGCGTAGCGGCTCCAGCTCCACGGCCACTCTACGGCGCTCGAGCAGAGCCCGGCGCGGACCGGGTTGTCGCGAACGTAGGCGCACGTCGCTGCGAGGTGCTCCTCGTCGCGCACCTGCCAGAGTGCGAAGCGATCCCCCCAGAGGTGGCCGCTGCGCCGGTATCTCGCGTTGAAGGCCTGGGCGTAGAGGCCATTCACCCGGTGCAGAGCCCGTGAGAGCAGTTCGCGGGGGCACTCGACGACGAAGTGGTAGTGATTCGGCATCAAGCAGAGGGCGTATACGTCCAGCCGAAAGCGGTCGACGGCCCGTCGGAGCTGCACGAGGAACTCCCGGCTGTCGTCGCGGTCGAGGTAGACCTTCCGTCGCTCGACGCCACGTGTCGTCGCATGCCAGACGCCGTACTCAGGAAAGGTCGATCGGGGCAACCGAGGCACTCGGCCAACGGTAGGGCTTCCATCCGCGCGAACCGGGCCTGTGGAGCAATCGGCACAGAATTGTTGCGCCCAGTCGGGACGTGTGCGGGGGCTGTGCCCCGGCAAGGACCCCCCCCGCGCGGGGGGTGAAAACCCCGGGGGGTACAACACAAACC
>JANMJY010000013.1:0-1937 GCA_031371615.1 Actinomycetes bacterium | reverse complement strand
TCGTGCAAACGGGGGTGAAGTCCTTCGGGTGCGAGAACAGCACGCCCCAGGAGTCGCCGAGCCAGTCGTGGAAGCTGATCCGTCCTTCCGTCGTCTCCGCCTCGAAATCCGGAGCCGTATCGCCGAGCTGTAGAGCCATCTCTCTCTCCTTTTCCGAACCGTTGCTTTCGTTTCTACCTCAACGAAGCCGCCACGAGAATCCATCCGCGCTGTAACGCCCCTGTAACGCGGCGCGAACGGGTGCTAGCGTCAACAGGCGGGCCAACCGCGGCTGGCACCGTGCCTGGCTTCTGCTCTCGACGCACTCCGCCCGGCTCGATGCACTCGCCCGGCTCGGCCACCGGGCGGAGCTCGAGGCGTGGGGCCCGCCGCGCGCCGGCACCTACCTCGAGCCGTTCTACCTCCGGGCCCTGGGGGTCGTCCGTGAGGACGAGCAGCTGCTCGAGCGCTCGCTGGCAGCGTTCGAGGCGGTGCGCCTGCTTCGGCACGCCGCCGAGACACGCGCGGTGCTCGTCTGAGGGCCGATTAGCACTTTTCGGGCGGCAGGAGCCCGTCCCGGCAGAGCTCTGGAACGGGCGCGTGGATTGCGAATGCGCTCCGGAGGTCGCGCGTGAACCAGATGTGCATCATCTCGCTGCCGTTCCGCAGCGTCTCGCCGCGCCCGCACACTCCGTCCGGCCCCGGAGCGAGGCCGCGCTGGCCGGGCTTCGCGCACACCTGGTGCCAGTGCCACCTCGTGATCGGGCCGCCGGGAGAGCGGCCATGCTTGCCGCGCGGCATGCTGAACATGACCCCGACGAGCACGAGCGGCCTGCCTGGGGCATCCGCGTAGATGATCACCTCGGGCCGCCGTACGTCGAGATACCGACGGTCGTTCGAGTAGCGGCGGCTCTCCGCGTGGAACCACATGACACGGTTGTCACCCTGCTTGCGCCGAGGGCGCTTCGTGTCGTAGCCGGCGCGGGCGGCGCTCCGCGGGTCGCTCCAGCGCACCGCGGCTGCGCGCAGCTCGTTCAGCAGGTCCTCCGCGTGAGAGCGCTCGGCGCGGGAGGCGAGCGATACGGTCGGGTACTGGTCGAGCAAGTGGGCGAGACCACAGAGTGCGGTCGACGGGAGCTTCGACTCCGCTGCCGCCGTCGCCGTCAACAGGAGTGCTGCTGCAAGGACGAGTGTGGTGCGAAGAGATTTCATGGCCTCATGGTGGCTGGACGCGCTCACGCCGGGCTAACGTCCGACTAATGCAACGCTGCGCCTGGGTGCCGCTCGCCGACGAGCTCTACGTCGCCTACCACGACGAGGAATGGGGCATCCCCCAGCGGGACGACACCGTGCTCTTCGAGCTGCTCAACCTCGAGGGCGCGCAGGCCGGCCTCTCCTGGTCGACGATCCTGCACAAGCGCGAGGGGTACCGCCGTGCCTTCGCCGGCTGGGACGTCGAGGCCGTGGCCCGGTTCGGCGAGCGAGACGTCGAGCGGCTGCTAGGCGACGCCGGCATCGTCCGGCACCGCGGCAAGATCGAGGCCGCGATCGGCAACGCCCGCGCGACGCTCGCGCTCGACGTGCCGCTGGGAGAGCTGCTCTGGTCGTTCGTCGGCGGGGATCCGCAGGTGAACGCCTTTCGCACCGTGGCGGAGATCCCGGCCCAGACTCCCGAGTCGGCGGCGATGAGCAAGGAGCTGAAGCGGCGCGGCTTCCGCTTCACCGGCCCGACGACCTGTTACGCCTTCATGCAGGCCGCGGGCCTCGTCGACGACCACGTGCTCGACTGTTTCAGGCGGTCGGCAGCTTGACGAAGGGAAGCAGGTCGTCGAGCGTCAACGCCGAGGAGGACGGCAGCGAGTCGCCAACGCAGACGGCTTCCGCGAGCGCCTGCGCCTGCGCCTTCCCCAACCAGTTCTCGTAAGCCGAGACGCGCGCGAAGCGGTTGAGCGACGACT
>JANMJY010000009.1:0-13207 GCA_031371615.1 Actinomycetes bacterium | reverse complement strand
CGGCCCGTCCGACTACGTGCCGTGGCTGACCGACCGCAAGTGGGCGTTCATCCGGATGGAGGGCACCTCCTTCGGCGACGTACCGCTGAACATCGAGCTGAAGCTCGAGGTCTGGGACTCGCCGAACTCGGCCGGCATCGTGATCGACGCCGTCCGGATGGCGAAGCTCGCGCTCAACAACGGGATCGCCGGCGCGCTCGAGGGCCCGTCGAGCTACCTGATGAAGTCGCCGCCGGTGCAGATCGTCGACGACGAGGCGTACGAGGCGACGGAGAAGTTCATCGCCCAGAACGCCCTCAAGAAGACGAAGACCGCAGCGACCGCCTAGCGCAATCTCGTTGATCGGGGCGGCGGCCCTTCGTCGAAGCCGCCGCCCTAATCGAACGAGATCACGCTACGGATGCCGTCCTGGGCCTCCATCAGCTCGAATCCCTTGTTCACCTCGTCGAGCTTCAGGGCGTGCGAGACGAACGGCTCGACGTCGATCTCGCCCGCAAGCCACCGATCGACGAGCTTCGGCACCTCGTCTCGGCCCTTCAGCCCGCCGAACGACGAGCCGGCAACGCGGCGGCCGGTGATCAGGAGGCGCGGCACCACGTCGAGCGTCTCGCCCTTTCCGGCGACGCCCGCCACCGTGCAGAGGCCCCAGCCCATCCGCGCCGACTCGACCGCCTGGCGCATCACGGCGACGTTGCCGGTCGCCTCGAAGGTGTAGTCGGCCCCGAACCCGCCGGTGAGCTCGAGGATCCGCTCGACCGTGTCGGGCCCGCCGAGCATCGTCTCGGTCGCTCCCTGGCCCTTCGCGAGCTCGAGCCGCTCCTCCGAGAGGTCGACGCAGACGATCCGCTCGGCGCCCTGAAGACGGCAGCCGGCGACCGCGCCGAGACCGACCATGCCGGCGCCGAAGACCACACACGTCGAGCCCGGCTCGACCGCGGCGGTCTTGATCGCGGCGCCGAGGCCCGTCGAGAGCCCGCAGGCGAAGAGGCACGCCCGATCCAGGGGCGCCTCCTTGTTCACGTTCGCGAGGGCGATTTCCGGCATCACGGTGTACTCGGCGAAGGTCGAGGTGCCCATGAAGTGGCGGATCGGCTCCCCGTCCCGCGAGAGCCTGGTCGTCCCGTCGGGGAGGCGGCCCTGGCCCTGCTGCTCGCGGATCGCGAGGCAGAGATTCGTCCGCGTCGAGACGCAGTGGACGCATTCGCGGCACTGCGGCGAGAAGAGCGTGACGACGTGATCGCCCTCGACGACGGAGGTGACGCCCTCGCCGATCCGCTCGACAACGCCGGCTCCCTCGTGGCCGAGCACGGCCGGCGCGTAGCCGGACGGATCCGCACCCGAGGCGGTGTAGAGATCGGTGTGACAGACGCCGCACGCGACCAGCCGGACGAGGACCTCGCCGGCCTTCGGCTCGGCCAGGTCGAGCTCCTGCACCTCGAGCGGCGCGCCGAACCGCTCGAGCACCGCCGCCCGGATCTTCATTCGCGCGACTCTAACTACACTCGCAGGGTGAGGATTTGCCTCGTGACCCCGTTTGCGTGGTCACAGCCGCACGATGTCAACGAGCACGTCGCCGGGATCGCGAAGGAGCTGCGCGCGCTCGGCCACCTGGTCACCGTCCTCGCCCCTTCCGGGCACACGGCAGACCTGATCGCGGGCCATCGTGCGCTCGCGCGTGGCGAGGACGCAGACGTGATCGCGATCGGCGCGGCGGTGCCGATCTCCCGCCGCTCGAGCCTCGGCGTGCCGGTCGGGGTGCGCGCGAACCTGCACCTCGCGCTCCTGCAAGGGCGATTCGACGTCGTCCACGGCTTCGAGCCCGGCCTGCCGAGCATCTCCTACCTCGCCCTCCGTGACTCGGAGGTGCTCGGCGTCGCCAGCTTCTTCTCGCCGGAACGGCTCGGCTACCCGCCGCGACGCGCGCTCCGGGAGAAGCTGCTCGGCCGGATCGACGCGCTCGTCGCGGCCTCGCCGGAAACGGCCGCCGCGGCGGCGGAGCGCTTCCCGGGCGACTACCGCGTGCTCTCGACGGGCGTCGACACGGGCCTGTTCAAGCCTGCCGACAAGCGCAAGCTCGTCGTGATCGAGCTTCACTCGGGCTCACTTCCTGTTGCCAGGGCGGCGCTTCGCTCGCTCCGCGAGCTGCCCGACTGGGAGGCCGTGCTGTTACGGACGAAGCCGCTCTCGACGCGCCCGGGGATTCCGCTTCCGCTGCGTGACCGCGTCCGGGTCCGTTCCGGCCGGAAGCCGCAGGCGCGGGCGGGCGTGCTCGCAGAGGCGGCAATCGTCGTTCCGGCGCCGACGGGCTCGGCGAGATTGCGGCTCGAGGCACTCGCCGCGGGTGCCGTGCTCGCCGAGCCGCCGGGAGTGCTCGAGCAGCCGGAGCTCGCCGCTGCGGCTATCGCGCGGCTGGCCGAGAACGAGCCACTGCGCCGGCAACAGGCGCAGGAGGGCCGCGCCCTCGCCGAGTCGCAGAGCTTCGCGGCCGTAGCGGCGGAGCTCGACGCGATCTACGGCAGCCTCAGTGGACGACGCCGGGCCCGCCGCCGAGACTCCGACCCGTTCGCCGGACGCGCCTGGATCCTCGCCGACCTGCACATGCACACGCACTGGTCGCACGATTGCTCGATCGAGGTGGACGAGCTGCTCGATCACGCGGAGGACGAGGGGCTTGGCGCGATCGCGATCACCGACCACAACGTCTTCGGGGGCGCGGCCGAAGCGGTCGAGAGAGCGCGCGGACGCGACCTGATCGTGATCCCCGGCGAGGAGGTCAAGACAGACGACCAGGGAGAGGTGATCGGGCTGTTCCTGCGCGAGGAGATCCCGCGCGGGATGTCGTTTTCCGAGACCGTCGCCGCGATCCGCGAGCAGGAAGGCGTCGTCTACCTCCCGCACCCGTTCGACCGGATGCATGCGATTCCGTTCCCGGCGACTCTGCACCGGCACCTGCACGAGCTCGACGTGCTCGAGGTCTACAACGCCCGCCTGCTCTTCGAGGGCTACAACGACGAGGCGCTGCGGTTCGCGCGCAAGTACGGGCTTCCGGCGGGCGCCGGCTCGGACGCGCACGTCCTCCAGGGAGTCGGCACGGGCGCCCTCCGGATGCGGTCGTTCCAGGGTCCTGAGGAGTTCCTGCTCTCGCTGCGCACGGCCGAGGTGCTGCGCCGGCCGAAGTCGCTCGCCTACCTCCAGAGCCTCAAGTGGGTGGCGCAAGTCAAGGAGAAAGTGCGCTAGGAGAGAACCGAGAGACGACCCGTGTCCAGCGCTGCGCCCACCGACGAGATCTATGAGCGTTACCTGCAGAAGGCGATCTCCGAGATCAACGAGCTCGGCGACGAGATCGGCCGTGCAGGTGACGAGACGCACATCCCCGTGCTCGGTTCCGGGCATCCGCTGGCAGACGTGTTCCTCCTCAAGCAGACGCCGCAGCCATCCGAGGTGCACGAGGGCGTCGCCTTCTACGGCCGCGCGGGCCAGGCGCTCCTGAAGTCGCTGCAACGTCTCCGGGTCGACCCGCTCGCCGTCTACGGCACCAACTGCCTCAAGTTCGGCGGCGAGGATCCGGAGGAGGCGCGGCCTTGGCTCGTCCGGGAGCTGCACATCGTCCAGCCGAAGCTGCTCGTCCTGATGGGCGACCGGACGGTCGAGTTCGTCAACGCGCTCTCGTTCCCGCTCTCCGATCCGGTCGACCAGGCCGGCGAGGGGCTCCAGCGCTTCACGGGCACCGTCGAGGCGCTCGTCGTGCCCGACATCGACGCCGCGCTCGACGAGGCGCCCGCGAAGACCGCCTTCTGGAATGCGTTCAAGGCGGTGGGCGCGTGGTACGCCGAGCTGCCTCCGTATTGAGCCGGAGCCGCTGGGCAGCGCTCGCCGCGCTGACCGCGGTGCTCGCGGCCTACACGGCCGGCGCGGGCCGTCTCTGGAACGGCAGCCTCTGGCCGGACGTCCTCTTCCTCTCGCTCGTCCTCATCCCGACGACGCTGGCGCTGATCCTGCTGGCGCTTCCGCTCGCCGGGCAGCGTGGCGTGCTCGCTGCGGGCGTCGGGCTCGGAGTCCTGGCCGTGCTGCTGCGGCTCGCCGAGCTCGACGTGCTCTTCAACCTGGCCAAGTTCTTCGCGCTCGTGCTGCTCGGCTTCTGGTTTCTCTCCTACTTCGAGACAGTCGCGTGGGCCGTGCTCGTCGCGGCGATCATCCCGTGGGTCGACGCCGTCTCCGTCTGGCGCGGGCCCACGAACTACGTGGTCGACAAGCAGCCGCAGGTCTTCGACAACGTCTCGATCGCTTTCCGCATCCCCGGTGAGAACCAGGCGGCGAACCTCGGGCCGCCGGACATTCTCTTCTTCGCCCTCTTCGTCGCCGCGGCGGCGCGTTTCGGCCTGCGCCCGTTCTGGACCTGGCTGACGATGACGGCCCTGATCGGGGTGACGCTGATCCTCGCGGTGACGACCGACGTCGGCGGGCTGCCTGCGCTCCCAGCGGTCGCGTTCGGGTTCCTACTCGCGAACGCCGATCTGATCTGGCATGCGCTGCGCCGGCGCGGGCGCGCGCCCGTGCGGATCTACGGCAGGACGGACACGAGCTTCTACGACCTCGACGCCGACGTGATCGAGCGAGGGCGAGCGTCGGTCGTCGTTCTCACCCGTGACCGGCCGCCGGTGATGGCCACGATAGAGCCGGCCCGCGAGAGCGACTCCTTCCCGGTGCGCTCCGCGGACACTCCGGCGTCCGAGGTGCTGTGCCGGCTCACGATCGGGGGTGAGGAGGCCGGCGAGGCGCTCGTCCACGACCTTGCGAACGGCATCGTGATCGTGCCGCGCGACGAGAGTCCACGGGCTCTGTACGACGTCCACCCCGAGCAGCTCGCCGCCGACGAGGCCAAGGTGGAGCGGCTGAAGCGCGAACGACGCTAGGCGGTGCGAGTAAGCAGCGCGACCGTCTCGACGTGCGGCGTGTGCGGGAACATGTCCACCGGGCGGGCGCGGACGAGCTCGTAGCCGTGCTCCTGGCGGAGGATCTTCACGTCGGAAGCGAGCGTGGTCGGGTTGCAGGAGACGTAGACGATTCGTGACGCGCCGAGAGCGCCGGTCCGCTTCAGCGCCTTGCCTGCGAGCCCGGCGCGCGGAGGATCGACGACGACGACGTCCGGCTGCCCCGCCCGCTCCAAAAGCTCCTCGATCGACTGGCCGACGTTGCCGGCGAAGAAGGCGGCGTTGCCGATCTGATTCAGGTCGGCGTTCTCGATCGCGCACGCCACCGACTCCTCCGAGATCTCGACCCCCCACACGGTGAGCGCGTTCCCGGCCATCGCGAGCCCGATCGTGCCGGTGCCGCAATAGAGGTCGTAGACGGTCTCGCCGCCGGTCAGGCCCGCGTACTCGATCGCCAGCGCGTACAGCTTCTCGGCCATCTCGGTGTTCGTCTGCAAGAAGGCGTTCGGGCGCACGCGGAAGCGCAGACCGAGGAGCTGCTCCTCGATCGCGTCCTCTCCCCAGAGCAGCGTCGAGGGGAGATTCGTCACCTCGGAGGGAGAGTCGTTCACGGCCCAGTGGATCGACTTGACCTCGGGGAAGCGGGTCAGCTTCTCGACGAAGTAGCCGCGCTCGAACTTCTCCCCCGGGGCGGTCACGAGCATCACGAGCGCCTGCCCGGTGTTACGGCCCTCGCGGACGACGAGATGGCGGAGGTAGCCGGTGTGCTCGGCCTGGTCGTAGGCGACGAGCCCTTCCTCACGTGCCCAGTCGCGGACTGCGTTCCGGATCGAATTGCCGAGGTCGGTCGTCAGCCAGCACTTCTCGATCTCCAGCACCTCGTCCCAGCGGCCCGCCCTGTGGAAGCCGAGCGCGGGACCGGATGCCGTCTGCGTGAACGAGTACTCGAGCTTGTTGCGGTAGAAGAACGGCGACTCGGCCGCGAGGATCGGATCGAGCGGCGGCTCCGCGATCCCGCCGATCCGCTTCAGCGCGTCCCGAACCTGGTCGTCCTTCGCCGCAGCCTGCACCGCGTAGTCGAGGTCCTGGAAGCGGCAGCCGCCGCAGGCCGGGTAGTGCGCACACGGCGCCTCGACGCGCTGCGGCGACGGGTCGAGCACCTCTGTCGCGAGCGCCTCGGCAAAGCCGCGCTTCACCTTCGTTACTCGCGCACGGACGCGATCGCCCGGAAGCCCGCGCCGGACGAAGACGACGAAGCCGTCCAGGCGCGCGACGCCGTTCCCGCCGTAGGCGAGCGAATCGACCTGGAGCTCGAGCTCCTCGTGCATCTTCACGGGCGCGGCCATGAGCCCGAGGGTAGCTACGTGATGTCGCGGCGAGCGGTGAGCACGGTGCCCGCGACGCAGAAAGCGGCCGCGTAACCGAGCGAGATGGCGACGCCTGCCCAGGCGGAAAGCTCCGCCGAGCCCGAGAAGATCGCCTCCAGCCCCGCGCCGGGGAGATACGGCGAGACGCTGTTGGAGAGATGGCCGACGAGCGGCTCGAGGATGAGGAACCAGACGAGGACGCCGATCATCGCCCCGACCTGGCTTCGGACGACGGCGCCGATGCCGACACCGAGAGCGCCCCAGATCGCCGACGCCACCAGGAGCCCCAGGGGGTCGCGAAGCGCGTCGCGCTCGAACAGCAGGATCGAGTTGCCCGTGACGAGCAGCCAGGGGATCGCGAAGGCGTAGACGAGCAGAAGGGACGAGAGCGCGAGAGTCAGGCCTCCGACCACGGCGGCGAGCGACTTTGCGATCACCACGCGCTCCCGCCGCGGCGTCGCCAGGAAGGTCGGCGTCGCGGTGCCGTGCCGGTACTCGCCGGTCATCACGAGGATCCCGAAGAGAATCGAAAAGAGCACGGCAAAGCTCGCGGAGCCGGGCAGGTCCTGCTGTACGGACCGGTCGAGCGAGTCGTTGACGATCAGCGACGCGACGACCGCTATCCCCGTGATCAGGTAAAGGCCGAGCGCGAGGACGACGGCGGTGCGCGTCGTCCGGAGCTTGAGGAGCTCGGAGCGGAAGAGGCCGGTCAAATGACCGTCTCCCCGCCGGTCAGCTCGAGGAAGGCTTCCTCGAGCGTGCCCGCCTGCGCCACGAGCTCGTGCAGGACGATGCCGTTCGCCGCCGCGAGCTCGCCGATCCGCTCCGCCGTCGTGTCTGCCGTCAGCCCGTCCGGCTCGAGCGGCGTCACGACGATCCCGGCCGTGGCCAGTACCTCGCGCAGCCGTCCCACTTCCGGGCTCCGGGCGCGCACGTTTCCCGCCACGCGCGCGGCCAGCTCCGCGGTCGTCGCGTGTGCGACGAAGCGGCCGCGGTGGATGATCACGACCTCGTCGACGGTCTGCTCGACCTCCGACAGCACATGACTCGATACGAGCACGGTTCGCCCCTCGGCCGACATCGAGCGCAGGAAGCCGCGCAACCAACGGATGCCCTGCGGGTCGAGGCCGTTCGCCGGCTCGTCGAGGATCAGGACCTGGGGATCGCCGAGCAGCGCCGCGGCGAGCCCGAGCCGCTGCCGCATGCCGAGCGAGTACGTCTTGGCGCGCTTCCTCGCCACGGGGGTCAACTCGACGAGCTCGATCACCTCGTCGACCCGCGACTCCGGGATCGAGGCAGCGGCAGCGAGCACGCGCAGGTGGTTGCGGCCGGAGCGCCCCGGATGGACGTTCGAGGCCTCGAGGACGGCGCCGACGCGCTTGCTCGGCTCGCCGAGCTCGCTGTAGACCTTGCCGTCGATCGTCGCCGCTCCGCCGGTCGGTTTCACCAGCCCGAGCAGGCAGCGGAGGGTGGTCGTCTTACCGGCGCCGTTGGGGCCAAGGAAACCGGTGATCGTTCCGGCCGGAACGCGGAAGTCGAGCGCGTCCACGGCGAGCTTCGAGCCGTACTTCTTCGTGAGCCCGGCGACTTCGATCATGCAAGCTTCGTCACGTAGACCGAGCGCTCACGGGGGCCGTCGAACTCACAGAAGAAGATGCCCTGCCAGGTGCCGAGGGCAAGCCGCCCTTCGCGAATCGGGACGAGCACATCGGAGCCCATGAATGCCGCCCGGATGTGCGTCGGCGCGTTCTCCTCACCCTCCTCGATGTGCTCCCACGGCCAGTCCTCCGAGACGATCTTCTCGAGCGCAGCCTCGAAGTCCCGTGCAACCGCAGGGTCGGCGTGCTCGTTGATCGTCACGCCGGCGGTCGTGTGCGGGACGTAGACGAGCGCGGCGCTCGCTCCGTCGAGGTCGCCGAGCGCCGCCTTGACGAGGTCGGTGATGTCGACGAGCTGGCTGCGCTTCTGGGTTGTGACACTGAACTCCCGCACGCCGCGTATCCTAGGCAGCGTGGCCGAGGGAACGTTCAGCGACCGGGAGCTCGACGGCTATCGCACCGGCGCCGACCGGTTCATCGCCGAGCTCGACGAGGAGTACTACCTCCACTACGCCGGCCTGAAGTCGGCGTTCGAGCTGCGCTCGATCTACGAGCGCCACGCCGACCTGACCGACCTCACGGCGATCAAGCGTCTCGGCGAGACCGTCGAGGGCAAGGAGAACCTGGAGCTCTTCCGGTTCGGCTGCGAGGGCTACCTCGGGGAGCTGACGCGGGAGAACTCCGAGAAGATCGCCGAGCTCGAGGCGAAGCTCGAGATCCAGCACGAGGGCGAGCCCGTCGGGTACCGGATGCTGCCGCCGACGATCGCCAACACCGCCGATCGCGACACGCGCGCGCGGCTCGAGCAGTTGCGTAACGAGCTGACCGAGGAGCACTTGAACCCGCTCTACCTCGACGCCGTGCACGCGACCCAGCGAGCGGTCCCCGAGCTCGGCTCTCCGACCTACTTCCACCTCTATCGCGACCGCTTCGAGTACGACCTCGAAGGGCTGGCGGGGCAGTGCCGCGCCTTCCTCGACTCGACCGAGCAGCTGTACGAGGAGTCGATGGACCGGGTGCTGCGCGACCGCGTCGGCATCGGCCTCGCCGACGCCGAGCGCCACGACATCCGTCGCTTCTTCCGCGGCTCGAGCTGGGACAAGGCGTTCCCCGCCGACCGGATGCTGCCGGCGCTACGCGGAACGCTCTCGAATCTCGGGATCGACCTCGACGCGCAGCAGAACGTCCACCTCGACGTCGAGGAGCGGCCGACGAAGAGCCCGCGAGCGTTCTGCGCGCCGATCGAGATTCCCGGCAAGGTGATGCTCGTGATCCAGCCCCAGGGGGGGCCGGACGACTGGTACGCGCTCTTCCACGAGGCCGGCCACACCGAGCACTTCGCCTTCACCGACCCGAACCTGAAGATGGAGGAGAAGCGTCTCGGCGACAACGCCGTCACCGAAGGGTGGGCGATGCTCTTCGACCACCTGATCGACGATCGCGCCTGGCTCGGCAGCATGCTCGACTTCCCGCGCCCGGAGACCTACGCCGCCGAGGGCGCCGTCCAGCTGCTCTTCTACGTTCGCCGCTACTGCGCGAAACTGCTCTACGAGCTCGAGTTTCACGCGGCCGAGGACCCGACCCAGATGCGCAGCCGCTACGTCGAGCTGCTCGGCGACGCGCTCAAGGTCGAGCCGAGCCCGACGGACTATCTCTCCGACATCGACTCCAGCTACTACGTCACGTCGTATCTGCGGGCCTGGGCGTTCTCGGCGCAGATGACGAGCTTCCTGCGCGAGGAGTTCGGCAGTAACTGGTTCAAGCGCCGCGAGGCCGGGCACCTCCTGACCGATCTCTGGGCGCTCGGGCAGAAACCGACCGCAGACGAGCTGCTGAAAGACGTGACCGGCGCCACGGTCGAGCTGGAAGCGGTCGCGGAGGCGGTCCGAGCCGCGATCCCGATGCCCGCCTAGAGCGCTCCGCCCGCCGCGGCGGGCGCACTCGGGTCGGCACTCGCGTTCGCGGCCGTCTCTCGCGCCAGGTAGTCCTCGATCAGCATCACGTTGTCCTTGGAGCGCTCGACCACGGTGAGGAGGGCGGCCATCGACGAGACCTCCTCGCGCTGCTCCTGCAGGAACCAGTACAGGAACTGCTCGCCGACGAGGTCTCCTTCGGTCCGGGCCAGCTGCACGAGAGCCGAGATCTGGTCGGTCACGCGCCGCTCCTGCTCCAGGGCGAGCCGCACCGGCTCGACGACGTCCGAAAACACGGTGGTGGGCGCTTCGACGCCGGGAATCGTCACGGCCTCGTCGGCCTCGAGCAGGTACTGGACGATCATCAGCGCGTGGTTTCGCTCCTCCACGGCCTGCCGGTAGAAGTGCGCAGCGAGCCGCGGGAGCGTCTGCGCGTCGTAGTGGGCGGCGATCGCGACGTACTGCTGCGACGCCGCGAACTCGTAGCCGACCTGCTCGTTGAGACCATCCGGAAACGCACCCATGCGGTGACTCTAGCGCCCGGATAGCATCGCGCCGTGCTGCCGTTGCGTGACAACGTGCCGACGCGGTCGTTCCCGATCGTCACCGTCGCGCTGATCCTCACGAACGTGCTGGTCTGGGTGCTGTACCAGCTCCCGGATCTGAACGGCTCGGTCACCGAGCTCGCCTACCAGCCGTGCGAGGTGGTCAACACCTGCCCCACGGTCGGCCAGGACTGGGAGGTGACGGCGATCACCTCGATGTTCATGCACGGCAGCTGGTCGCACCTGCTCGGGAACATGCTCTTCCTCTGGATTTTCGGCAACAACATCGAGGACGCGCTCGGCAGGGTTCGCTACTTCCTCTTCTACATCGTCGGCGGGCTCGCAGCGACGGCCGCCCAGACCTTCGTCACGCTCGCGTATGCAAGCGACGCCGACGCGATGATTCCGAACCTGGGTGCGAGCGGCGCGGTCTCGGCCGTCCTCGGCGCCTACCTCCTGCTCCTGCCGCGCGCGAAGGTGCTGACGATCATCTTCTTCATCCTCCGTGAGGTGCCGGCGGTGCTCTTCCTCGGGATCTGGTTCGGCTTCCAGCTGCTCGACGGCAGCTCGTCGATCGCACACCCGGAAGCCGGCGGCGGCGTCGCGTTCTTCGCCCACATCGGCGGCTTCGTCTTCGGCTTTCTCACTGTCAAGCTCGTCCAGCAGCGCCAGCCGCTCTCGCCGACTCACTGATGACCTTCGACGAGCACGTCCGCGCTGCTCTCGACTCGATTCCGCCGCAGCTCGCCGGTGCGCTCGAGAACGTCGCGATCGTGATCGAGCAGGAGAACACGGAGGAGCCCGACCTCTACGGGCTCTTCGACGCGCCCGAGTACATGCCCGCGAAGATCGCGATCTACCGCAAGCCGCTCGAGGAAGACTTCCGCGACGCAGCCGAGCTCGAGGAGCAGATCCGGGTCACGGTCCTGCACGAGCTCGCGCACTATTTCGGCTTCGAGGAGGACCGGATCGCGGAGCTCGGATACGACTGAGAGACGCCGATTGTTGCGATTCTGTTCAGGGCCGCTCTAGCTGGAATCAGCGCGCCGTCGGGCGCGTTTGAAGACGTATGAAGACGATCCCTGAAATCCATGCCGAGATCGAGCGCCTGAGCGAGGTTCGTGGGGAGCTGTGGCAGAGCCTTTCCTACGGACGACAGCAGGCGGTCGTCGACGAGATCAAGCAGATCGACGAGCAGCTGGTCGTACTCTGGGACGAGCACCGCGCCGAGCGCGCGCGCATCCGCTTCGGCGAGCGCGACGACATCGTGCGCCGGGCCCGTCAGGAAGAGCGCCTGGAGCGCGCGGCCTAGCTGACGTACCATCGGGCCCAGGATGGGTCTGAAGGACTTGCTCGATCGAAACGACAAGTCCTCCGACGTGGAGTCGGAGCGTGAGGCCCTGCGCCGCCAGCGGGCCGAGGCCGCAGCCGAGCTCGCGACGCTGAAGCGGACACTCTCGGAACGCGTCGCCGCCGTGCAACAGCGTGAGCGAGAGCTGGCCGATGCGCTGGCGCGCGTGGAAAAGCGCGAGCAAAAGCTCGACGCGACCGGCGAGCGGGGTACGCGGCTCGAGTCGGTCCGCCTTCGCCTCGCCGAGGCGAAGGCGGCGCGCGCAGCCCTCGACTCGCGCCGCGCCGAGCTCGACGCGCGCGAACAGGATCTCGCCGCGCGCGAGCAGGATCTCGCCGCGCGCCAGAGCGCGGCGGGAGAAAGTGTCGTTTCAACACAAACTTCGGTCCCGCCCGACGGCGGGGCGACGAGACTCGCCGCTGCAGAGAAGAAGCTCGAGGCGCGGGCGAAGAAGCTCGACGCGTCCGAGGCAAAGCTGGCCGCCCGCGAAAGCTCGCTCACAGACCGGGAAGCGGAGCTCGAGACGCGGCGGCAAGAGCTCCAAGCGGGCGCCACCGCGCTCGATGCCCGCGAGCAGCAGCTCGCCCTCCGCGAGACCGCACTGGCGGCTCGCGAGGAACATAGCGTTGTTTCAACACAAGCCCTCGAGGCGGCCGCGGACGAGCTTTCAGCGCTCGAGGCGAAACGTGGGGAGCTTCGCGCGGCCGAGCAGGCCTTCGCGCGCACACACGCCGAGCTCGCAGCGCGCAGCGACGCGCTGTCCGAGCGGGAAACGGGCCTCGCCGCCCGCGAACGGGCGCTCGTCACGAGGGAGTCGCCGGCGACGCCGGACATCGACGCGCTCGAAGCCCGGATCCGCCGCCTCGAGCACGGCGGCCGCAAGCCTGGGCCCGAGCCGCAGACCTTCAGCGCGGGCCTGCGCGCCCTCCAGGAGCGCGGCCTCCGTAGCGGCCGGACGCCGGACGAGCCTCTACATCGAGCTGTCGGCGCAGGTCAGGAATCTGCTGAAGCAGATTCCTGACGCGCAAGACCCCCGAAAGGGACGGCTTCGCCGCCGCCGAGCGACGGGACGTCAGCTCAGTGGCCAGAGTGCCTCTACACTGAGCCCGGTTCGGGGCGTTAGCTCAGCTGGGAGAGCGCCGCGTTTGCAACGCGGAGGTCGCCGGTTCGATCCCGGCACGCTCCACTGGTGTCTCGTAGTAGGGAAAGCCGCACGACCGCCGGGAGAAACGGCGAGGGGCACCCGAAGGTGCTCCTCGTTTTCCGATCGACTCTCGTCTAGCTGTCGCGCGGGCAGTCGCCGATGAAGCCACCGCCGCCGAACTGGCCGTTGTAAGAAGTCGTCACGCCAGTGATCGCCGCACGCGTTGTAGTAGTCGAACTCGTACGACGTGGTTGAGGCTGGCCCCGTCGTTGGTGTCCGTGCTGAACACCGCCCTGGAGGAAGTCGTCCCACGTGTTCCCTTCCGGCTGTGCATCCGGGTTGCAGTCAATCGGAACGG
>JANMJY010000276.1:0-21834 GCA_031371615.1 Actinomycetes bacterium | reverse complement strand
GATCGCCTCGGCGCGCGGCAGCGTCCGAACGGCCTCGAGTCCGAGTACCTGCGGGACGACGTCGCCGGCCGCACGCACCTCGACCTCCACGCCCTGCTCGAACATCGCGGTGGCGCGGGCGCGGATGCGCTCCGCGAGCGCGTCGGGTGGCACCTCGAGACCGACCACAAGCGTCGGCAACCTCGTCTCCGCTGTCCAGAGCCGCGGCGCCTCCGGCACGAGCGTCCCGCCCGCCTCCCACAGCTCGAGTGCCCGGACGACTCGTTTGCGGTCGTTCGCGTGCACCCGTGCCGCTGCGCGGGCGTCGCGCCGCTCGAGCATCGCGTGCGCCGTGGCCGCGCCACGCCGGTCGTAGAGGCGCTCCCAGCGCGCCCGCGCTCCCGTCGGCACCTCGGCCGGCAGAGCCACGTCGGTGAGAGCGGCCTGGAACCAGAGACCAGAGCCGCCGACGACGACCGGCGTCCGTCCTGCAGCGACGATCTCGTCGATCGCCTCGTGCGCGAGCCGCTGGAACTCCCCGACTGTGCCCTGCCGGTCGAGCGGCCAGATCCCGACGAGCCGCCCGCGACCCTGGCTGGTCAGGATCGGCAGACCGCGGTAGACCTGCATCGAGTCCGCCGAGACGAGCTCCGCCGGGATCCGGGCCGCGATCGACTCGGCGACAGCGGTCTTGCCCGAAGCGGTCGGACCGAAGACGCCGATCACGGCGATGCCGGGGCCGCTTGCGGCCCCCTTTAGGGATCTTTGCGCGATGAGCGTCCGCTCCTGCGGACGCTCATCCTGCGCCGCTGGCAACAGTTTTCCACCCAACCGAATCGCCCTCGTTCGCGACCGGCCGGTTCTCGTCCGGATTGCCGGTGCGATGCTCCTGGAACCAGGCGACTGCCCGAGGGATGCCCTCGTCGAGCGGCACCTGGGGCTCCCAGCCGAGCAGGTCGCGCGCTTTCCGGATGTCCGCCACGTAGCGGGTCACCTCGCCGAGCAGCGACGGCGCGATCGTCATCTTCGGGGCGACGTCGAGCTCGGCCGCGATCAGCTCCGCGGCGCGGACGAGGGTGTTGCCTTCGCCGAAGGCCAGGTTGATCGTCTCGTTCGTCACTCGTCCGCTGGCAAGCGCCTCGATGCCGCGCGAGATCCCGTCGACGCAGTCGTCGATGTAGGTGAAATCGAGCACCTTGTCGGCACCGCCGTAGACGGTGATCGGCTCGTCGCGCGACATCGAGTGGATGAAGAGCGGCAACACTCGAGACATCCGGTGCAGGTCGTTGTCGTAGCGCCCGTAGACGTTCGAGAAGCGGAATGCGAGGTACTTGAGGCCGTAGCACCGGGCGTAGGCGTAGATGAAGGCCTCGCTCGCGATCTTCGAAGCCGAGTACGGGCTCTCGGTGAACGCGAAGTCGGCGGTCGCCTCGCTGTAGCCCTCGAAGCGATGGACGTCGCCGTACACCTCCCGCGTCGACGAGAAGACGAGCGGCAGGTTCCGCTGCCGGCAGTACTCGAGGACGTTGAAGGTCATCATCGTGTTCTCGAGAGCTCGGTGCGGCTGCGCGACGAGCAGGTGCACCTTGGCGTGCGCCGCCAGATGGACGACGAGATCCGTCTCCGGATACGGCACGCCCCCGATCCCATCCGGGAAGGCCGGGTACTGGCCCGACAGATCCTGGAGCAGGTACCGGAAGTCGTCCGTCCAGGTGTTCACGCGCTGGTCGACGCCGAAGACCTCGTGGCCCTCGGCCAACAGCCTGAGGGCGAGATTGGTACCGATCTGACCGGACGAGCCGGTGATCAGCACCTTCATGCGGCGACCGCCGTTCGCTGCGCGCCGCGCAGCGTCGTCGAGGTCGCGCCGACTATCTCGACGTCGGCCAGCTCGCCCGGAACGGCGTGCCCGCTGAAGACAACGGTGACGTTGCCGCGGGTGCGCCCGCGTAGGAGCGCTGCATTGGTGCGGCTGAAGCCCTCGACGAGGACTTCCTCCACGGTGCCGACGCGCGCGGCGTTGCGTTCCGCGGCGATCCGCTGCACGACCTCGACGAGGCGCTCGAGCCGGTCGTGCTTGACCTCGTCCGAAACCTGATTCGGCAGCGTGGCCGCCTCGGTGCCGTGGCGCGGCGAGTAGATGAACGTGTAGGCGCTGTCGTAGCGGACGTGCTCGACCACCTCGAGGGTCGCGCGGAAATCGTCCTCCGTCTCGCCCGGGAAGCCGACGATGATGTCGGTGCCGAGTGCGAGGCCGGGGATCGCGTTGCGCAGCTTGTCGACGAGTGTCAGATACCGCTCGCGGTCGTACGTGCGGCGCATCGCCTTCAGCAACCGGGTCGATCCGGACTGGAGCGGCAGGTGAATGTGCTCGCAGACGGCGTCGCACTCCGCCATCGCCGCGATCACCGGGTCGCGGAAGTCCTTCGGATGGGGGCTCGTGAAGCGGATGCGGTCGATCCCCTCGACAGCGTCGCACGCGCGGAGTAGCTCGCCGAACTCGGTCTCGAGGTCCGGGCGCAGGTCGCGGCCCCAGGAGTTGACGTTCTGGCCGAGGAGTGTGACCTCCCGGACCCCGTCGGCGGCCAGGCGCGTCACCTCGGCGACGATCTCGCCGGGACGGCGGCTCTGCTCGCGCCCCCGCACCGCCGGGACGATGCAGTACGAGCACTTGGAGTTGCAGCCCATCGACACCTGCACCCACGCGCTGAAGGCGCGCTCCCGGTGCATGGGCAGGTCGCCGGCGAAGTGCTCGTGCGTCCCGAAACGGCCCCGTGGCGCTTCCCCTCCCGCGCCGATCCACTCACCGAGGTGCGGGATCGAGCCGGGCCCGAAGGCGACGTCCACCTGTGGATAGAGCTCGAAGATCCGCTCCTGCTGAGCCTCGGCGTAGCAACCGCCCACCGCGACGACGAGATCGGGGTTGTCGCGCTTGCGGGCACCGGCGTCGCCGAGGTACGCGGCGAGCTTCGTGTCCGGCTTCTCGCGGATCGTGCAGGTGTTGAAGACGAGCACGTCGGCGTCCTCCTGCGAGGGCGCCTCTCCGAGCCCGAGCGACTCGAGCATTCCCTTGATCCGCTCCGAATCGTGAGCGTTCATCTGGCAGCCGAAGGTGGTGACGTGGTAGCGCCGCATCGCCGGGATGGTACCCGCCTGCCTACTTAGCGATCTCGATCGCGCGGCTCTCGCGGATCACGATCACCTTCACCTGGCCGGGATACTCGAGCTGGTCTTCGATCTCGCGCGCAATCTCGTGGGACAGCAGGACCGCCGCGTCGTCGTCGACCTCGGTCGGCTCGACCATGACTCGGATCTCGCGGCCCGCCTGGAGCGCGTAGGCCTTCGCGACACCCGGCTTCGCGGTCGCGATCTCCTCGAGCGCGCCGAGCCGCTTGATGTAGTGCTCGAGACTCTCGCCTCGAGCGCCCGGCCGCGAAGCGGAGATCGCATCGGCCGAGATCAGCAGCACGGCTTCGACGGTCTGCGGCTGCACCTCGTAGTGGTGCGCCTCGATCGCGTGCACGACACCCTGGCTCTCGCCGTAACGCTTTGCCCACTGGGCAGAGATGGCGGCGTGCGAGCCCTCGACCTCGTGCGTCATGGCCTTGCCGATGTCGTGCAGCAGCGCGGCGCGCTTCGCAGTCTTGACGCTGGCGCCGAGCTCGCTGGCCATGATCCCGGCCAGGTGCACCACCTCGAGCGTGTGCTTGAGCACGTGCTGGCCGTAGCTCGTCCGGTAGCGGAGCTTCCCGAGGACTTTCACGAGCTCCTCGTGGAACTCGCCGCAACGGGCCTCGAACACCGCCTGCTCGCCTGCCTCGCGGACATGATCCTCGAGCTCCGCCTTCGAGAGGTAGTACATCTCCTCGATTCGCGCCGGGTGGATGCGACCGTCCTCGATCAGCTTCTCGAGCGTCGTACGCGCGACCTCGCGGCGCAGGCCGTCGAAAGAGGACAGGACGACCGCCTGGGGCGTGTCGTCGATGATGAAGTCGACGCCCGTCAGATGCTCGAGCGCCCGGATGTTCCGGCCCTCCCGGCCGATGATGCGGCCCTTCATGTCATCCGAGGGAAGCTCGACGACTGTGACCGTCGTCTCGGCCGTGTGGCTGGCGGCGACCCGCTGCAGCGCGTCGGCGATCAACGCTCGCGCGCGCCGCCTCGACTCGATCCGCGCCTCTTCCTCCTGCTGGCGGACGCTCCGGGCGAGCTCGTGGCGGATCAGGTCCTGGGAGCGCTCGAGCAGGTGCGACTTCGCCTCCGTGACGGTGAGGCCTGCGATGCGCTCGAGCTGGACGATGGCCTCGTCCTTGGTCGCCTTGAGCTCGTCCTGCAGCTGCTTGACGTGCGTCTCCCGGTCGGCCAGTCCCTGCTCGCGGCGCTCGACCTCGGTCGTCCTGCGGGCGAGCTCGTGCTCGCTCGCCGTGATCTGCTCCTCGACCTTCGCAGCCTCGGTACGCCGCTCCTGTACCTCGGCCTCGACGTCTGCACGCAGCTTGACCGCAAGCTCGCGGGCCTCGATCTGCGCTTCCCGCCGGATGGTCTCGGCCTCGCGCTCGGCGACGTGGACCCGGGAGCCGGTCCGGAGCACGAGCAGGGCGGCAGCACAGCCCCCTCCAACTGCGAGTCCGATGAGCGCCGCAAGCGCAGTGAGCATGCCGTCCTGCCTCCAGGGAAGGTGGATTGACCGCGGCGGCTCATCGACCTCCGCGGCTGCTCACATCCGGCGCATCGGCCTGCGCGGCCGTGCTCCGACTCTCGGCGCGTCAGATCAAGCTCGAGCCGGCGGGTCCTCCTGGGCGCCGGACGCTGGTGGATTCGGAAGGATTCTGGTCACGTTCGAGAAGAATTGGAAGTCGTTTCGGAAAATCACGCGCTTGCAGGTAAAACGTCGAATGGAAGCACTTTCGATCCTACAACTTCTCAGTCCTCTGCCGCAACGAGTCCCTCCAGAGCCTCCTCCCCGAAGCCACGTGAGGCGAGGTAGCGCGCCGTCTTGACGCCGCGGCCGCGACGTTCGGCGATCCGCGCCGCCCGCTCTCGTTCCAGCTCGAGCGCTTCGATCGCGAGATCGATCACACCGGCGGCGACACCGCGGCGCTCGAGATCGTCACGGATCAGTGCGTCTCCGGAGCCGCGGACTGCGAGTTGTTCCGCCCGCAGCCGCGCAAACCGCTCGTCGTCCACGTACCCGATCCGCTCGAGCGTCTCGAGCGCTTGCTCCCGCTCGGCCTCGCCGACCCCGCGCTGCTCCAGCCGCGCCTCGAGTTCCGCCGCCGTGCGGTCACGGAAGCGCAGCGCGCGGAGCGCCGTTTCGACGGCGTCCGGCGGCTCCGCCATGCCTATGCGGCGGAGGCGGCTTTCGCGACCTCCTCGACCACGTCGGCTTCCTCGATCTCGTCGGCGGCATCCGCTGTCTCTCCGGCTGGCTTCTCAGCTGACTTCTCAACCCCGGCGACGGTCGGCAGCAGCCGCGCGGAGACCATCTGCTCCGGCCCTGCCTGCGCCTGGATCTGTTGGAGGATCTGCTGAACGAGATCCGGATGCTCCTTGAGGAACGAGGCTGCGTTCTGGCGTCCCTGGCCGAGCCGCTCGTCGCCGAAGCTGAAGTACGAGCCCGACTTCTGGACGATCTTCTGCTCGATCCCGACGTCGAGCACCGTGCTCTCCCAGGAGATCCCGGAGCCGTAGATGATGTCGAACTCGGCCTGCTTGAACGGCGGCGCGACCTTGTTCTTGACCACCTTGACGCGGACCCGGTTGCCGTACGCCTCGGCGCCGTCCTTGAGCGTCTCGATCCGGCGGATGTCGAGCCGAACGGAGGCGTAGAACTTGAGCGCCCGTCCGCCCGGGGTCGTCTCGGGGCTGCCGAACATGACGCCGATCTTCTCGCGCAGCTGGTTCGTGAAGAGGCAGATCGTGTCGGTGCGATTGAGCGTGCCGGCAAGCTTGCGCAGCGCCTGGCTCATCAGCCGGGCCTGGAGGCCCATGTGGCTGTCGCCCATCTCGCCCTCGATCTCGGCTTTCGGAGTCAGCGCGGCGACCGAATCGACGGCGACGACGTCGAGCGCGCCGGAGCGCACCAAGAGCTCGGTGATCTCGAGGGCCTGCTCGCCGGTGTCGGGCTGGGAGACGAGCAGGTCGTCGATATTGACGCCGATCTTGCGCGCGTACTGGGGATCCATCGAGTGCTCGGCGTCGATGAAGGCGCAGATGCCGCCGCGACGCTGAGCCTCGGCGATGACGTGGTAGACGAGGGTCGTCTTGCCCGAGCTCTCCGGGCCGAAGAGCTCGACCACGCGTCCGCGCGGCAGCCCGCCGATTCCGAGTGCCAGGTCGAGCACGAGCGACCCCGTCGAGATGGCGCCGATCTGCACCTGCGCCTGGTCGCTCATCTTCATGACCGAGCCTTTTCCGAAGGCGCGCTCGATCTGCCCGAGGGCGACGTCCAGAGCTTCTTCGCGATTCATGTACTCATCCTCCTGCTGTTCGGCAATTCAGTGGAAACGATTGGAGCACCTCGTAAACCGCCCCGGTCGGGTGCAGACGTGAAAGGAAAGCAGCCGCACCGGACGGAGCGAATCCCGGAAGCTGGGGCGGCGGCGGTGCGAGCCGTGGCCGCTCCCGGAAGCGAAGAACGGTGACATGCGGCAGCTAGGGGCGTTGCTCGGGCTCGTAGACGCCGAGCGCCGCGAGCTCCTCGTAAAGCCGGGCGGCGAGCCGTGCTCCGTTGCGGCGGTTCGGGAGTTGCAGACCCAGGAAGAGGCGAAGCCGCTCATCTCCCGCCACGCTACCGGCCGAGCTCACACCGATTCGTCACGATTCTGTTCCAACAGTCGCCGGACGAGGTGCAGTGACGCGACGACGGAGCGGCGGCGGATCGAGTCGCGGTCGCCCGGGAAGCTGAAGTGCGAGCCGTGGCCGCCGCCGGGTGTCTCGGCATGGAAGTACACGAGCCCGACGGGCTTCTCCTCGGTCCCTCCTCCGGGCCCGGCCACTCCAGTCACCGAGACGGCAACGTCAACCCCGAACCGCTCTCGCGCGCCGCGCGCCATCGCCTCGGCGACCTCTGCTGAGACGGCGCCGTGCTCCTCGATCAGCTCCGGCGGGACCCCCAGCTGCTCGACCTTGACCTCGTTCGCATAGGAGACGATCCCACCGACGATCACGTCCGTGGAACCTGGCACCGAGGTGAGCCGCGCCGCGACGAGGCCTCCCGTACAGGACTCTGCGGTCGCCAGGTGGAGACCGCGGTCGCGACAGCGGTCCAGCACCAGCTCTTCGACCGTGCGGCCGTCCGTCGAGTAGAGGTAGTGGCCGAGCTGCTCGGCGAGAGCCGCCTCGAGCGCAGCCATCCGCTCCTCGGCGGCGGGCTCGGCGACGAGATCGACGTGGATCTCGAAGTCGCGGGCGCAGATCGTCACCTCGAGCCCGTCGCCGTCGCCGCCCGCCTCCGTGAACGCCTGCGCGACCTGCGACTCGCCCGGGCCGAAGAAGCGGAGCGTCCGCCGCAGCGGCGGCGTACCACGGTCGAGCACGTCTCGTATCGACGCGACCTCGAGCGCCTTCGGCCAGAGCCGCTGCAGCTCGCCGGGCGGGCCCGGCAACACGATCACCGGTGTCCCGTGCGCGTCGACCACGAGGCCCGGCGCCGTCCCGGCGAGCCCGAGGCAAACCGCGCCCGAGGGCAGCGTCGCCTGCTTGTGGACGCCCTCCTCGAAGTCGGCATACGGCCGCTTCAGTCGGTCAGCGACCATCCGGGAGACGCCTGCGATCTGTGCCTCCAGCTCCGTGTCCAGCTGCAGCTCGAGCCCGGCGATCTTGGCCACCACCTCGACGGTGCGATCGTCGTGCGTCGGCCCGAGCCCGCCCGAGGTCGCAACGAGATCGGCGGAGGCGAGCGCGTCGCGGAGCGCGGTCTCGAGCTCCCCTGGATCGTCACCGACGATCTCGATCCGCGCCGGCTCGAGCCCAAGGGCCAGCAGCGAGCGGGCGAGGAAGGGGCCGTTCAGATCCGGGCGCTCGCCTCGCACCAGCTCGCTTCCGGTGACCACGAGCACCGCCCGCGGGCGGCTTGCGGCCGGAGTCAACTGGCGTCGGCGGCGAAGATCTTCTTCGTCGTCACGAAGACGCCCTGGGCCTTGACTGCCGCCGGCGGAAGCTTCACCCGGTTCCCGTTTCGCCTCACGAGCACGTTCGCAGGCGATTCGAGCCGCACCCAGAGGATCTTGCCGTCGAAGCGCTGGCGCTGGCCGCGCTCGAGCGTGCCCTGGTAGAGAGGAGTGCCGGCGGCGCTGCCGGACTTGACGATCAGGTACGAGTTGCCCCGCGTCGCGCGGAGCTCGAGCCGGACCGACCCAGCGGCGTCGGGAGCCTGCGCGACGGTCGCGGTCGGCGTCGAGTTCAGGCCCCGCACGGGCGGCGCGTCGGCGTTGCCGAAGCGCCAGGCGACGATCACCAGTGCCGTGACAAGCCCGATCGCCGTCAGCGCGAGCAGGACGATGTTCGACTCGCGCCGGTCCGAGCGGCGTGACCTCGCGGCGGGAACGCGCCGCGGCGTGCGAATCGGCGCATCCTCCTCACCGATCACGAAGCGGGAGTTGTACTCGTCGACGTAAAGCTGGCCGTCGAGCCCCAGGTAATCGGCGTAGGAACGGAGGAAGCCCTTGATGTAGGTGTGCGAAGGGAGCAGCTCGAAGCGCTCGTCCTCCAGCGCCCTCAGGTACTTGCCCCGGATCTTGGTGCCGTGCTCGGCGTCCGCAAAGTCGATGTGGCGGCGCAGACGGGCCTCCCGGAGGCTATTTCCGATCTCGAACACCGCCGCATGGTAGCGGCCTTGTCCGAAAGAAACTAGTCCGCGACGAGCGAGAGCAGCGCGTAGATCCCGACCGAGCCGGCCGCGGTCAGGGCGAGCAAAACCCCGAGGATCCCGAACAGACGGCCGAAGCGAGCGGTTCTCGCGCCTCTCGGGCGGCCGAGTGTCGGCCCGAGTCGCGACCGCGCACGACGGGCGAGCCGGATCGCGATCGCGCCAAGCAACAGGGCGACCGGAATCGCAAAGGCGGCGTGCAGAAGCACGTACCGGTCCGACCAGCGCGTCGCCGCGATCGCCGCAGGCAGCAGCGCGACCGAGAGCAGGCCGAGGACGACGGACGCCCAGGCGCTGCCGGGGCGTGGCGGCCCGCCGTTATTGCTTCTGGTAGGGACGGCCAACCGATGCGGGCGGCTTCGAGCGGCCGATCACTCCGGCGACCGCGATCAGGGTGAGGACGTACGGCAGCGCCTGGAAGAGCACGGCTGCCGACTCGGAATACGCCGGCAGTCGCTGCGCGAGCGCGCTCGAGAAGCCGAAGATGAGCGCTGCCACCGCCGCCCCCCACGGGCGCCAGTTGCCGAAAATTACTGCCGCGAGGGCGATGTAGCCGCGCCCGGCGGTCATGCCCTGGTTGAACGAGTTGACGAACCCGATCGAGAGGTAGGCACCGCCGAGAGCGGCCAACACGCCGGAAAGCGTGACGGCTGCATAGCGGGTGGCGTAGACCGAGATACCGACGGTGTCGGCGGCTCGGGGATGCTCGCCGACCGCACGGATCCGAAGCCCGATCGGCGTCTTGAAGAGCACCACCCAGGTCGCGACGATCGTGAAAAACGCAAGCCAGATCATCAGGTTGAGCTGGCCCAGCACGGGTCCGATGAAGTACCAGTCCTCCAGGAAGCCGAGGCGGACGTTCGGAATGTCCGGAATGTTCGGCGGCGTGCCTTCGCCGCCGTAGATATCGATGAAGAGATAGCCCGTGATCCCGAGCGCGAGGAAGTTGATCGCGAACCCGCCCACGACTTGGTCGGCACGCAGGTGGATCGCAAAGAAGGCGTGGACGAGCGCGAACAGGCCGCCGGCGAGCGCCGCGCACGCGAGCCCGAGCGGCCAGGAGTTGAGCTTGTCGGCGCCCAGGATGCCGAAGAACGCGCCCGAGAGCATCATCCCCTCGAGGCCGATGTTCACGACCCCGCTCCGCTCGCAGAAGATGCCGCCCATCGCGGCGAACGCCAGCGGCGTCGCGTAGCGGAGCATGGCGGCGGTGAGTGCCGACCAGACGACCACCTGGTCGAGATGCGTCACGCTCGAGCGGGTGGCGAGATAGCCGAGGACGATGCCGAGGACGCCGATCACGATCGCGCCCCAGCCGAGCCTGCGGACGCCTCCCCGCAGCGCGGCGATCCCGAACCCGATCGCAATGAGGCCGATCACGAACGGCACGAACGGCTCGCGCACCTTCAGGGGCGGCAGCGCGACCCAGAAGGCGACGATGCCGGCGAGGAGCCCGGCCCACGCGAGCGCGCGCGCACCCTTGGGCAAGCGGCTGAGCAACCCGTCGATCACTCTTGCGGCCCCGTCGCCGTACGTCGCCGGCCACGCTTGCGCAGGTTGAGCAGGTACAGGATCAGGACGTCGGCACCGACGAAGAGGACGACGAGCCCCTGGATCACGGTGGTCAGGTTCGACGCGAGCTCGGGCCGGAAGATCTCGGGATCGAGATTGCGGGTCGACGTGCCGGTGATCAGCGCGGCGAAGAGCAACGCCGCGAGGCCGACGCCGATCGCCTTGTTCCGGCCGAGCAGCGCCACCGCGATGCCGACGAACGCGAGCTGCGACGAGATCAGCACGTCGTTCTGGTTGATCCGGTACTGCCAGCCGAGGATGTCGATCGCGCCCGCGAGGCCCGCGAAAGCTCCGGAAATCGCCAGCGCGAGGAAGTAGTTCCGCGCGACCGAGATGCCACCGTACCGCGCCGCCTCCGGATTGAAGCCGACCGCGCGCACCTCATAGCCGAGCGTCGTCCGGTTCAGCGTCAGCCAGTAGACGATGAGGGCCGCGATCGCCACGTAAAAGCCCACGTGCAGGGCCTGGAGCCCTGGATCGCCCCAGAAGGTGCCCAGTTTCGAATCGTCCAGCACGTCGTTCGAGACGGGAACGAACGGCTGGGTGTCGTTCTGGAGCGGTCCACCGAGCCCGAACAGGAACACGCCCACCCAGATCATGATCCAGTTGAGCATGATCGTCGAGATCACCTCGTGGGTGCCGACGGACGCCTTCAGGATCCCGGCGATGCCGGCAAGCAGGGCGCCGGCGACTACGCCGGCCACGACCGCGAGCAGGATGTGGACGAGGCCAGGGAGCCCTGGAAGGTTCGAGCCGATCCAGACGCCCATGATCGCTCCGGCCAGGTACTGCCCCTGGCCGCCGATGTTGAACATCCCGCACCGGAACGCGAAGGCGACGGCCAGCCCCGTCAGGACGAGCGGGATGAAGTTGATCAGGGTCTGCTGGAGGTTGTACGCCGCCAGCGACTCGATGTCGTTCACGTTCCACGGGAAGGGAATGTGGGCGTGGGTGAACGGGATCCGGAGCTCGTGATTGCCGATCTCGATGAACCAGTTCAGCCCGGCGCCCTCGAAGATCGCCTTGTAGGTCGTGAGCGGATTCTTGCCGGTCGTCGCGAGCACGACCAGGCCGCCGATGAAGAACGCAAGGACCGTCGTCAGCAGCGGTACGAGCAGGCCACCCGCACGCTGCGCGAGAGCCAGCCGCCCCGCGAAGCTCTGCGAGTCGGCGGGTTGAGGGCTCTCGACCTCGCCCGTTCCCTTCGGCGGCGCGGGCTCCGTCACGCCGCCGCCTTCCGGCCGCCGCCGGTCATCGCGACGCCGAGCTCCGCTTCGGAGACGCCCGGCTGGAACTCGCCGACGATCCGGCCCTCGAAGATGACAAGGATCCGGTCGGAGAGTGAGAGGATCTCGTCCAGCTCGAGTGAGACGAGCAGGATGCCGCGCCCCTCGTCCCGCTCCTCGACGAGCCGCCGGTGCACGAACTCGATCGCGCCGACATCGAGGCCGCGCGTGGGCTGCGCCGCGATCAGCACTTTCGGGTTGCGGTCGATCTCGCGCGCCAGCACGACCTTCTGCTGGTTGCCGCCCGAGAGGCCGCCGGCGCGTGTCTGCGGGCCGCCCCCGCGAACGTCGAACTCCTTGAGCAGCACTCCCGCCTTCTCGATCAGGCGTTTCGGATAGAGCCAGCCGTAGCGTGACGCGGGCGGGTGGTCGTAGTCGTGCAGCGCGATGTTCTCGGCCAGCGAGAAGTCCAGGATCAAACCGCGCCGCTGCCGGTCCTCGGGGATGTGCCCCAGGCCCGCGTCGAGGCACTCCTTGCAGGTGTCGCCGGTGACGTCCTCGTGGGCGATCACGATCTTTCCAGCCTTCGACCTCCGTAGGCCCGCGATCGCGTCGATCAGCTCCGTCTGGCCGTTGCCGTCGACGCCGGCGATCCCGACGATCTCGCCGCCTTTGACCTCGAACGAGAGGTCGCGCACCTGCTCGATGCCGCGGTCGTCCTCCACGGTCAAGCCCTGGACGGACAGCAGCGGCTCGGTGGGTTGGGCGAGTGTCTTGTCGACCCGCAACAGGACCTCGCGCCCGACCATGAGCCGCGCCAGCCCTTCCTCGGTCGCGCCCGCGGCCGGCAGCGTCTCGATCTTCTTGCCGCGCCGCAGCACCGTGATCCGGTCGGCGACCTCGGTCACCTCGTTCAGCTTGTGGCTGATGAAGATGATCGACTTCCCCTGCTCGGTCAGGCTCCTGATGATCGCGAAGAGCTCGAGCGCCTCCTGCGGGGTCAGCACCGCGGTCGGCTCGTCGAGCACGAGGAGGTCCGCGCCGCGATAGAGCGCCTTCAGGATCTCGACGCGCTGTTGCTGCCCGACCGTGATGTCCTGGACGATCGCACGCGGTTCGACGGCCAACCCGAAGCGAGTCGAGATCTCGCGCACGCGCTTCTCGGCGGCTGCGTAGTCGAGGAAGACGCCGTTGTGGGTCGGCTCGGTCGCGAGCACGATGTTCTCGGCGACCGACATCACCGGGATCAGCATGAAGTGCTGGTGCACCATCCCGATCCCGTTCTCGATCGCCGCCTTCGGCGAGCCGAGCTCGGCCGGCTTGCCGTTGACCAGGATCTGGCCCTCGTCGGGCCGGTAGAGGCCGTAGACGACGTTCATCAGCGTCGACTTGCCGGCGCCGTTCTCGCCCAGCAACGCGTGCACCTCGCCCTTGCGGAGGTCGAAGTCGACCCCGTCGTTCGCAACGATGCCGGGGAAGCGCTTCGTGATTCCACGAAGCTCGAGAACGGGCCGCTCGTCCATCCCGCGCGATTCTATGGCCCCGGGCCGGGCGGGCCTAGCCGGACCGGGCTACTTGACCGTCTCGGGGATGTTCTTGATCCCGCCGGCTGCGATCCGGTCCTGGACCCTGTTCAGCTGCGAGACGAGGTCGGCCGGCACGTCGGAGGCAATCTCGCCGAGGCCAACGCCGCCGGAGGCGACATCGAAGACCGTGTCCGAGCCGCCCTCGAAGCTTCCGTCCTGCACGCTCTGGATCGTCTGGAAGACCGCGACGTCGACCTTTTTCAGCGCGCTCGTCAGCACATGCTTCCCGAGGAACGCCTGATCTGCGTCCACGCCGATGCCGCGGACGTTCTTCTCCTGCGCCGCGGAGAGCGCGCCGAGGCCGCATTGGCCCGCGACCTGGAAGATCACGCGGGCGCCACGGCCTATCTGGTCGAGCGCCACCTCCTTGCACTTCGCCTGGTCGACGAAGTCCTGCGAGTAGGCGTTCAGCGTCTCGATCCCCGGGTTCGCGGCTCTCGCGCCAGCCCTGTAGCCGGCGATGTAGCGGTCGACCGGCGGGATCTTCTGCCCTCCGACCGAGCCGACCACCTGCCGCGAGCCCGCCTCGCGCTTGACGAGCAGTCCCGCGAGGTAGCCGACGAGGTACCCCGCCTCCTGCTCCTTGAAGAGCAGGCCGCGCACGTTCGCGGGCTTCGCCTTCAAGTCCTGCTGGGCAAAGTCGACGATCGCAAACCGGACGTCCGGGACCTGCTTCGCCACCACGCCGACTGCGTCCGCCATCAGGAAGCCGACCCCGATCACGAGGTCGTACTTCTTGCTCGCGAGGCTGGAGAGATTCGGCACGTAGTCGGCGTTGGACTTGGAGACGACGACGCGGCCCTGGACCCCGAGCTCGCTCTCGGCCCGCTGGAGGCCCTTGTTCGCGAGGAAGTTGAAGGAGCGGTCGTCGAGGCCGCCGATGTCCGTGACGAGGCCGATCTTCAGGACGGGAGCGCCCGCCCGCGTCGTCGTGCCGGCCGGGTGCGTGGCGGTCGTTGTGCCGGCCGATTGCTCGTCGCCGCCACAACCGGCGAACGCGAGCACGATCAGCAGGAGCGGGAGCAGTCCAAGGGCGCTTACGCCCAGGAGTGATACCGGAAGGGGCGGGGTCGAGACCCCGCCCCTTCCGAGGAAACGCATGCTCTAGCCCGTGGTGGCGGGCGGAGACTGCGCCGTGACCTTGATCTTGCCGGAGGCGATCTGCTTGCGGATGCTCTCGACCGCCTTCTTCCACGCAGGCTGCGCCCGCGAGGAGATCTTGCCGTAGCCGACCCCACCGTTCTTCACGGTGAAGATCGCGTTGAAGCCGGTGCGGAACTTCGCACCGCTGGCCTTCGCGGCCGCGATCGTCTGGAAGACGGCGACGTCGACCTTCTTCGTAGCGCTAGTCAGCACGTGGGGGCCGAGGTAGCCCTGGTCGGCGTCGACGCCGATCCCGAACACACCCTTCTCCTTCGCCGCCGACAGGACGCCGAGGCCGCACTGGCCGGCGACCTGGAAGACGACGCTGGCACCGTTGGCGATGTGGTTGAGCGCGGCCTCCTTGCACTTCGCCTGATCGACGAAGTCCTGCGAGTAGCTGTGCTCGACCTTCACGGCCGGGTATGCCTTCTTCGCACCAACGTAGTAGCCGGCGATGAACCGATCGACAGGCGGGATCTTGAGGCCGCCGACGGCCGCGATCACACCGGAGCCGTTCGGGACGTTCTTGGCGCTAAGCCCTGCGAGGTAGCCGACGAGATAGCCGGCCTCCTGCTCCTTGAAGAGCAGCCCGCGAACATTCGTCGGCTTGCCCTTGAGCTCAGCCGGAACACCGCTGTTGTCGATGATCGCGAACTTGGTCTTCGGGAAGCGCTTTGCGACCTGTGCGGTCGCGTCGGCCATGAGGAAGCCGACGGCGATCACGAGGTTGTTGCCACCGCGGGCCGCGGTCGTCAGGTTCGGGACGTAGTCGGCATTCGACTTCGAGATGAACACGCGCCCCTCGATCTTCAGCTCGGTCTTCGCCTGCTTCAGGCCCTGGTTGGCGAGGAAGTTGAACGAGCGGTCGTCGAGGCCGCCGATGTCGGTCACGAGCGCGACCTTGTAAGCCGCGGCCGGAGCCTGCTTGACATCCGACCTCGCGGAACCCGTGCCGGCGCCGATCGCCAGCATCAAGACCGCAGTGAGTGCCGCCGCCACGAGCGACAAAAACGTGCGTACTTTCACTTACCCTCCTTAGAAGTCATAACCACCGCCAAGCTTGGACGCTTGATTCAACCCTAAGTTGGGCTGAAAAGAAAGTCCTTACAAGGAGGGTGCGACGAAACGCTCGACCTCTGCCTCGTCCACGAGGACGCGGCGTGGCTTCGAGCCCTCGTAGCCGGAGATGATCCCGCGCCGCTCGAGCATGTCGATCAGGCGTCCGGCGCGCGTGTAGCCGACGCGGAGGCGGCGCTGGATCAGCGAGACAGACGCCGTCTGGGTCTGCACGACGATCTCGATCGCCTTCTCGAGCAGCGGGTCCTCGTCCGGGTCGAAGTCGCCGTCGTGCTCGTCGGCGTCCTCCAGAGCCCCCTCCGGCAGCTCCAGCAGCGACTCGTCCAGCACCTGCTCGCGCTGGTGGCGGCACTGCTCGACGACGAGCGTGACCTCGTCTTCGCTGACGTAGGCGCCCTGGACGCGCTGGAGCCGTGACGTCCCGAGCGGCTTGAAGAGCATGTCGCCCTGTCCGAGCAGGCTCTCGGCGCCGGCGGTGTCGAGAATCACGCGCGAGTCGGTCTGGCTCGAGACCGCGAAGGCGATCCGGCTCGGCACGTTCGCCTTGATCATGCCGGTGATCACGTCGACCGAAGGGCGCTGCGTCGCGAGGACGAGGTGGATGCCGACGGCACGGGACTTCTGCGCCAGGCGGATGACGGCGTCCTCGACCGCCTGAGGGCTGATCATCATCAGGTCGGCGAGCTCGTCGATCACGACCAGCAGGTACGGGAGCGGATCCTCGCCGCGGGCCCGGAAGGCGCGGTTCGCCTCCGGCAGGTTGCGGGCGCGCACGATCGACAGGCGCTCGTAGCGGCGCTCCATCTCCGCGACCACGTTGGCCAGCACGGCGCTCGCCTCCTTCGGACTGGAGACGACCGGCGTCAGCAGGTGCGGGATCGACTCGTAATAGTTGAGCTCGATCCGCTTCGGGTCGATCAGGATCATCCGCACCTCGTCGGGCGTGGAGCGGAGCAGCACCGATGTCAGGATCGTGTTGATGCAGCCGGACTTACCGGAGCCGGTCGTGCCTGCGATCAACAGATGCGGCATGCGCGCAAGATCGGCCCAGACGGCGTTGCCGGAGATGTCCTTCCCGAGCCAGACGGCGAGCGGGCTCGCGGTCGACGGCAGGTCTTCGTAGATGTCCCCGAGCGTGACGATCTTCGGCGAGAGGTTCGGGACCTCGACTCCCACCGCCTGCTTGCCCGGAATCGGCGCGAGGATCCGGATCTCGGTCGTCGCCAGAGCGTACGAGAGGTCGTCCTTCAGCGCCGCGACCTTCGAGACCTTCGTGCCCGGAGCGAGCTGGAGCTCGTAGCGGGTCACGCGCGGGCCTGCGATCTGGCCGACGATCGTCGCCTCGACCCCGAAGTGCGCCAGCGCCGTCACGAGCGTCTCCGCTATGCGCTGGTCGGCCTTGTTCGCGCTGGCCGCGATCGCGGGCGACCTGTTCAGGACGCTGCGGTCCGGCAGCACGTACGCGCCCTCCACGGCCGGACGGTCGAAGAGCACCGTCTGCTCGTCGGTCGCGCCGTCGGGGTCGAGCAGGAGCGGCGGCGGCTCGGACAGGCCCTCGGAGACGACGTCCGGATAGTCGTGGACGACGTCGACGGGCGGCTCGTGCACGAGCGCCGGCGGCGGCGCGAGGACTTTGTGTTGTTTCAACACTTTCTCCGGCCGGGCGACCGCGCGGCGGACTGCATGATGCGAACGGCGAAGTAGGGCGCCGTACGAGGCGCCGGAGAGCAGGAGACCGCCTGCGAGCAGCGCCGTGACGCCTACGAGCAGCGAACCGGTCGTGCCGATCAGCTTCCCCAGCCCTCCGCCGAACGCACCGCCGACGAACCCGCCGTGGGCTGAGCCGAGGCTGGTCATCAGGCCGAGGAGCGTCACCGCGAGGCCGGTGCGGAACGGCCTCATGTCAAGGAGGGCGCTGCGGAAGAGCATGAGGCCGCCGACAGCCACGAGGGCGAGCGGGGCGGCGTAGGCGGCGGAGCCGATTACGGCTCGCAGGCCGGCTTCGATCTTCTCGCCGGCCACGCCTCCCTCCCAGCCCAGATAGAGCAGCGACGCGAGGAAGAGGCCGACTGCCGCGAGGCCGAGCCCGATCAGCTCGGGATGCTCGTGCGCCGCGTGCACGCGGCTCTTCTTCTTGGTCGTGCGCTTCTTCACCCGTGAGGGCGTGCGCGGCCGCAGCGGCCGCTTCTTCTTCCGGGCTGTCATGAAGAGGCGGTTCGACGTGCGCCGCCGAAGCCCTTCGACGCGGGCTACCCCGGGAGACACACCCCCGGCTAGGAGCCGAAGATGCTCCAGGCGAGCAGCAGTGCACCGCCTCCGGCGAGCGGGATTCCAGCGAGCATCCCATGCAGCGCCACGATCAGTCCCGCCGCGAGGGCGGCGGCGCCTATAGCCGCGACCGCGACTCGGAGGAGCCCCGGCGGCATCAGCCCAGCTTGGCGATGCGCTCGAGCAGCAGCTCGAAGAAGCTGTCGGCGTCGATCTCCACGCCCACGTCGGCGTTCGCCGGCCGCTCGGTGCGGCTCCAGAGGTCGACGACAGTACGGCCGCGACAGAGCTCCGACTCGGTCTCCACCTCGACGTTCAGGTGCTGCGTCTGCACGAGGTCTGGCCGGAACGCCTGGGCGAGAGCGACCGCGTCGTGAATCGGTGCGCCGTCCCAGCCGTAGGTGCGCGCGTGGTACTGCTTGAAGAACTCGACCAGCTCGGCGACGAACGTGCCCACCCGCCCGGCTGCTCGGAACCGCTCCGCCAGCGGCGGTGTCAGCAGCGCCTGGTGGGTCACGTCGAGCCCGATCATCGTCACCGGGACGCCGGCATGGAAGACGCGCTGGGCCGCCTCCGGGTCTGCCCAGATGTTGAACTCGGCGGCGGGAGTCATGTTCCCTTCGGCGATCGCGCCGCCCATCAGGACGATCCGCTCGATGTTCTCCGTGCCGTACTCGGCGAGGTAGAGCGCGATGTTCGTCAGCGGCCCCGTCGGGACGAGCACGGTGCCGGGCACGATCCGCTCGGCGATGAACTCGACCGCGTGCTGCCCGACGGGCTCTGCGGTCGCAGCCGGAAGCTCCGGCCCGTCGAGGCCGCTCTCGCCGTGGACGTGCGCGGCGACGTGCGGCTCGCGGATCAGCGGCCGGTCGGCCCCGCGCGCGACCGGGACGTCCGCGCGCCCGGCGAGCTCGAGCACGCGGAGGGCGTTGTCCGTCGTCTTCTCGAGCGTCTGGTTGCCGTGCACGGTCGTGACGCCGAGGAGATCCAGCTCTGGGCTAGCGAGCGCGAGCAGGAGCGCGATCGCGTCGTCGTGACCGGGGTCGCAGTCGAGGATGATCTGTGTCGTCACCGGGCGAGTATCGCGTCCACCTCGGCCGCGGTCGGAAGGGACGGTTGCGCGCCGAAGCGCGACGCTGCGACAGCGCCCGCGGCACAGGCGCGGCGAAGCGCCTCTTCGTGGTCGCGGCCCTCGAGCAGCGAGACGAGCAGGCACGCGGTGAAGGCGTCGCCCGCGGCGGTGCCGTCGACTGCGTCCACCTGTGGCGGCCCGGCGCGCGCGATCTCCTCGCCGTCCTCGAGCAGGAGCGCGCCCTCCGCACCGAGCGTCACCGCGACGAGGCCGTCGCGGCGCTTCAGCACCTCGAGCTCGTAGCGGTTGACGACCGTGAGGTCGGCGTCGACGTCGATCGTCCGCGCGGGGGCGGCGTTCAGGCAGAAGAGCCCGGTCGCCTGCTCCCACGCGCTGACGACCGCCGCGTCCGGGATCTCGAGCTGGCAGAGGACGGCGTCGCTCTCGGCGAGCTCGAAGCCGGCCACGTCCGTGTTCGCTCCCGGAGCGACGACGATCTGGTTCTCGCCCGTGGCATCGACGAGGATCATCGCGACACCGGTCGGCGCCGAGACGCGGGCTGCACGGACGTCGAGCCCCTTCTCCCGCGGCAGGGCCTCTTCTGCGAAAGCGTCGTCGCCGACGGCGCAGACGAGGGTCACAGCGGCCCCGAGCCGGGCGCACGCGACCGCCTGGTTCGCACCCTTGCCGCCCGGCACCCGCTCGAACGTCGCGCCGGTGATCGTCTCGCCCGGCCGGGGGAGCTTCTCGACCCGCGCGACCAGGTCGAGGTTGACGCTGCCGACGACGGTGACGCTAGGCGGCAAGCGCTCTGAGGTCGTCCACGGTCGAGCCGAGGAGCGTGTCACGCAGGTCGAAGAGGCCCGCCCAGAGCGAGGACGCGTCCGGCGGCGCATCGAGCCGCGCAGCGTCGGAGAGGCCCTGCAGCGCGCGCACGAGCACTGCCAGCTCGAGATAAGCGGAGGCGACACGGTCCGGGCACGCCTGGACGCCGGCCCGGGTCAGTACCGGCCGCCACTCGACGAGCTCGCCGGCGCCGGGGCCGGTGTACCACGAGCGCCCCTCGGCCCGGTCGGCCTCCAGCTCGAGCAGGTAGCGGCCAAGTGGGACTTCGAGCCCGGCGAGCGCCGTCTCGACGCGGTCGGCGGCGTGGCGGAGTGCCGCCTCGCGACCGCCAGCCGTGGCAGGGCTCGCCTCTCCCCTGCCCCAGCGCTCGAGCAGCCGGCAGAAGGAGAGCGCCGCGGCCTCACACGCGCGAAGCTGCGCGATCAGGCGCTTCGCGGTCAGCTCGCTGGCTGCGTGGCCGACGAGAACGTCCGGCCAGTCGCCGGCCATCAGACCTCGATCACGACGGGAAGGATCATCGGCCGCCGCCGGGTGCGGTCGTAGATCACCTGGCCGACAGCGTCGTGCAGGTGCTCCTGGAGCAGCTTGATCTCGGTGATGTCGTCGGACGCGAGCTCCTGCAGCACCCGTCCGGCTTCCACGCGCAGCTCGTCGAGCAGATCCTCGGAGTCGCCGAAGCCGCGCGCGATCAGCTCCGGAGGCGTCACGGCGCCGCCGTTCGAGCTCGCCAGGGTCGCGACGATGATCAGGACACCGTCCTCGGAGAGCCGTCGCCGGTCCCGCAGCGCCACGTCACGGACGTCGCCGACTCCGAGCCCGTCGACGAACGTGACCCCGGCCTCGATCCGGTCGACGATTCGCGGCGTCTTGCCCTGCTCGAGCTCGACCACCGAGCCGTTCTCGGCGATGATGATCGCGTCAGCAGGCACGCCGGACTCGAGCGCGAGCTGCCCGTGCGCTGCGAGCATCCGGTACTCGCCGTGCACCGGCATCATCGCCCGTGGCCGGATCAGCGAGAGCAGCGTCCGCATCTCCTCGGAGCAGGCGTGGCCGGAGACGTGCACCGGCGCGATCTCCTGATGCAGCACCTCGGCGCCCGCCTTCGCGAGGCGGTTGATCGAGTCGTGGACGCGAAGCTCGTTGCCCGGCACCGGCTTCGCAGAGATGATCACGGTGTCGCCGCGCTCGACCGAGATGGAGGGGTGGTCGTTGTAGGCGATCCGCGTCAGCGCCGACATCGGCTCGCCCTGGCTGCCTGTGCAGAGAATCATCACCTGGCCGGGCGGCAGCGACATCGCGTCCTGCGGCTTGACAAGCACGTGATCGGGAACGTCGAGGTAGCCGAGCTGGCGGGCGATGTTGAGGTTCTTCTTCATCGAGCGGCCGACGATCGCGACCTTCCGCCCCACCTGGAGCGCGACGTCGATCGCCTGCTGCATCCGGTGCACATTCGACGCGAACGAGACGACGAGGATGCGGCCCTTGCGCAGCGGCATCAGCGTCCGGAACGCCTCGCCGACGAGCCGCTCGGATCCCGTCATGCCGGGGCGCTCGGCGTTGGTGGAGTCGCCGAGCAGCAGGTCGACGCCCTGGTTGCCGAGCTCGGCGAACCTACCCACGTCCGTCTTGAGACCGTCGACGGGCGTGTGATCGAGCTTCCAGTCGCCCGTGTGCACGACTCGGCCGGCCGCCGTCTCGAGCACGACGGCGACGCAGTCCGGGATCGAGTGCGCGACGCGGACGAAGTCCAGCGTGAACGAGCCGACCTGGATCTCCTTGCCGGTCTCGGCCTCCTGTAGCCGGGTCGAGGCGGTGAGGCCGTGCTCATCGAGCTTCGACTTGATCAGCCCGAGCGTCAGCTTCGTCCCGATCACCTGATCGCAGTCGACCTCACGGAGGAGGTACGGCAGCCCGCCGACGTGGTCCTCGTGGCCGTGGGTGAGCACGACCGCGTTGACCCGTTTCCCGTCCAGGTACGAGATATCCGGCAGGACGAGGTCGACGCCGAGGTGCTCGTCGCGCGGGAAGGCGAGGCCCGCGTCCACGATGACGATGTCGTCGCCGTGCTCGTAGACGGTCATGTTCTTGCCGACCTCGCCGAGGCCACCGAGCGGGATGATCCGGCAGACGCCCATGGTGGCGGAGTCTAGAGATACGGCCTGCACAGCCACGTCTCGGTGCCAGGCACCGGGCCAT